>JAHDBM010000116.1 GCA_020630395.1 Flavobacteriales bacterium
TATGCCATTGCAGCATTGTTTTTATTTCTTTTTCTGTCGGTTTCTTTTAAGAAAATTTTACGTAAACGTAACGAATTTGGAGTAACCTCAACATATTCATCTTTTTGAATATATTCTAAGGCTTCTTCTAAACTAAATTTAATAGCTGGAGCCAATTTTACTTTATCATCTGCACCTGAAGAACGCATATTACTTAATTTCTTAGTCTTAGTAACGTTTACCGTTAAATCGTTATCTCTAGAGTTTTCTCCAATAACTTGTCCTTCATAAATTTCTTCATTAGGATCTACAAAGAATTTACCCCTATCTTGTAAGTTATTTAAACTAAACGGAATTGATTTTCCTGTTTCTAAAGAAATTAAAGAACCGTTTTGTCTTCCGCCAATTGGACCTTTGTATGGCTGAAACTCTTTAAACCTGTGCGACATAATTGCTTCTCCAGCTGTAGCGGTTAGTAAGTAGTTTCTTAATCCAATAATTCCTCTAGATGGAATAACAAATTCTAACACTACTCTATCAGCCTTAGGAACCATGCTTAGCATTTCTCCCTTTCTTTGTGTTACCATTTCAATAGCTTTACCCGAAACATTTTCTGGTAAATCAATAGTTAATTCCTCAACTGGCTCATGTTTAACACCATCAACCTCTTTAATGATAACTTGTGGCTGACCAATTTGAAGTTCATAACCTTCTCTTCTCATAGTTTCTATAAGAACAGATAAATGAAGTATACCTCTACCAAAAACCATAAAAGAATCTGCAGAACCTGTATCGTGAACTTGTAATGCTAAGTTTTTTTCTAATTCAGCATCTAATCTATCTTTTATATGACGAGAAGTAACGTATTTTCCTTCTTTACCAAAAAATGGCGAGTTGTTAATCGTAAACAACATACTCATAGTTGGCTCATCTATTTTAATAGTTGGTAACGCTTCTGGATTTTCTGCATCTGCAATTGTATCTCCAATATCAAAACCTTCTACACCAACCACTGCACAAATATCTCCACAATTAACTTCTGGTACTTTTGCTTTGCCCATTCCTTCGAATGTATGAAGTTCTTTAATTTTAGATTTAACAATACTTCCATCACGCTTACATAATGAAACTTGCATGTTCTCTTTAAGTGTACCTCTTTGTAAACGACCCACTGCAATTCTTCCTGTATACTTAGAATAATCTAAAGAAGTGATTAACATTTGAGGTGTACCTTCTTCTACTTTAGGAGAAGGAATATGTTCTAAAATTTGATCTAATAAAATCGTAATATCTTCTGTTTCCTTTTTCCAATCTAAACTCATCCAGCCATTTTTAGCCGAACCATATACAACTGGAAAATCTAATTGATCTTCTGTTGCACCAAGATTAAACATCAAATCAAATACTGCTTCGTAAGCAATATCTGGAGTACAATTTTCTTTATCAACCTTATTTACTACAACAATTGGTTTTAATCCAGCTTCGATAGCTTTTTGTAATACGAATCGAGTTTGTGGCATAGGACCTTCAAATGCATCTACTAATAATAATACACCATCTGCCATGTTCATCACACGCTCCACTTCCCCTCCAAAATCACTGTGACCAGGAGTATCAATAATGTTAATTTTAGTGTCTTTGTAATTTACCGATACATTCTTAGCAAGAATAGTAATTCCTCTTTCTCTTTCTAAATCATTACTATCCATTATTAACTCACCTGGCTTTTCATGATCGGCAAATAGCTTTCCAGCTAAAATCATTTTATCTACCAAGGTTGTCTTACCATGATCTACGTGAGCAATAATTGCAATGTTCTTTAATTTTTGCATAAAGGTTGTTTATTTGACTGCAAAGGTAGGCTTTATTCGTTAGTATTTCACGGTTTAATAAAGAAAAACCTAACATTAAGGCTTAAAAATGTATTTTTGTGACTTAATATGAACAAAAAGTTTGTCATAAACCTTGGGTTATTACTCATACTCAACTTTCTTGTAAAACCATTTTATATTCTTGGTATAGATGCTGGAATTCAAAATGAAGTTGGACCCATTGTGTATGGTGAATACTTTTCATTACTAGGTTTCTCCTTTCTATTAAATATTATTTTAGATGTTGGCATTGTCAATTATAATACCCGAAACATTGCTCAACATAATTTTTTACTTCAAAAATATTTTGGGCATATTATTGGGCTTAGGTTAATGCTTTCTCTATTTTATGCTGTTGTAACCCTTGTGTTAGCTTTTGCTTTAGGATATGATGCTTATGCTTTTTTCTTATTAGGCTGGCTAATTATTAATCAAATATTAGCCTCCTTAATTTTATATGTCCGTTCTAATTTAAGCGGACTATTACTCTTTAAAAGAGATAGTATAATATCTGTTTTAGATAGAGGTTTGCTTATTCTTATATGTGGATTATTATTGTGGGGAAATGTAACAGATGAACCCTTTAAAATTGAATGGTTTATTTATGCACAAACGTTTGCTTACGGAATTACACTAGTAATCGCTTTATTATTCCTACTAACAAAACAAAAAGTAAGTAAATTAAAACTTAAAAAAACAGTTTCGCTAACCATTTTGAAGCAAAGTCTACCATTTGCTTTATTAATTCTGTTAATGACGATATACTACCGAGCTGATAGTGTTATGCTAGAACGAATGTTGGATGATGGTAAAACACAAGCTGGTATTTATGCTAATGGATTTCGCTTTTTTGAAGCAGCTAATAATTTTGCTCTACTATTTGCCACTTTATTACTTCCCTTATTCTCGAACCTATTAAAAAACAAAAAATCTGTTGAGTCTCTAGTTGGAGTATCTTCAAGAATATTACTTTCTGGTGCGGCTACCCTTGCTATTATCTGCTTCTTTTTTCAAGAAGAATTAATTGCTGCTCGTTACCTACTTCACAACAGAGAAGCGTCATCTGTTTTTGGGATCCTTATGATGTGCTTTTTCTTTATTTCTTGTACCTATATTTTTGGTACACTATTAACTGCAAATGGAAATTTAAAAACACTTAATAAAATTGCGTTTGCAGGTGTCGTTTTAAATATCGTGCTCAATATTATCCTTATACCAACTTACAAAGCATATGGTGCGGCACTTGCAAGTTTAATAACTCAGGCAGCTACAGCTGTTGCACAGTTATGGTTAGCAAAACGTTATTTCAATTTAAAAACTAATATTCAATTGTTAGGTTCCTTCTTACTATATGTCGTTATATTAACTGGAATATTATGGAGTTTAACGTATACAATCGAATTAGATATTAAATGGTATTATACCATCACAGTATGCTTATTGCTATCTGTTCCCTTGTTATTCTTAACCAAAATCATTAAAATTTCCCATCTTAAATCTCTATTTTCGTCTTTCAAAACAAATCGTAGTTGAGTAATTTTGGAACCATAGTACCATTGGCTTGGCCAGATACCGGAGCAATTGTTGAAGGTAAATGGTACGACTATCCTATGAAATGGGTAGGAGTTGTTAAAAATGATATGTGGCCTGTTGGTCATGCAGCAATGTGTATTATTGACCACTCTAATGGAGACGTTCATTACATGGATTTTGGTAGATACCATACACCTTATCAAAAAGGGCGAGTAAGAGACAAGTATACTGATCCTGATGTTACAGTAAATACTAAAGCTATAATAGAAAACGATCAAGTTGTTAATCTACAAGAAATTCTAATTGAGTTAAGTTTAAATATTGCCACTCATGGTATAGGAAAATTAAGAGCTGGACAAAAACGCATAACCTCATTTAAAAAAGCTTGGAAAAAAGCAAAAGGCATGCAAAATAAAGAGGCTATTTATTACGGCCCCTTAAGACCAGGGGGAACTAATTGTTCTCGTTTTGTAGCACAAGTTTCTGCAGCTAGTGATGTTGGCTTAAAACGAAAACTACTACTTAAATTTCCTTACACGGGTTCTCCCAGTCCAACTAGTAATGTGTTAATTATTAATGATTACGGTTATTACTGGGAGTTAAAAGATGGTGTTTTTACCAAAAAGAACAACAAGTTGTACTTACTTAAAAAATCATCCTAATGCCAATACAAAGAAAAGGTAGGGAACTACCAGCAGATAAACATCCAAATGTGCCTAAAGAAGCAAAATGGTTAAGCGGACAAGGCGAAGGAACTTGGTTTACAGTTACTAAAGAGGATGGTTTAGCCGATAATGAATATCGAATTCGAAGACATACTCCACAAGGAAATTTAGATTGTGATCGTGTATTTAGTATTGATGATATCTCATTTGATATAACTCAGCCTTTTGAAATTGCACATGTTTCACATTGTGCTGTAGTTAAAACAAATCAAGCAGATCAAGTTTACTCCTTTACATTTAAAAAAGAATTTTAACATACTTTATTTTGGTATAATCTTTGTTCTTGAGAACAACTAAAACAAACCAATGAATAATTTCATAAACATCATTTTTTCTTTGTCTATAACTATTAGCTTTTCACAACAAAAAGCAAGTTCAATAAATCTGCAATTAAAAACAGATCAAAGTCAATTTAGTCCTATTGAGTATGCCTATAAAATAAATCCAAATTATAACACCTATATATACTCTCAACCATCTGTAAATAGAAAAAATAAAACAGATGAAAGGGTTCAAAACCACACAAATAACTACTTAAAAACAATTGCGCATAATAGAGAATGGTTTAAAGTAAAATATCT
>JAHDBM010000117.1 GCA_020630395.1 Flavobacteriales bacterium
AAGATATATCTGCTAATGTAAAAACCATTAAATCTATACCGTTAAAATTAACGGGGGATTATCCTGCTGATTTTGAAATAAGAGGAGAGATATTTTATCCTTTAAATAAGTTTGAGGAATTAAACAAGAAAAGAGAAGAAGAAGGTGAGCAATTGTTTGCTAATCCTAGAAATACCGCCTCAGGCACATTAAAAATGCAAGATTCGGGAGTGGTAGCCTCAAGAGGACTAGATTGCTTTCTTTATGGGATATATGGAGACAATATAGCAATAGACAACCATTACGATTTAGTAATGAAAGCTGGAGAGTGGGGGTTTAAGATTCCTTTTGTAGAGAAAAGGTATATTCAAAAAGTGACCAATATTGATGGTATTCTTAGTTTTATAGAGTATTGGGATACAGAAAGAAAAAAATTACCTTTTGAGATTGATGGTGTGGTAATAAAGGTTAATGAATACGACAACCAAAAGGTACTTGGTTTTACCAGTAAATCGCCAAGATGGTCAATAGCCTATAAGTTTAAAGCAGAACGTGTAAGCACGTTACTGAATGAAGTTACATATCAAGTAGGGAGAACTGGTGCAATTACTCCTGTTGCTAATTTAGAGCCTGTGCTATTAGGCGGAACAACTGTTAAAAGGGCTTCGTTACATAATGCTGATATTATTGAAGAGTTAAACCTTCATGAACACGATACGGTTTATGTGGAAAAAGGTGGTGAGATTATTCCTAAAATAGTTGGGATTGATGTAAATAAGCGATCAGCAGAGGCTAAGCAGGTTGTTTACCTAAGTAATTGCCCAGATTGTAATGCTGAATTAATTAGGAATGAAGGAGAGGCAAATCATTATTGTCCAAACGAGACTGGGTGTCCTACACAAATAAAAGGAAAAATGCAGCATTTTATTTCTCGTAAAGCAATGGATATTGATGGTTTAGGAGAAGAAACTATTGAATTATTATATGACAATGGATTAATTCATAACCTTGCTGATTTATACCTCTTAACTAAAGAGCAATTATTGCCTTTGGATAGAATGGCTGAAAAATCGGCTCAAAATATTGTAGACGGAATAGCACAATCTAAAAACATTCCATTCGAAACTGTATTATTTGCTTTAGGTATACGTTTTATAGGGAATACTGTAGCTAAAAAACTAGCTAAAGCATTTAAAAGTATGGAAAACTTGAAAGTTGCGTCCCTAGAGGAATTAGTAGAGGTTGATGAGATTGGTGAGCGCATAGGACAAAGTTTAATTGATTATTTTAAAGTAGAGACGAATCAAGAAATTGTTAATAGACTTACAGAATATGGTCTTCAAATGGAGATAGAGGAGGTTGCTGGTGGTTCAAATATACTAGAGGGAAAAACAATTGTAGTTTCTGGTGTATTCACTCATTTTTCGAGAGATGAAATAAAAAAATCAGTAGAATTTAATGGGGGGAAACTATCTAGTTCCATTTCATCAAAAACAAGCTTTTTACTAGCTGGAGATAAGATGGGGCCAGCAAAATTAAAAAAAGCCGAAAAAAATGAAGTAAAAATCATTTCAGAGGAAGAGTATTTAAAAATGATTGAATAGCTTTGTACCATAACAATTAAAATTGATTTTATTTAAAAACATAAGAGAAAAATTAGGGAAATCTTCCATCACGAAGAAGCTTTCTAAGGATAATCGTAAACCAAAAATTAAAAATTATACTGAAGCACAATCTGTTGGCATTATTTACAAAATAAAAGACAAAGATTATCAGTATTTTATCAATAATTTCATTGACTACTTAAGAGAAGATGTTGGGTTTAAAGTAATAAAAACACTCGGGTTTTATGAAGAAAAAGTAGCGCCTACATTTTTAGATTTAGGCTCTAAATATCAGTTTATTAATCAAAAAGATTTAAACTGGAACTTTACACCAAAAAAAGAGAGCGTAGATCAATTTACATCTTCAAATTTCGATTTATTAATTGATCTTACTGACGAGTATTGTATACCATTAAGACACACGGTAGTACATACAGCTGCATCTCTTAAAATAGGACGATATAACGAAGAAGAAATTGATTTTTATGACTTCATGATTAATTTACCTGAGCATGCAAGTTTAAAGGAATTTACCAATCAATTAAATCACTACTTATCTAGTATAAATAAAACATAATGACAGAATTAAAAGGATTAGGTGTTGCATTAGTTACTCCATTTAAAAAAAACATGGAGGTTGATTATGATGGACTTGAAAAACTAGTTAAACATCAAATAAATGGAGGAACTGATTATTTGGTTGTACAAGGAACAACAGGTGAATCAGCTACTTTAAATGCAATAGAAAAACAAGAAGTCCTTGATTTTGTTATAAAAGTTAATGATGGTGCTCTTCCAATTATTTTGGGAATTGGAGGAAATAACACACAGGCTATTTTAGAAGATTATGATAGCTTTGATCTATCTGGTGTTACAGCAATTTTATCTGCTAGTCCATATTATAACAAGCCTAGTCAAGAAGGCATATACCAACATTACAAGGTACTTGCAGAGCATTTTAATATACCAATAATTTTGTATAATGTACCAGGGAGAACTGCTTCTAATATGAGTGTTCATACAACTTTACGTTTAGCAAATGATTTTCCAAACGCATTTTGTGGCATTAAAGAAGCAAGTGGAGATATGGATCAAGTGATGAATTTGATTAAAGATAAACCAGAAGGATTTTTAATTATTTCTGGAGATGATCCGTTAACCTTGCCTATGATTGCTGCTGGTGCAGATGGTTTAATATCTGTTGTTGCTAATTCTCACCCTAAACAAACTAAAGGTATTGTAGAACATGCGTTAAATGGGAATTTTGAAGAATCAAGGAAATATCACTATATGCTATTAGAATTGATAGCAAATCTTTTTGCTGATGGAAATCCAGGAGGTGTAAAGGAAGCACTAAAATACTTAGCTATTTGTGATAATAATGTAAGATTACCTTTAGTAACCGTTAATGATAAAGTGGCTTCAACCATTAAAGAGCTAGTAATTAAGCTTAACGGATAATTATTCTTAATGAAAAAGAAGTATTATTTACTCTTATTGTTAATATGTATTGCCTTTTTCATTTATAAATGGAATCACCTTTTCTTACCTTACACTTGGGATGAGTTAGGTGTTTATTCTAAGGGTACATTAGAAATTGTTGATAAAAACCTAAGCCTTATACCAAATCCTAAAACAAGCGATATTGTTAGAGGACATCCAACTTTATTCTTTTTTATATATAAGCATTTTTTCAACCTATTTGGCACTTCCGTTTTTCATGGTCACCTCTTATCCTTAATAATTAGTATTATCTTGGCTTTGAGCACATGGTATGTAGCGTTCCGAGAAAAGGTTTTTAAAACAAATAAAAGTCAGCTTTTATTTGCCTTTACTTCGTTAATAATGTTGTTATTTCAACCCATGTTTGATGTTCAATCTGCAATGGTCTTACCCGAGATGCTATTAGCACTGTTTATGTTTTGGAGCTTTTATTTTCTTTACAAGCAAAAATTAGCAGGATATATTATAGTCTCAACTTGCGCAATTTTAACTAAAGAAACGGCATTAATTATTCCAGGAGTAGTTCTTGCGTATGGAATATTAAGATTTAGTAAGATAGCATATAAGCAGAAAAAATTTTACTTGATCTCATTCCTGTATCCACTTTTGATTTTTATAGGATATTTTAGTTTGCAATATATCTATTCAGGTTATTTTTTCTATCCTTATCACATAAAGTTAATAAATTGGTCAATTGGCTCTATGTTTATGAAATTCATCTCTGTTTTCTACTTTTTATTTATATCTCAAGGTCGTTTTATTTGGTTAATCATGTTTATATGGTGGATTTCCTTTAAGAAAAATAGAAAACTACTTCTAAGTCATAATGGATTACTGATAAGTGTATTAATTGTGGTCGTAACATTCGGATTCTTTTTATTAAACTATAGTATGGCAAGGTATTTATTATATTTATTACCTGTCTTATGTATTTTATTTGCTTCATTAATAACCTATTTATATGAACGTAATAAATTGAAGAAGCTACTTTTAATAGTTTCAATTCATCTAATCTGTTGTATATCTTTACATTTTACATTTTTTCAATTTATTCAAACAGTAGATCGTGATTACACATGTTTTAGTAGAATAGAATTAAATAAAAAAGGAGTAAACTACTTATTATCAATAATATATCCTAATGAAACAATTGGAGGTAACTTTCCAATAATAGGAGCTTTTGAGGATCCAAGACAAGGTTGGATTAAAAATAAACTGCCTAATCAACTTATTTATGATAATCCAACTGTACCAGATTATTATTTGTATTGTAAGTTTAACGAAAAATCATATCAAGAATTAAATGATAAAGGACCAAATAAAGAGAGGTACAAAGGAATTAAAGTTTGGAAAGAAAAAAATATGAGCCTTTATTTATATAAAAAAGTAGCTGAAAACCAATGACGTGAAATAATAACAAAATATTCAATTGAAAAAACCATAAAAAAAACAATAATTTTCTTTGGATAAAGAAATCAAGATTTTATATTTGCACTCGCTCAATGATTCAGTAGCTCAGCTGGTAGAGCACATCCCTTTTAAGGATGGGGTCCTGGGTTCGAACCCCAGCTGAATCACAA
>JAHDBM010000118.1 GCA_020630395.1 Flavobacteriales bacterium
AGAGTTTAGGAAGCCATTGTTAGAAGAATTATTTACCCAATCTCCAGATAGATGTTAATATGAGTATGTGTTTTTTCATTTTAAAAGTGTGTTTATAATTTCAAGAGTCACATATTAAATATGTTACGAAAACAACTTGATTATGTTGCTGTTTTTTTGATAAAAATTAAGAATGTAGATTAAGATGCGTTTTTTAATGATTAACATACATTTTGTATAATGTATTTTGATGTAAATAATTCAAACATTGATCTTTTTCAAATTCTTTTAAAAGTGTACCTTTGTGACTCAATAAAATGACTATGAGTAAAGGGTATAAAACATATAAAGGGCTTCATTTACCTAGTGTAAGCGAAGAAGTGCAGAAGCAATGGGAAGAAAATGAAATTTTTGAAAAGAGTATTTCTTCTAGAGATGACAATAAGCCTTTTGTGTTTTTTGAAGGCCCTCCTTCTGCTAATGGACTTCCTGGTATCCATCATGTTATGGGTAGGTCTATAAAAGATATTTTTTGTAGGTATAAAACTCTACAAGGGTTTCAGGTAAAGAGAAAAGCAGGTTGGGATACTCACGGATTACCAGTTGAATTAGGGGTTGAAAAAGAATTGGGTATAACTAAAGAGGATATTGGAACAAAAATCACAATAGACGAATATAATGATGCGTGTAAAAAGTCGGTTATGCGTTATACCGATATTTGGAATGATCTTACAGAGAAAATGGGGTATTGGGTAGATATGGATGATCCATATGTAACCTATGAAAATAAATATATAGAGTCTGTTTGGTGGTTATTAGGAGATATACACAAGAAAAACTTGATGTATAAAGGATATACGATTCAACCATATTCTCCAGCCGCAGGTACAGGGTTAAGTTCTCATGAGCTTAATTTACCAGGATGTTATAAAAATGTAAAAGACACAACTGTTGTAGCTCAATTTAAGGTTAAAACATGTTGTATAGACAAAGTGCTTGCTCATGTAGATGATAACAAACAAGCACATGGAGACTTGTTTTTCTTGGCTTGGACTACTACTCCTTGGACACTCCCATCTAATACTGCTCTAGCTGTAGGTAAAAAGATTGATTATGTAATTGTTAAAACATTTAATCAATATACAGGATTACCTATTACAGTCGTGTTAGCTGAGAATTTAGTTGGAAAACATTTTAAAACAGATAATGAAGGATTAAATTTTGAGGATTATACCTTGGGAGATAAGAAAATACCCTTTGAAGTTATCGGCAAATTAAAAGGAGCTGATTTAGAAGGTAGAATGTATGAACAATTATTGCCTTGGGCAACTCCTCATGAAGATGCTGATAAAGCATTTAAAGTAATTTTAGGAGACTTTGTTACTACTGAAGATGGTACAGGTATAGTGCATATAGCGCCAACATTTGGTGCAGATGATGCTAAAGTCGCGAAAGATGCAGGTGTGCCACCAATGCTAGTATTAAATAAAGAAGGAAACCCAGTTCCTCTAGTTAATTTACAAGGTAAGTTTATTGATGATCTTGATACTGACTTAGCAGGAAAATATGTTAAAAATGAATATTATAAAGATGGAGAAGCTCCAGATAAATCAGTAGATATTGAAATTTCGATCTTTTTAAAAGAGCAAAATCAAGCGTTTAAAGTAGAGAAATATGAGCATAGTTATCCACATTGTTGGAGAACAGATAAACCCGTTTTATATTATCCATTAGATTCTTGGTTTATTAAGTCTACAGCTGTTAAAGAGCGTATGCAAGAGCTTAATAAAACTATTAACTGGAAACCAGAATCTACAGGTACTGGACGTTTTGGTAATTGGTTAGCGAATCTAAATGACTGGAATTTGTCACGCTCTCGTTATTGGGGTATTCCAATTCCGATTTGGAGAACAGAAGAAGGAGATGAAGAAATATGTATTTCATCTGTAGAACAGTTAAAAAGTGAGTGCGATAAGGCTGTTAAAGCTGGATTAATGGATGAAAACCCTTTAAAGTATTTTGTTTCAGGTGATATGAGTAAAGAAAATTACGATTCATTCGATTTACATAAGCATGTTACTGATAAAATTGTATTGGTTTCATCTAATGGCAAACCAATGAGCCGTGAAGCTGACTTAATTGATGTTTGGTTCGATTCAGGTTCTATGCCTTATGCCCAATGGCATTATCCTTTTGAAAACAAGGGATTAGTAGAAAATATTGGGGGTCAAGCCGATTTTATTGCCGAAGGGGTAGATCAAACAAGAGGATGGTTTTTTACCCTTCATGCAATTGCAACTATGTGTTTCGATCGAGTAGCTTATAAAAACGTAATTTCTAATGGACTTGTTTTAGATAAGAATGGACAAAAAATGTCTAAACGATTAGGTAATGGTATTGATCCCTTTAAAACATTAGGCGAGTATGGTGCGGATGCTACTAGGTGGTATATGATTACCAATGCACAGCCTTGGGATAACCTTAAATTTGATTTAGAAGGAATAAAAGAAGTTCAAAGAAAATTCTTTGGAACGCTTTACAATACCTATTCTTTCTTTGCATTATATGCTAATATTGATGAGTTTAGTTATGAAGAGTCTGAAGTAGAAAATCGTCCAGAAATTGATCAGTGGGTATTATCGAAGTTAAATACACTGATTAAAGAAGTTGAAGAGGCATACGAAAGTTATGAGCCTACTAAAGCAGGTAGATTAATTCAAGATTTTGTAATAGATCAATTAAGTAATTGGTATGTTAGATTATGTAGAAGACGATTTTGGAAAGGAGCTTATTCAGAAGATAAAATATCTGCTTATCAAACCTTGTATACTTGTTTAGAGAAAGTAGCTCAGTTAGCTTCACCAATTGCTCCATTCTTTACGGATCAATTATTTAGTGATTTAAATGCTGTTTCTGGAAAGGAAAAAGTTGAATCAGTTCATTTAAGTTTTTACCCTAAAGTGAATGAATCTTTAATTAATAAAGAACTGGAACAAAAAGTAGCGATTGCTCAGCAAGTATCTTCAATGGTATTAAGCTTAAGGCAAACGAATAAGTTAAAAGTTCGTCAACCTTTGCAAAAAATAATGGTTCCTGTATTAAATGAGACTTTCGAACGTCAATTACATGATGTTAAGGACTTGATCTTGAATGAAGTTAATGTTAAAGAACTTCAGGTTTTAAAAGATACTTCGGGTGTTTTGGTTAAAAAAATCAAGCCTAATTTTAAAACGATTGGACCTAAATATGGTAAGCAGATGAAAGCAATTGCTGGACTTGTTAATAGCTGGGGTAATGATGAAATTGCTGAAATAGAAAAGCAAAATGGTTGGAAGGGTGAAATTAATGGAGATGAAATTGAATTAGATTTAAATGATTTTGTAATCGCAACTGATGATATTCCGGGTTGGTTAATAACAACTCAAGGAGGCGTTACAGTGGCGCTAGACGTTACCATTACCGAAGAATTGAAAGAAGAAGGAATGTCGAGAGAATTGGTGAATCGTATACAAAATTTACGAAAAGACAGTGATTTTGATGTAACGGATAAAATAAATATTAAAATAAAAGGTTCTCAAGAATTAAACAGTGCAATAGAAAACAATAAAAATTACATTTGCACAGAAACATTAGCCAAGGATATAGCCTTTGTAAATGAGCTAGATGAAAATAAAAGTACACTAGTCGAATTTGACAAAGATATTTCTATATTTGTGGCAGTTGAAAAATTGAATTAAGATGGCAGATAAGAAAGAAAAAACAAGATTTTCTGATGAAGAATTGAATGAGTTTAAAGAAGTTATTCAAAATAAGATTAAAGAAGCTAAGATAGATTTAGATTTACTTACAGGTGAATTGTCTCATAAAGACGATCACGGTACTGATGATACAGGAAGAACCTTTAATATGATGGAGGATGGAGCTGAAACGCTTGCAAGAGAAATGAATGCTCAAAAGGCATCACGACAAGAAAAATTTATAAAGAATTTAGAAAACGCTTTAATCCGTATTGAAAATAAAACATATGGAGTATGTAGAGTTACAGGTAAATTAATCAATAAGAAAAGATTAATGTTGGTGCCTCATGCTACATTAAGTATCGAAGCAAAAAATATGCAATCGTAAGCAAAAACTTATTTTGAAAAGAGTTTTATTCACTACTTTATTGGTTTTATTTATAGACCAAGCGCTTAAACTATACGTAAAGTCTACTATGCATTTAGGGCAAGAAGGACTTGATCTTGGTTTTATGCGTATACTTTTTGTAGAAAACCCAGGAATGGCTTTTGGAAGTCAAATACCATGGTTAAAACCTGAGGTTGCTAAAATTTCACTTAGTATACTTAGATTTTTTGCCATTTTTGGCATCATATATTATGTAAAAAAATTATTAGCCAAAAATGCGCATAAAGGGTTGCTTACAGCTGTAGCCTTAATATTGGCTGGAGCAATAGGTAATTTATTAGATGGAGCTTTTTATGGATTAATGTATAGTGAAAGTACACGATCAGTTGTAGATGGTGTAGCCGAATTTATGCCTGCAGATGGTGGTTATGCCACTTTTATGATGGG
>JAHDBM010000044.1 GCA_020630395.1 Flavobacteriales bacterium
CTCAATCACTTTACTAGCTACTGCTAGTTTTAGTTTTTCTCAGTATTATTACAACCAAGTATCTATTGGTGACAATCCTGGAGGATTAAACTCTGATGACACTGAATACCCTAATGGTAGTGGTCTTGCAGCTGGATGGACTCAAATTTTATCAGGAAGTAATGCATCTCCTGCTTGGTCTCCTAACCAAACTATTCCATTTTCTTTTGATTTTAATGGATCTGCTGTTACAAGTTATAAAGTATCATCTTCTGGTGTTTTAACTTTTACTACTGGTGCTGCAGCTGTTCCAGCTTATGGTTCTACTGCTTTGCCATCAGCCTCAATTCCTGACAATTCAGTTTGTGTATTAGGTATTCAAGGATCTGGTACTAATGACAATATTATGACCAAAACTTTTGGATCTGCTCCAAATAGACAAACATGGATTTTCTTTACATCATATACAAAAGGTGCAAACTGGACATATTGGTCAATTGTTTTAGAAGAGACATCTAATAGAATTTATATCGTAGATCAAAGACATGCAGCTACTATTACTGGAATGTCTTTAGGAATTCAAATAAATAGTTCAACTGCTTATGCTGTTGCTGGATCTCCTAATGTTTCTTCTCAAGCTGCTGGTGACCCAACTGATGCTGACAATGTTTATTATGAATACATTCCTGGAACAAGACCTGCTTATGATATGTCAACTGTTTCAAGCACTGTAGCACCATACTTAATTACTGGATCAGCTCCTTTTTCTATTACTGGAGAAGTAAAAAACCTAGGATCTTCTACTGTTACTTCATATGACATGAATTACAAAGTAAACGGAGGCGCAACTGTTACAGCAAATATTTCTGCATCAATTGCAACTGGAGCTACTGTTAACTTTACCCATCCTACACAATGGAATCCAGGTTCAGCCGGAACTTACTCAATTGAAACATGGGCTTCTAATATTAATGGAAATGCAGATTTAGTTCCTGCAAATGACAAATACACTTACACTGTAGAAGTTGTTGATACATTTGCTGTTAGAAAAACATTAATGGAGGTGTTTACTTCGTCTACTTGTGGACCATGTGCTCCAGGTAATGCTCATTTAGATGGAACTATTATACCAGCTATTTCAAATTATACAACAATAAAATACCAACAAAACTTCCCTGGATCTGGTGATATATATCAAACTACAGAAAGTGTAAACAGAAGAGGTTTTTATGGTGTTAATTCAATTCCTAGAATGGAAATTGATGGAGGTTGGGATCAAAATGCTGCCTCTATGACAACTGGTATTTTTAATAGTTATCAATCAAAACCTTCTTTTGTATCTATAGATATTACTCAAGCATCTTATTCTGGAAATATCGCTACCATTAAAGCTGATATAACACCATTAACAAACCTTAGTGGTAATATCAAATATCATGTAGTCGTTATCGAGAAAAAAACTACTGGTAATGTAGGATCAAATGGTGAGACTGAATTTTTTGACGTAATGATGGATATGATACCAAACGAAAATGGTAACAATATGACTTCTTTATCAGCAAATACCAATACAACTGTTAATAAAACATCTAATCTTGCTGCTACAAATATTGAAGAAGTAAGCGATTTAAAAGTTGTTATTTTTGTACAAGATATGACCACTAGAGAGATCCTCCAATCAGAATGGCAAGATATTGTTGGTAATGCATCTGTAACTGAAAACGAAAATGAATTGGTTCCTTTTACAGTTTCACCAAACCCATCTAATGGCTTAGTTACGTTATCATACAATAACAAAACTAATGAAGCATTTTCAATAGAAGTACTTAATATGGTTGGTCAAGTTGTTTATTCTGCAAATGAGAATAAAACTGGTAAATCTTCTAAAGTGATGGACTTGTCTAATTTACCTAAAGGTACATTTATTGTTAAGGCTAAAGCTAATAATATTGTTAGCACTAAAAAGCTGATTATTCAATAGTTAAAAAAACATCAATTTTAATTTAAGAGCCTTCAGAAATGAAGGCTCTTTTTGTTTACATATCACACAACCTTTTCGTAATTTTAAACGTTCTTAATAAAGGAGTACAAGAGTTGAAAAGCCTAAAAAACATATCGCTACTATTGCTTTTTTTTATTGCAACTGGTAATATATTCTCTAATCATTGGATGGGAGGAGAGATTACTTGGATGTGTGATGGAACTGGCAACTATATATTTACACTGAAGATACACAGAGACTGTAGTGGCCCTCCTGCTCCCTTAGTTGGACAAAACATAAGGGTTTGGGGACACCCTAGTGTATCAACAATAGCTGTAAGTCACCTTATTACTAACGAAGTTTCTCCAGTATGTAAACAAGTTCCAGGTGGACCAACACCAATATCATGTACTAGTAATCCTGTTATTGGCGCAGCACAAGAATATGTGTATACATCAGCCCCCATTACATTAGCCGGAACACCTCCTGCACAAGGCTGGGTATTTACATGGGATAATTTAACACGAAATCCAAGTATCACTAATTTAGTTAATCCAAGCACAAAGGGCATTACATTAAGAGCAATTATGTATGCTAATGGAGCTAATAATGCAAATCCTTGTTTTGACTCTTCTCCTCAGTTTATCGAATCTCCATCATCCATAATTTGTGCTGGTAATTCATTCACATACAGTCCCAATGCGTTTGATCCAGATTTTGATTCATTAGTGTTTTCATTTGGACAGCCTTTGGATCGCATTATAACAAGTTACAATCCTCCAGCTGACCCCGCAATACTAAACTACACTACAGGATATAATGTTAATTCTCCATTACCTAGTACAACTCAAAACGCAAGCAATATACCAGCCTCCATAAATCCTGAAACAGGTGAGATTAGTTTTCAATCTTCTACTTTAGGTAGTTTTGCAATTGTAGTTCGAGTTCAATCTTACAGGTGTAATGTTTTAATTGCAGAAGTATATAGGGAAATGCAAGTTATTATCGTAAACTGTAGTCCTAACAATCCTCCTGTTGCTATACCTCCTCTCAATACTAATACAACTTATAGTGATACAGTAGTGGTTGGCACGATTGTTAATTTTGATTTTGAAGCAAGTGATTTTGATAAATTACAAGATGGAACAGATCAAACAGTTGAGATTACTGCTACTGGCTCTCAATTTGGAACTAATTATATTGATGCGAATACTGGTTGTGAGAATCCACCTTGTGCTACACTTTCTTTTACTCCTCCGATTAGTGGTGCTCCAACTGCAACAACTAATTTTCAATGGCAAACAACTTGTGATCATTTAGCTGGAAACAATTCGTTTGGTTGTGGACAATCTAGTACTTATAAATTTGTATTTAAAGTAAAAGATGATTTTTGCCCAGCACCAGCTACAAAATATCATACTGTTTCTATAACAGTTGTTCCGTCATCTAGTTTACCACCACCAAAAATTAACTGTGTCTCTGTATTAGCTAGTGGCGCTATTAGAATTACATGGGAGTCAATTAATGATCCAGATAATTCTTTTCAAGAATATGAAATATATGGCCGGACTGGCGCTAACCCATTCTCTTTAATTGCTTCACTACCAAATGTTTTTGCTAATGGCTTTCTACATTTTGGTGCTAATGGTCAAACTGATAAATGGGAATATATAATTGGAACCAAATCAGCATGTGGAATTGTTAATTTTGCAGACACAGTAAGTTCAATACTACTTAATATTAATAACCCAAACAATGGGGAAGCTATACTTCAGTGGAATCCAGTATTTAGTCCAACAAATTCATCTTCTTCTAGCGGTTGGTACAAGATTTTTAGAGAATATCCTAAAGGTACTTTTACATTTATTGATTCTGTACCTTATGGTAATGAATATTACAGAGATACTATAACAGTATGTGATGATTCTGTATGGTACAGGGTATCTATTGATGATTTGGGATGCTCTTCTTTATCTAATGTTAAAGGGGATAGATTTGAAGACAAATTAGCTCCTAAGCCTCCTGTTATAAGACATGTTACAGTAGATACTGCAGGTGGATTTACCAGAATATGTTGGTACCCTACTACACCAAATGATGCTGAAGGATACATTGTACTTAAGCAAATTGGATCTAATTGGGTGCCTCAAGATACTATTTTTGCTACAGATTCTTTTTGTTATAATGATCATTCTTCTACTCCTAATTTTAATCCAGAATGTTATGGTATTGCTGCTCATGACACCTGTTGGTCTGGGGTTCCATTAAACCCTAATACTAGCGCTATGGGCACACCACACTGCTCTATGTATCTTACAGAGCAATATAATGTTTGTAATAAATCAATTAATTTAAACTGGACACCTTATGAAGACTGGGACAGTGGTGTAGGAAACTACAAAGTATATAGCGTTATAAATGGAGTTACTATTTTAGAAGGAGTGACTAATGGAAGCACAACCAACTTTGCTGTAAACAATGTTTTACCAAACACTAACTATTGCTTTGTTATTTTAGCAGTATCAGATAATGCAAAAGACACAGCTTTGTCTAATAAAGTTTGTGTTAACACCTATTACCCTGCAATATCTGATACAAATTATCTACAAGTTGCTACAGTACAAAACAATAGTCAAATTGAATTAAAAATTTATTCTGAGACTAACGCAAGCATTAGTGGGTATCAAATTGAACGTTCAACTGATGGGGTTAGCTATAATGTCATTGGATTTGCTCCATACCTACCTCCTATTACAAGTTTTATTGATAATGGTGTATCAGCAAATGAAACCTTTTACTTTTACAGAGCTATCGCTCTTGATAGTTGTGGAGCTATAAGTGATTCTACATCTAATATTGCTAAAACTATATTATTAACTGTTAGTGCCAATTCTAACGCCTTTACAAACATACTTAATTGGGACACCTATTATAATTGGGATGGAACTACAAATTCTTATGAAGTATACCGAAAAATAGGAAGCTTGCCGTATACTAGTATAGCTACTGTTCCTCTAGGGACTCAAACTTATACTGATGATGTTGGTGATTTTTATAACCAAGATACCGAAGGAAGTTTTTGTTATAAAATAAAAGCTATAGAAAATGTAAACTCCTATGGTTTTGCTGAAGAAAGTTTCTCGAATAATGCTTGTACAACAATAGATTATTTACTTTATGTACCAAATGCATTTACCGTTAATGGATTTAACCCAATATTTAAACCAGTGATTGGTTTTGCAAATTTTGACAGTTACTCACTTACAATTTATAACAGAATTTATAAAGAAGTCTTTACGACTACAAATGTTGATGAAGGTTGGGATGGTACTTATAAAGGTAAACCTTTACAAGAGGGAGTATATGTATATTTTATCCAATTTAATGATTCTAAAGGTCAGCCATTTCAAAAAATAGGACACGTAACACTTCTTAAGAATTAAGATGGTATAAGGTTAAACCAGCTATTGGTTTTTCTAAAACAGTGTCGACATGAACGCCATAATTAAGCGCCACTTTTTTTATATAATCGCTAAAATAAAATCCTACCGAACCGACTATGTGTAATGGTAATTTATCATAATCAGTAAATTTTATTACATGTTTTTCAAAAAAATCTGTAAAACATCTCACTATTAATTCTGATATTATTGGTTCTTTTCTCAATTGAAAAACATACTTACTATATTGAGCAAAAAATAAATTGGGACTCTCTTGATTATATGTTAAGTCAATTATTTCTTTTTTGGTTAACTTAATTTTTTTGAAAATTCTTTTATTCAATTCATCAGAAAAATCTTTATTTAAATACGATTTAATAAATTCTTTACCTATTACAGCTCCACTTCCTTCATCTCCTAATATATAACCTAATCCAGAACGTGTTTCAGTTATTTGTTTTCCGTTATAATGACATATATTAGCTCCGGTTCCTAATATTGCTACTATTGCTTCTTTATTGCTAGCAGCAGCTCTAGCAGCCGCAAGAATATCACTAGACACATTTACTTTACTATTTACAAATATACCATTTAAGGTTTCTTTAATTTTATCAGCTTTTTCAAATGACATGCAACCGGCACCATAAAAGTATATTTCTTTAATGTTTAACCTATCTATGTTAGGTGTAAGATCATGAACTAACACTTCTTTTATTTCACTTGAAGATCGGTATACTGGATTTAATCCTATTGTAGAAAATTGAGTTATATTTTCTCCGTTTATCAATCTCCAATCCGTTTTAGTACTTCCACTATCTGCAATTAATATCATAAAAAAAAGCAAAAAAAAAGCCTCTCAATTGAGAGGCTTTAGCATTATTAAATCATTATTTACTAATAACCATTCTTTTAGTTATTTTCTTTTCTCCAACCTGAAGAGTATACATGTATATACCTTCATTAAGATCAGAACCATCAAATTTAATGTTATTCTCTCCAACATTAGATTTTAATTTTTGAGTATGCACCATTTCACCTAGTAAATTCATTACATAAAACTCAGCATCTACAGAAGTTTCTGTATTGAATTTAATATTTGTTACATGATCAAAAGGATTAGGAACATTTTGCTTTAATTCAACTTGATCTCCATCTTGAATAATATCAACTCCTACAGGTGTTACAATTATAGTAAATCCGTCAAAATTACCTCCTCTATCACCAACTAAAGGAATATTCACATTTAACACAACTCTTATTGGATAAGTACCTAGTGCTGTTGGTGTTCCATTAATTCTTATACATCCATACTGTGCGTCATTCCATTTACAACTTGAAACTGGCCCACCACCAGTACCCGCACAATATATATCATCTGTAGTAGATGATGGAGATGTAAACGTCATACCAGTTGGTAAACCTATAACATCAGTAATTTCAACTGTATTATATGGAATTGCGCCTTGAGTAGAATCAAAACCTTTTACGTCTTGAGGCCATTTAATTTCAATCGTTTGATCGTAAACCATGTTAATAGCTGCGGCTGGAAGATTGTCTGTAGTATCTGGTCTAGACCCCCAACTTAACCCTTTGTTTGACAAGTAATTATTAAGAGCTGCAACATCAATATTACAGTCTTGAGCCAATACTGTGCCCAAACCTCCAAATAATAATATACTTAATGTTAGTAATCGTTTTTTCATGTTTTTATATTAAAGTTCTTTTTCTATTATTTCCATCATTATCATATCCTCTGCTTCGCTAAGAGTTGGTGTAATGTTAAACACTTTATCTAATTGAGATATGGATACTAATTTTTCAACCATTGGTTGCAATCCACATAACACAAATGCTCCATCTAAATCTCTAGTTCCTCTATTGGCAACTAGTAAAGCACTTAAACCAGAAGAATCACAGTATTTAACCTCAGAAAGATCAATAATTAAATTTGCTTGATTGTTTTTGTTTAACAACACAACTTGCGCCTTTACATCAGGTGCTACAATACTATCAAGCTTTTCTTCTTGTAGTTTTAGTATCGTATATCTTTCTTTTTCTTCAGTTAACATGCTCATTTTTATGAGTTTTGTTTTAAAATTATATTGTTTCTGTACTACAATAATAATACCAATTTAGTCTTTTTTTTTCACTTTTCAAACGAAAATCACCTATTTGATAGATGATGCTAATAGATATATTACTGCCATTCTAATAGCTACTCCATTTTCTACTTGGTTTAAAATTACTGAATCTTTAGCGTCTGCTACTTCACTTGATATCTCAACCCCTCTATTAATTGGTCCTGGATGAAGGATTGTAATTTCTTTATTAATTTCATTTAATAATTCAATCGTAATTCCATATTTTAAACTATATTCTCTTATAGATGGAAAAAACTTAGTGTCTTGTCTTTCTAATTGAATTCTAAGTAGATTAGCTACATCACACCATTCTAATGCTTTTTTAATATCCACTTCTACCTCGACCCCTAGTTCTTTAATATGTTTAGGTATTAAAGTTAATGGTCCGCATACTTTAACTATAGCTCCTAATTTTTGCAAACAGTATATGTTTGACAAAGCTACTCGAGAATGTAAAATATCTCCAACAATAACTACTTTTTTACCTGCTAAATCTCCATGCTTTTCTCTAATTGTATAAGCATCTAATAATGCTTGAGTAGGGTGTTCGTGTGTTCCATCTCCAGCATTAATAATGTTTGCATCAATATGCCTAGATAAAAACTCATGAGCTCCTGGAGTAGGATGACGCATAACAACCATATCAACCTTCATGGCCAATATATTATTAACGGTATCAATTAATGTTTCTCCTTTTTTTACACTCGAATTACTTGCAGAAAAATTAACAACATCTGCCGAAAGTCTTTTCTCAGCAAGTTCGAAAGATAATTTTGTTCTTGTAGAGTTTTCAAAAAACAAATTAGCTATTGTTATGTCTCTTAAAGAAGGGACTTTCTTTATTGGTCTGTTTATTATTTGCTTAAAATTATCGGCTACAGTAAAAATAAGCTGAATATCTTCCTCAGTTAAGTGTTCTATTCCTAATAAATGATTGACGCTAAGTTTATTCATTTTTTCTTAAAATAACTTTATCAAATGCTTCTTGTTCATCCCAAATAAAATCGACTCGTTCACTCGAAAGCGTATCAATATGTTTGCCTATGTAATTTGCTTGAATAGGTAAATTTCTACTAAATCTTCTATCTATTAATACTAAAAGTTCTATGCTTGAAGGCCTACCATAAGCCAACAGTGCATCCATAGCTGCTCTTATTGTTCTACCAGTAAATAATACATCATCTACCAATACAACTTTTTTATCTTCTATTGAAAAATCTAAATTAGTAACGCTAGGTAATAGCGGCTTATCATTTCTTCTAAAATCATCTCTATAGAAGGTAGTATCTATTACACCTGCTGTAATTTCTTGCTTTAACAAACATTCTAATTCCTGTTTTAGTAATTTAGCCAAAGCAGTACCTCTAGGCTGAATTCCTATTAAAACAGATGATTTAAAATCATCATGATTTTCGCAAATTTGACGGGCTAATCGAGCGATTAAAATATTAAACTCGTTTTTATTCAGTATTTCTCTAACTTCTTTATTCATGGAATAGAAAATACATATATAGTTAAACCATTTTTATTTGGCTAAGTGAAGGTAATAAAAAACTCCTTGAAAAAATTTCCAAGGAGTTTAAATTATTAAGTTATTGTATGTTAATTAGTCGTTTCCTTCTAATTTATTCTTAAGATCAGAAAGTGCTCCTAAATCTCCTAAAGTAGCTTTGTTTGAGTTTGCATTAACTTTGTTAACTGCATTGCTCTTACCTGATCCTCCTTTAGAACCGCTATTAGAACTAGTTTCAATATCAGCATCAAATGTTTTAGTATGTGATACGATAATCTTTTTAGAGTTTTTATCAAATTCTAAAATAGAAAAATCTAATACATCATCCACTTTTGCTTTAGAACCATCTTCTTTCTTTAAGTGTCTTGCAGGTGCATATCCTTCAACTCCGTAAGGAAGTGAAACGATAGCTGCTGCTTTATTTTCAATTTTAATGATTGTTCCTTGGTGAACAGATCCTTCAGTAAATACTGATTCGAAAACATCCCATGGGTTTTCTTCTAATTGTTTGTGACCTAAAGCAAGTTTTCTACTCTCTTTATCTAATTCAAGAACAACTACTTCCATTTCGTCACCTACATTACAGAATTCTGATGGATGCTTCACTTTCTTACTCCAAGAAAGATCTGATACGTGAATTAAACCATCAATACCTGGCTCTAACTCAACAAAAACTCCAAAGTTTGTAAAGTTTCTTACAGTTGATTTATGCTTAGAACCAACTGCATATTTAGTTTCAATATTTTCCCATGGATCTGGAGTTAATTGTTTTAACCCTAGAGACATTTTTCTTTCTTCTCTATCTAATGTTAATACAACTGCTTCAACTTCATCACCTACTGATAAGAAATCTTGAGCTGTTCTTAGGTGTTGAGACCAAGACATTTCAGAAACGTGAATTAGTCCTTCAACTCCATCATTAATTTCTACGAATGCACCATAATCTGCAACAACTACAACTTTTCCTTTCACTTTATCACCAACTGCAACTTTTTCATCAAGAGAATCCCATGGATGAGCTTCTAATTGTTTAAGTCCAAGTGCAATTCTTTTCTTATCATCATCAAAATCAAGAATTACTACATTGATTTTCTCATCAAGTGTAACGATTTCTTCTGGATGCTTAACTCTTTTCCAAGAAAGATCAGTAATGTGGATTAATCCATCAACACCTCCAAGATCAACAAATACTCCATAAGAAGTAATGTTTTTAACGATACCTTGTAGTACTTGACCGTTCTCTAAACCAGACATAATTTGTTTCTTTTGCTCTTCAAGCTCAGCTTCAATAAGTGCTTTGTGAGAAACAACAACATTTTTAAACTCATGGTTAATTTTTACAACCTTGAATTCCATGTTTTTACCAACATATACATCATAATCTCTAATTGGCTTAACATCAATTTGAGAACCTGGTAAGAATGCTTCAATTCCGAATACATCAGCAATTAAACCACCTTTAGTTCTAGACTTAACATGCCCAGTAATGATTTCACCAGTCTCAAGACATTCGTTAACTCTTTGCCATGCTCTATGAACTCTTGCAATTTTATGAGAAACTTCTAATTGTCCTGTTTTGTTTTCTAATTTTTCAATGAATAGATCAACTTGATCTCCTTCTTTAAGATCTGGATTGTATCTAAATTCGTTTAATGGTACAACACCTTCAGATTTGTAGCCAATATTTACTACAGCTTCTCTTTCGGTAATTCTTTGAACAACACCACTTACTAATTCTTTTTCAGCAATTGGTTTAATTGTACCATCATACTTTTTCTTAAGATCTTCTACTTCATCTGAAGTGTAATTAGCTCCAGCTTCATAATCATCCCAATCAAAGTTTTCTAAATCATAAGTAGGAGCTTCTTTTAACTCATCTACTTTAATTTCTTCCTCTTCCACTTTTGCTTCAGCAACAACCTCAGGAGTAGTTTCTACTACCTCAGCAGCAGTTTCTTCAACTGTTTCTTTTACTTCTTCTTTAGTTTCTGGAGTTTGCGCTTCAACTTGCGCTTCTTGATTTGCAGCTGTTTCTTCAACTGACTTTTTTTCTTCAGTATTTTCTGACATACTTGAAAATTTGTATCTCACTACAGTCATTTTTGTGAGAGTTTGTTAAACTAGATCGACAGACTGATACGATCATTGCTCGGCAAAGGTAATAAAAAAAAGGTTGTTATTCAATTAATTTTAATAGGGATAAGCTGATTATTTGCTTCATTAAAATCATTGACCTTCTGAATGGTTTTTCTCGAGAACTCTTGATTAGCTTTTGTCCCTTTAATTAAAGACTTATGTGCTAATGATTTTTTTAACGAAAAAATTTGTTTGTTTATCAAAATTGTTTGCTCAGTAAAATGAGTATCAGCAAAAAATCTCCAAATGTAATCTACTGCTTGCTGAGTTGGATGAAGCATATCTGATTCATAAAATCGATAATCCCTTAAATCATCCATTACAATTTCATAAGATGGGAAATAACTGCAATGATCGTGTTCTTCAACAAGTTGATGTATTGATTCTAATAATATGCTTTTACTTCTTTTATCCTCTATAATTCCATTTTTAATATGTCGTACTGGACTAACTGTAAATAATACCTGAATATTAGATGAGATATTTTCTATTTTTTTAATCAGTTCTTTATACTCATTGGTAATTTCGAGAATGGTTAATAATCTCTTATTAAAATTAGTAGCTGGAACCTTATGACAATTGGCTACGACTTTTTGATCTTCACTTTTTTCAAAAACCCATGCTGTACCAAACGTAATAATTAATGTGCTGGTATATGGTAATTTCTTATGAGCTTCTTTTATTTTTTGATTAATCGATATTAAAACTTCTTCATCATTAATTCCAGAAAAAGATGAATGATGATGATAACTAAAATAAACGTCATCTTTTTTATTTAAATCAGACAATGTATATTCTTTTCTTGTAATTACATCATTTAATCCTTGAGCTATTGATAAGGGATTAAACAAAACACCATGAGGGTTTATATTAACTCTAAATTGATGATCTAGTAATTTTAACCCTATGTTTTGACTAAAACATGACCCATACATCAATATTTCTTGCTCATGATTTATTGTAAAACTTGACTTTTTAGGTTTTAAAGTTGTTCTAAAATCCATTACTAATCTTAAAAGTCTTTACGTTAATATGTTCTCAATGCTAATTCTTTTTCAGAAAAATCTGGTGGGCAGACTGTTAAATCTGGCTTTTCATTATTTTTTATTGCTATACATAATGCCTTAATTTTTGTTTGAAAAGCTGCCAATGTCCATTTACCAAAAAGTGTATGTCCTCCTTCGTATAGTTGTAAATCATATTCTTCGGGAGTGGTAACATATCCCATGTATGAGTTAGCATAGGATGAAAGTAGAACATGTTCTACTCCGATTTCTTTTAACTGATCTTTTACTAAAGCTTCTACTCTATATCCTGCTACTGTGGTAATTTCTCCAGGAAAACCAATTATCGCTATATTTCCTAACACGAATAATTGAACAGGCAGTATCGTAGGAATTAAACTGTGCTCTTCTAATGCTTTAAGCTTGGCTTGCTTGTTCATTTCCTTTATTTGAGGATCAACAAAATTAGGAACAACATTCATCTTCTTTAAACCAAACATGTTTTTTTCTTCGGCATCAAGTATAACTTCTTTATTACCATGAGTACTTTTTAACGCTTTTTGCTTTTTATTAACGACTTTATTGATTTTAGATAATATACCCGCCATTGAATGCGAAATACCTGGCCCATCTACCCTTGCACCTTTAAAAAAAGCTAACCCAAAACATGGATTGCCTGTAGAGACATCTTTACCGTCACTAAACTGAGGATCGACTTTTAAGTTACTGTAATTATCATAACTAATATTACTTCTTATCTCTCCTTCAATTACTTTACTATTATCTTTTGCTAAAATTTCTTTAGCCTTTTCAAATTGTAGCCGTCCATTATGTTCAGCATGTAAATGATCTCCTTTTTTGAAATTTTCTTGTCTTATTTTAAATTGTTTATCTCCATGAAAATGAGGAGATATATCACCAGCTTTTCCTTGAGCAAATAAATTAATTCCTTTATTATTTTCATCTAAAAACTTAGCTGCATAGCCTTTATTATCAAAAGAAACTTCAGTGTTTTTATTTCCGATTGATGTTGTATGTACTCCAAACCAATTAGCAGAACCAATACATTCTCCTTTAGCATCTTTAAAAGATAATAAATACATATTTCTATCTACTGCTAAGTGTTCATCTTTATCTACATTAACTTTATCTATATCTTTATTTTCATTGTAGGCTGTTATGGATCTATTCCAAGCAACTCCTACATTATCTTTAAACTTTCCAGTTGAAAAATGTATTGTTCCTTCTTGTAGATTATCTATAGCTTCCACTATACTATTAACTATGGCTTTAACATAACACTCGAATATCTCTTTTCTAAAACCTGGTGTTGTAAATGTATAAAAAGGATAATGTGAAAAACCTCCTGGGGCAGAATGGGTATGTTGAGCAGTTAACATAAGCTCAGCTTCATTTACATTATATTTTTTTTCTAATTGAGCTAATTGTTTCAATACTTCTTTTCTTAATGCAGGCATGATGCTCCCTATTTCAGCATTTGAAAAAACAAGTAACTTATTAGGCAATTTAACCACAAAAGATCTTACATATAGAGGAGTTTTTTTTCCTGACACTCTATTGTCCCAGTTTCCATGACCCAACATGGCTACTGGTATTATTGGAAACGCTATTTCTTCTTTACCTAATCCGATTTGAAACATATTGTATACTATTACTTAACTACGTTCCTAAATATACAAAAAAATGAGGTTAGGAAATCCTAACCTCATTTAATATAAACTATTATCTAATCGTTAGAGTTTTTTAAACACATCATCTAACATTTTCTTCCCTTTATCAGTTACAACAGGGAAAAATGCATTTAAAATAAGTCTCAAGAAAAATTTCTTTTGTTCTTCTTTTCCTCCTGACTCATTTAAATCGGCATATACTATCCAAAAGTCTGTTGTAAGTACAATATTATATATAACTAAATCTAGTTGCTCAGGCTTAGCTTCATCTTTTAATATCCCAGACTTTTGAAGATCATTAGCAATTGACTTAAACTTATGGTACCTTTTTTCTTTATTGTGCTTGTATATTTCTTTTAATTCTGGTACTCTTTTAAAAATTTCTGCATGATTAATATGTACAAATCTATAGCTATACAATACATCAAAACTATCAGCAAATAATGACAGGTCAAAATCTTTATGGTCAGATGGTTCAAATTTTTCTATTATCTCATCAATTTCTCCTTGCATTTTATGATACAATACATCTATTATATCATCCTTTTTAGGGAAATAATATGTGATATTACTGTGCCTTATCCCTATATGATCGGCTATATGCCTAACTGTTATTGAATCAATTCCTTTAGTATTGTATAATTCTAGCGCATTATCTAGAATTTTAGCCTCTGTTTTATTCATAATCACAAATATAACTTCATTTTAATAAATTTTGTGCTCGTGAACAAAAAAACACAGTTAAATTAAATCTAACCGTGTTTTTTAACATTTGTTATTATTCTTATTTTTTGAAATTTACAATGAACTCAGATTAAGATTTTTTTCCTTATCATACTTAACTCTATAGGTATAATTTATTTTTTTAGATCCTTTTGCCTTCATTCTAAATTCCCATGTTAACATTCCTTTTTCTTTTTCTAACTTACCTCCAGATTTATTCTCCATTTCAATTTTAATAGATTCATCATTAGATACAGGAATATGATCTTCTACTACTATATTGATCGTATTTAATGAATTATTCTTGATTTTTAAATCATAAGAAACTGTTTTTTCTTTTTGATTAGTGAAAATTTTATCTTTTGTTTTATCCTTGTTCTTTTGCATTTTCACCACAACACTAGGATCATTTCCTAAAGATACATTTAGGGTGTCATTTGCTGTTGGGTTAATTCTTGTTTCACCTATATAACTTCCGTCATAAAAAATATTAGCTTTAGAAGGTAATAAATTTAGATCCTCCCAGTCGGTAAGTTTTGCAATTATATAAGCTTCTCTATCATATTTTGGAACTAAATAATGATAATATTTACTCTTTATACTATGAGTAGTAACAGCTACCATGTGCGCTTGATTATTCGACTCTACAGTATAAGGCAATGATATTTTATACTCTGCATTGGCCATCATATCCGTTTTAACCGTATAATCTAACGAAGTAACTGCTGTTGTTGTTGATCCTGGGTATGCTCCAGCTGCATCATCACTCTCCTCTATTTCCATTTGATAATCTTTAGCACTAGTTGCAGCCTTAGATCGTTTTGATTTACTAAGATTATCATAATATCCTCTATTAGGGTTATAATAATTCAGATACCATACACTTAATTCTGGTTTTACTTTATTTCTAAACGGATTATTGGTCGATAATGTAAGGTTAACATCACTCCATTCTTCTCCTGTATTCTGGTACACATTCGCTTTCATTGTTATACCAACTGGCTTACTTGTATTTTCTACTCTAATATCATACATAGGAGACCATCCAGCATTGTTTACCAAATAAGATACATCTATAGATCCATACCCATCTTGTTTTCCTTGAACCGTAACTTCTATGTAGTGTATGGGATTGTTATCTATAATTGGAGTATCATTTGACTTATAATTTTTTAATGCTGTTAATCTATTTTGCATCACAACTAATTCTTTATTCATTTTTGTTTGAGATCGTTTATGACGCATCTTTAACAAGTGAATATCTAATAGTTGTTTTCTTAAATATGTCAATGATTCGTCTAAAACGGGTAATGAATCTTTAGTAAACACTTGATTCTTTAGTAAAAGATCCTTTTCTATTGTTAAAAAGGACAATTTATCTCCTACATCTGCTATTAAAAAAGTATGATTTTCGATTGAGTCCTCTAACCGTGATATTTTTTTTAGTACAGATTTAGGCATTCCTTTATCTTCTTTAACTACCTTTTTTGGTTCGGGGTATTTATAATGTTTTTTAACATCTAATATGATATATTCCCCTTTTCCTTTGACTTGAATTGTTTTTTGATTTAACCTTGGACTTACATCTTCAAATCTAAATTTATTAATCCCTTTTTTATACTTAACTTTTGCTGTTCTTTTAACCTGAGCTCCACTTAAATAAACAGTAACCCCTTTAATTTTTGAGACAACTTTTAGGTCATTGCTTTCTGCAAATGACAATACACCTACTTGAAGTGATAATAATAAAATGATGATTTTTTTCATGGCAATGATATTTGTTTGCCATCCTGTACACACGACTCAAAAAAAAGTTCATATTGAACATAAAAAAAGCGCCTACACGGAAGTATTTAAACTTCTAAAGTAATGAATACGGACTCTTTGCTAGGTCTGTAATCCTCTGTCCCTTTTTCAAGGAATCAATAAATTGATGAGGCCCGCCATAATTAACAAAATACATCCATAATGGTAAAAACGTTAAGTTTAAATCAAGGTGTATAGACGCCATATCTAATTTATAAAAAATTAATACAACCTCATATTAAAAACCTACTAAAATTCAATACTAAATTTTAGTAAATGCCAAACTATATACAAAAATTTCTATTTGTGGATTTATAGATTTTATGGTTTGAGCACATACGTTTATCGTTACCCCAGTTGTTACTACATCATCTACTAATAAAATGCGATTATATGTTAATCCGTCTATTTTTAAACATCTAAATGCATTATACACATTTTCTTCTCTTTCTTGTTTATTCTTTTTAGTTTGACTTTCTGTATTTATTGTTCTGATAAATGATGATGAATCAATACTAACACCAGTTACATTTTCAATTCCTTTTGCAATTTCTAACGATTGATTATAGCCTCTTTTTCGTTCTCTTTTTTTATGTAATGGAACTGGGATTATTAAGTCGAAATAATGTTTAGGCAAAGACACTCCCATCAATTCTCCCATATAGTTTGCTAATTTTGGATTACTACCATACTTTATTTGATGAATAATCCTTTGAACTACTCCTTTTTTATCAAAATTTAACAAATAACTAGCTCCAGTAATATAATTAGCTTGCAAAAAGACTTTAACATCTACATTATCAAAGCTATTCCTTGTGTTTCGAGACATGTTCGTTAAACATGATAAACACAAGTGTCTTTCTGCTTTTAGCAAAGTGTTTTGGCAACCAACACATAACTCAGGAAATGCAATTGCAATAATATCTTTAAACACTTGTTAATATTTATTATTAGATAACTTAGTCGATCACAAAATAACCATTATTTTTGTGGGGTTGATGAAAATCAAAAAATAATATAACATGCAAAACAAAACACCAATATTCGTTACCGCAATAGTTATTTTGACATTACTTTCTGCTTTTTTAGGCTGGCAATTATATAGTTCAAGTGAGTTGAATACTCAATATGAAAATCAAATTACCACAATGGAAGGTGAAATCACTGAATTAGAGAATTTAATGAAACAAAATGGTCTTGGCGACATGATGGAGGAAGATATTAAACTGTCTTTAAACAACTTACTTGAAGACTACAATTCTGTTAACACTAACAATGGACAACTAAATGATTCTATTTCAGCTCAAAAAGAGCGAATCGTATTTTTATTAGATGAGTTAGAAAACACTGAAAACAGAAGAAAATATACTGCTCATGAGTTGTTTAAAATGAAAAAAGAAGCTGCAACTCTAAGAAAAGTAATGAAAGATTATGTACACAGAGTTGATTCGTTAAATACACTAAACCAAAGATTAAATACCGAAATCAAACAAAAGGACATTACAATAACTGAGATATCTAGCGAAAGAGACGAATTAAAAACAGAAACAGAAGATCTATCCAAACAAGTTGCTCTGGGAGGCAAGCTTCAAATACTTAATCTTTCTAGTGGAGCTATAAAAGTACGTAAAAGTGGTAGCTTTGATGAGACTACAAGGTCGAAACGAGCAGACCAAGTAAGAGCTTGTTTTACCATAGTATCTAATCGTATTGCTGAAAAAGGTAATAAAATCTTTTATATGCGAGTGATTTCTCCTGAAAACAAAGTATTATCATCATCTACTAGTAAAACAATACAAGCAAGTGGTAAAGATATCCAAACTAGTGTTTCTAGAACCGTAGATTATCAAGGTAATAACGTAGATCTCTGTATTTTTTACGAAAAACAAATGGATAGACTGCCTAGTGGAACATACACTGTTGAAATATACACAGAAGGCATTATTGTTGGGAAAACCACTTTTGCTCTTAAATAATGAATATGACAGAACATAATTATTTAACAATACCAGAGTTAATAGCTACTATTAGTGAAAAAGCCACTAAAATGGAGAAAGGACAACTTTCTTTATCTGAACTAAGTGAAATGCTTGAGTTAAGTAGAGATTTAAATGAGCGAATTGCTATTTTAAGGTATGCTGCAATAAACAAGCCTAAAACCGAAACTAAAGTTGAACAACCTACTTTTACTAAAGAGCAATTGTTTAATGAAATTTCAACTAAAAAAACACCTTCTGATAACAAAACTAACACTGAAAAACCTGTTGAATCGGGCTTTTCTTTAAACTTTAGCGTTCCAAAAGAAGATAACAAGGAAGTCGAATCACAAAATCAGAGAAATTTACTCGATCAAATACAAGAAGATGACAATACTGATTTATCCGTTAATGATAAGTTAGCTTCTGAAAAACAACAGTCAATTGCTGAACAATTACAAAAGAGTAAGATTGAAGATTTAAGGTCAGAAATTGGCTTAAATCAAAAGTTTCTTTTTATGAATGATCTTTTTAAGGGAGAAAAATCTGATTACGATAAAACAATTGACGAAATAAATAACATGCATGTTCCTAATGAGGTTAATCATTATTTAACAAATGAAATCGGACCTAAATTCAATTGGGACAATACATCAGAATCAGTTAAAGCATTTAAAGCATTAGTTGAAAGAAAATTTTCATAACATACATTTATTTTATGAGCGTATCTAATAGAATTTCGAATATGGCTCCTTCTGCCACTTTAGAAATGGCAAAAAAAAGTCGAGAACTTAAGCAAGCAGGTGTTGATGTTATTAGTCTTAGTTTAGGTGAACCTGATTTTAACACACCAGATTTTATTAAAAGTGCTGCAATTGAAGCTATTCATCAAAATTTTTCTAAATACCCTCCAGTTAATGGATACTTAGAACTTAGAGAAGCTGTTTGCTATAAATTAAAACGAGATAATAATCTTGAATATTCTCCCAATCAAATTGTTGTATCTACTGGTGCTAAACAATCATTAGCCAATATTTTTTTAAGCACATTAAATCCTGGAGATGAAGTTGTGGTATTTGCTCCATATTGGGTTACTTACTTTGAGCAAATTAAAATGGCAGAAGGAGTTCCTGTTGTTATTGAAACCGATATTCATGCTGATTACAAAGTTACTCCTAAGCAAGTTAAAGATGCTATTACAGATAAAACAAAGTTGGTTATATACAGTTCCCCTTGTAACCCATCTGGAAGTGTGTACACTAAAGATGAATTAAAAGCCTTGGCTGATGTTTTAGTAAATTACCCAAACATTACGATTATAAGTGATGAAATTTATGAGCTCATTAACTTCAATGGAAACCATGAAAGTATTGCTCAATTTGATTTTATTAAAGATCAAGTTGTGATAGTAAATGGAGTTTCTAAAGGATTTGCCATGACTGGTTGGCGACTAGGTTATATTGCTGCTCCACAATGGTTAGCTGATGCATGTACTAAGTCTCAAGGTCAAATAACATCAGGAACGTGCACCATAACTCAAAAAGCTGTTGAAACAGCTTTAAATACTAGTCCGGAATCTGTCAACTATATGGTTGATGCATTTGCTAAGCGAAAAGAACTTGTCGTTACTGAATTGAATAAAATTGATGGATTACTATGTAACAATCCTGATGGTGCTTTTTATGTATATCCTGATATATCCTCTTTTTTTGGAAAAGCATATAATGGTAAAACCATACATAATGCTACTGATTTAAGTTTATTTATACTTGATGTAGCAAAAGTATCATTAGTTACTGGAGAGGCATTTGGAACACCAAATAACATTAGATTATCGTATGCCACATCAGAAGAAGTGTTGACCGAAGCAATAAAACGCATAAAAAATGCATTATCTTTATTGAGTTAATCTTTTTATGGTAAAAGCTAAACACATACTATTATTCATTATATTAATGAGCATAAGTTTATCTTCTTTTTCGCAAAGAAAAAGAGTATTAAATTTACCCAATTTTGATGATAGACCATATCACTGGGGTTTTATATTAGCTTATACTCAATCGTCTTTACACATTACTAGAGAGCCTGTTTTCGACTTCTCCGATTCCCTTTTCTCTATTGACCCAGAATCAGTTGGTGCCTTTGCAGTTGGACCTATTGGGTCTCTTGATTTGACTAAAAACATCCATATAAGAACTGGTATAACATTGGCTTTTCAAGATAGAAATGTAAATTATGCCTTTTGGGTTGATGATACTATCTCCACCTATAAAAAGAAAGTACATTCGGTATATACCGAAGTACCTCTTACTCTAAAACTAAGAACAGATCGAATTAATAACTGGGCAATATATGGGACTGTTGGCATGAAATATGGTTACGATTGGGCGTCACAGATTAATGTGCAAGAAAAGTTTAATTATGATGATATTTTAAAAATAAAACGTCATAACATTGCATATAGAGTTGGTGGTGGATTTGATTTCTTTTTGCCCTATTTCAAATTTGGGATAGATTTAAAACTTGATATAGGTATAAATAATATTAACGTAAAAAATAATACTTATTTTTCTAACCCAATAGAACAAATAAGAACTCAGATGTGGCAATTATCCTTTACATTTGAAGGTTAGACATCTATTTAAATATTTTTCTATTTTTTTACTTTTCGCGTTTCGTATTTAGTTTTAATTTTTATATTTGTTCTCTCAATTATAGAATGTCCGATGGTGTAACTGGCAACACGTCTGTTTTTGGTACAGAAGAGTCTAGGTTCGAGCCCTAGTGAGACAACAAAAGAGGGGATTTTAGTTTTTTTAACTGAAATCCCTTTTTTATTTCCCTCTAAACCCCTTGATATACTTGCGATTAACGAAAAAAACGAATTTATTCTAGTGGTTCGAGATTGGTCTAATTCTCGGTTATAGTAAATTCCCTCTGGAAACAGTAAATTTTGGAAAACCTTCTTACCATCATAATTTGACTTTTCCCACAATAACAATGGATTTGAGCATATTTTCAGGGCAAAATCAAGCGTTTTTTTAAGGTTCGAGAAATTTATTGAGCTCTTATTCATTTCTTGTTCAATTCCAGCTCTTTCTTGTTCAAACTTAGCCTTAAACTTGTTATGCATTTCCTTATTTATCTCCCCTATTGCAAACCTTTCTTCTATCTTATCAATCTTTTTATTTATCTCTGTGAGGTTCGATTTCATATTCTTTTTCTCTTGAATATTGTTTTCAAAGAAATTATAAAACTGTTCCTCAATTTGAACTTTTACTATTTCTAATTCCTCTGGAGCAATTTTAAAAATGCTTAATGCTTGCTTAAACATTTCATGCATAGCTTTTGCACTTCTATTCACTTTACAGCCCTTGGTACTGCATTTGTAATAATACAATCCTTTTTTCTTTACTAAATACCCAGTAAGCGATTCTTTACATTTATCACACTTTGTAAATACTTTTAATGGCAATTCCTCATTATCATTCTTAAACGTGTAACTATGCACTCTTCTGTCCTTACAGATTTGATTTGCCATTAGGAATAAGTCTTTGCTAACCATAGCCTCATGATGTCCCTCTATGACTTCTCCAGGCATCATCTTATTAGTAATTAGTCCACAGTAAAAAGGGTTACGAAATAATTCATTTAATCTTTTGTCGGGAAAATTAACTCCCATTTTTTTCAACCTTCTTGAAATTTCAACATTAGACATTTGTTTGTATGCTTTCCACTCAAATGCTTTACGTAGCTTTTTACCCTCTTCGCTAACTACAATTTGTCGCTCGCTAGCTCTACCTTTATTAAGATCACAATATCCTCTTGGTAAATTCCATACCCAGTAGCCTTTACTGAGCATTTCCTTCATGCCAGTTACGATTTTATCTTTTCGCAACTCGTTATCCATTTGCCCGAATAGGAAAAGTATTTTTTGCTGAAAAGAACCCGCAGGAGTTGTTGGGTCAAGCTCTTGAGTAACTGCAAGTGTAATAACACCATATTGCTTTAGTAAATCATCCGCTATTTGTGCCCCATTCATTCCAGACCTTGAAAATCGTTCATAAGAGTAAACTATTACATAACTTACATTCTTAGTTCTTTTAACAAAAGTCAACATTTTATTAAACTCTTTCCTATCATCCGTTTTTGCAGATTCGTGTGTTCCTCCAAAATATCCAATAACATTTAGTCCTTTTTTATCTGCATAGTTTTCACAATATCTTTTTTGGGAAGATAAACTTGTGTTGTCCTCCTGATCGACAGATGAAACTCTTGTATAAATTACTGCATTAGTCCCTATACTTAGTTGCTCCTTCTTTTTTGGAGCGAATTGCTTAAATATTGATAAATCTTTCATAATGATAATTTTATATGCTAAAAAGGCTTGAATTAACAGTTAATTCAAGCCTTTTCAATAAATGTTATTGTTCTCTAACTTGGTATATTGCTGTTGTTAACAGCAATATAAGCCTGAAGTATTAAAATGGCGAAAATCTCGGCATTCTTTACTAACAGCTCATACCCTTCTTGAGTGATGTTTTTATATTTAGGAATTAATCTTAATTGAGCCAAAGTCACTCTATTCTTTACTCTTTCGGTTGCTTTATCTATACTATCTCTTGTCGGCTTTTTCACTGTTGATAATTTTCAAAGGCTTCCTTTGCCATTGCCTTCCCATGTAGAATACGGTAATTAATCAATTCCTCATTCGCAACCAAGGCACTTCCTAATTCTATGTCTTTGTGAGGATTGATAACTACTGCATCAAATACTTTTAGCTCTTTAGCATACCTATTCTTTAAAATCGCATTGTCACAAACTTGCTTTGTTTGTTTAATTAATTCATTAATTTGCATAAAATGACTTAAATCATTATTAAAGATTTCTGTTAACGCAATATCATAAACAGAGCGTGAAGTAATTGAACCTATAGATTTTTGACCAAAATCTTCTTGCTTTACAGTTCCACTATTACAGTTTATTACAATAATCCTGTAATCTGCATCATCTTCATTGATTAATTTAATTATATCGCCTAAAGGAGATACATTTCTAATTCCTCCATCAACATTATTTGTGCTACTTACTACACCAGATTCTGTTCTAAAACTAATTTTAGAAACTGGCTCCCAAACAACTGGAATAGCTGTTGAAGCTAAGATACCATTGATAAAATCTTCATTTGATAAAAAATCATCCGAATGTACACTGTGGTATTTCCCTGTATCTAACGAAACAAATCCACAATAATATTTTGTGTTCTTCATTTCTTGTTGAGATACATACTTTTCTAATTTTCTTCTCAATGGAGTATTATCTGCGACTGATTTAAAACCAGAAAAATTCAATTTGATTCCCTTCTCGATTTTGGACAAGAGACCGTCAATTAATTGTTTTCTTCTTTTCTTTGAAAAAACCAATCCAATCTTTTTCATAAACCCTAAACGCATATCTATTTCGGGAATTAATCTTTTAGAAATACTTCTTAAATCTACTTTAAGTTTGATTTTTGAAGATTTTGAACTGGTATCAATAATATCAGAATTATAAATTTCTGTAACTCCTTTCTTCCCTATTTGATTAACCCATAGGTCATTCAATAAGTCTAGTTTATTCATTGCCACCAAAGCTCCGTTTAATGCTCCCGCACTAACCCCTGCTATTAAATCAAATTTCATTGGAAAGGTTAAACCTGTTATTTTATCCCAGTTCTCATTGATATAGTTTAATGCACCTAATTGGAATGCTCCATTAAATCCACCTCCAGAGAGAACTAATGCTATTTTTTTCTTTTTCATAATTCAAGAATTTTAATGATTCGTAAATTGGGTTATCAACTGAATATGTTGATTTCGCCACCTTGATTAAATCTACCAAATTGAGTTGCTACACCCTTTTCTGGTACTTCAATCACTACATCTACATCATGCTGAAATTCATTGCCCCCTCTAAAGTTCCCCATTTTGGTAGTTTGGAAAATATATACAAATGATGTCTCAGGATAACTATGCTTTAACTCTTCTAAATCTTCAGGCGATAATGCCAACTTATTGACGCTATCCAAAAACACAAAATCGTATTTGGATAAATCAGTAGGTAGGTAATCACTTACATAAAGATCAGGATGAGCTACATTTTTGTCTTTTAGTTTTTGCTGTAGCGTATCGTCTATTCCCTCTTCACGAGCTACATATAAAACTGTCCCATGGTTTCTCGCCAAGTACCCTGCAAAATCTACTGCTAAATATGATTTCCCCATTTTGGGTTTCCCAAAAATCATTGCAGTAAATCCACTTGACGGATCACCAATGAGATTGAGCCATTTACCTTTAAAACCTAGTTTATTAAAACTAAGATTTACAATTTCGGTACTGCTCATTATGGTATTTCTTGGAACTGACTGAACTCCATTAATATGCTCACACGCACACTCAGAGAGAATACTATTTAGCCCATTCAGTTCTTTAGATGATACCAACAACTCTCCATGCTCAACATTTTTCTTTACAAATGATTTGAGTGTAGAAAGTATATTTTCAATTTCATTCCAGTATTTATCCTTTTTAGTCAACTTGCCATTGTTAACTGCATTGGCAACACGGTTATATAATCTTTTGGCTTTTACGTTATCAATCTTTTTCCCTTGAAGATTGATATAGCTTTTTATAAACTTAACCGAATGTAATTCTGCTTGTTTTCCAATTAAGGTTAGATACTTTGTTCTCTTCTTTTCACTAATCTCTACTTGAATACTACCTCCATTTGCCATCCTAGTATGCAAATTGATTAAGGCTTCTTGTATCTCGACTATTTCACGAGAAAATGGAGATAACTTTTTAATTCTTTTTTCAATAATCGCTTTTTGCAAAGCATTGATGAATAATCTAATCTGATTTTGAGTTTTAACTTTCTCGTGCATCAAGACAAATCGCTTAATCATTTTTAAATCATCACTAAGACGCTCCACTTTATTCGCCTTTCGATAAGCTAATTCTCTCGAAGTTGGTTTTTTATCAATTACTTTTTTAGGTGTAACTGGCTTCGCTACTTTATTTGTCTTTGCTTTCGGCTTAACTTCTCGCTTTGGCTTACTAGTTCTTGGGCTACTATCAGCTACAAAACCATTTAGTTTTTTTATATATAAATCTATGACTGCCTTAATATCATCATCTTCATACAGTGACCAATCGCTACCGCCTGTCGTTACTTCATCAATGAAGTCCCAACTTTTTTGTAAAGTCTCTGGTAATGATTTTTTATCCAGTTTATTTTTTTCAGTATAATAATTGCTAATTGTAATCATGACGAATGGTTTTAAAATGATAATAACTCTAGTTTAAGTTTCAATGCAATAGCTTTTAACTTTAATGCTTTGGGGTTAACCTTAGGAATAACTTCATTGGGTGGAGCTTTTATTTTTACCCGCTTTTTGGTAGCTGTATTTACTAATCCTATTGCATCAATTTGACTTAGTGTTACACTAATTGTAATACCAGATTGATCTTGAAGAACAGTTAAAAAGGGTTCAATGTTTTCAAATGAAACGTGAGTTGTCATTTGTGAACCAACTTTCTCAAATAAATTGTTCTCCACTAATTTGAGTAAATCTTCATTTAGGTAAATTTCTCCTCCCTTTTTTCGTGCAGCTGGCACAGAAACTTTGTAACGATTATCGAATAATTTGAAGAATGAGATGTTACCAGATCCGAAGACAGAAGAACCATTGCTCATAGATTTAATAATCTTTGTTGCTTTAGCCACTGGAACTATCACTTTTCCCTTTGTTTCTGTATCTGCCGACCAATGCTCGGGCATTAATATGCCTTTCTTAATCTCATTATCAATTGTTGTGTAGCTTACTAGCTTCCCTTTGAAACTTGCAAATGCCTGAAGAATATTTCCTGTTACGATATAGCGAATACTTCTATCCTTGGTAGTTTCTTTAATTCGATTGCTCCATTCTTCGATATTTGTTGTTATGTCATAATCTGCAACACCTATGCTTGCTCCCTTTATAGCGTTTATATCTTTTATATAACTAGCGGGAATAGCTATATACTTTTGACTTGACGCAACTGCAAACCTCAATTTTATAGCACTTGGAGCGTATGGATTAGACTTACTTTTATCAATTTGAAAACCCAAGAAAATAGCTAATTGATTTTGAGCTGTTCCGTCAAAACTTGGAACTGGATAAAGTAATTTTTTGCCCACTCCAAAATACTTGAATAGCCCTCTTATGTAAGACTTCTTATTTTGAGCTGATTTATCTTCATCAGCTACTTTTTTTCTGTATGCTTCGTCTAATTCATTTTTACGTTTTTCGATTGCGTTAGAAACATTATGATCTCCAGCTTGAATGAGTTTTTGAATTTTCTTCTCGTTAGATACGTTACGCTTTAGTTCTAAATATCGCACTTCCAGTTCTTGAAAGGTTTCGGCAAGTTTCTTAGAAACAAATGCTTCATCTTGTTAGTTTTTCTCTAAGACTTTCGGTTGTTTCTCCTTCAAGACCCTG
>JAHDBM010000045.1 GCA_020630395.1 Flavobacteriales bacterium
CAAAGTAAATGAAGTCTATTTTTAACAGTTTTACATTTAATCCTAAAGATGATATTTTATCAGGTTTAACAGTTGCATTGGCTTTAGTGCCAGAAGCTGTTGCCTTTGCCTTTGTTGCAGGTATTGATCCATTAGTGGGTTTATATGGAGCTTTTATGATGGGGTTGGTAACCGCTTTATTTGGAGGGAGACCAGGGATGATATCGGGTGCAACAGGAGCTATGGCTGTAGTAATGGTTCATTTAATATCTGAAGGTAATCAAGTGGGTTTAGACATGGAAGTACCGATAAAAAATCTTGGTTTGCAATGGCTATTCATTACACTACTTTTTGTGGGGCTTATTCAAATATCAGCTGGTGTATTTAAGTTAGGAAAATTTGTGCGATTAATACCACATCCAGTAATGATGGGGTTTGTAAATGGGTTGGCAATTGTCATTTTTATGGCACAGTTGGGTATGTTTAAAGAATTTGTGTTAGATGCATCAGGAGAGCGAATTATGAATCCTGATGGTAGTTTTCAGCAGATGTGGTTACAAGGATCTGCTCTTTGGTACATGGTTGGATTTGTTGTGTTAACAATGGGTATAATGTGGGGTTTACCCAAATTAACGAAGAAAGTACCTGCTGCTCTTGTTGCGATTTTGGTAGTAGCATCTATTACCATATTTAGCGGAATGGATGTAAGTACGGTAGGATCATTTATTCGTGACGGAGGAGGTTCAGGATTGGAAGGATCATTACCTACATTTCAAGATCAGTTATTTGGATTTTTTAGTTCATTAGATGGGCATTGGTGGTCTATATTATCTTATGCATTTATACTTGCTGCTATTGGATTAATAGAATCTCTTATGACATTGAATTTAATTGATGAAATGACTGGAACTAGAGGAAGTGGAAATAGAGAATGTGTTGCACAAGGAAGCGCTAATATTTTAAATGGGTTATTTGGAGGAATGGGAGGTTGTGCCATGATTGGTCAATCTATTATTAATGTTAACTCTGGTGGAAGAGGTCGTTTATCTGGAACTGTTGCAGCTGTGGCTTTATTGTGTTTTGTCTTGTTTGGTGCACCTTTAATCGAACAAATTCCTATTGCCGCTTTGGTAGGTGTAATGTTTATGGTCGTTATTGGAACTTTTGCTTGGAGTAGTTTTAGAATTATTAATAAAATACCTAAAGCAGATGCCTTTGTTTTAATAGCAGTATCTGCTATAACTGTTTGGCAAGATTTAGCTATTGCTGTTATAGCTGGTGTGATTATTTCGGCTCTTGTATTTGCGTGGAGAAATGCTACTATGATTAGGGCAAGAAAAAGAATAAAGGAAGATGGGACAAAGGTGTATGAGATATGGGGGCCGTTATTTTTTGGTTCTATTCAAACGTTTAATAGCAAGTTTGATGTTGCTGGCGACCCAGATAAAGTTGAGATAGATTTTATTGAATCTAAAGTGTCTGATCACTCAGCAATAGAGGCGCTTCATAATTTGGCAAACAAATATATTGATGCAGGTAAGCAGATCAAGCTTACTCATTTAAGTCCAGAAAGTAAAACCCTTTTATTAAAAGCCAATCCAAGATTTGAAGAGGTAATAGAAGACTCAGTAGATGACCCTAGGTATTATGTGGTTACGGATAAATTGGATTTAGAGATTAATTAATTTAGGCAACTTAAAGGATGTTTTTAAGGTTTTGTATAACATAAGTTATTATTACCTCTTTATTCTGTTAATTTATAGTTTTTAGCCTTTAATACGTTATTTAATGTTATATCATGATGTATATATTTAGTATATTGATTGTTTAAATATCATTATTTATTGATTCAGTTTTTTATAAATGAAGTTATCCATCATTATACCAACTTTAAATGAAGAAGAATATGTTGTTCGGTTAATTAAACGAATACAATTAGCTCCTAAAGGTAATTATGAGATTATTGTTGCAGATGGGGGAAGTACAGATAATACTCTCAAATTAGTAGATGATCTAGATGTAAGTGTTGTAAAGACTGATCCTTCTAGAGCCATTCAAATGAATGAGGGCGCAAAAATAGCTAAGCATGACTTTTTATTTTTTGTACATGCTGATACATTACCTCCAAAAGATTATTATCAAGATTTAATAAAAGTTAAAGAGAAAGGAGATGTTGCAGCCTGTTATAGAAGTAAATATGAAACTACTATAACCATGTTAAAGTTAAACTCATTTTTTACTCGTTTTTATTGGTTAGTTGCTAGGGGAGGAGATCAATCATTGTTTATTTCAAAAGAGAAGTTTTGGGATGTGGGAGGATATGATGAAACCATGGAAATTATGGAAGAGTATCCTTTAATAGAAAAGCTAATGAAACAAAAAGAATTCTATATTATTCCTAAACCAATATTAATCTCTACTCGAAAGTATAGAGGCTGTAAATGGAGACTGGTAAGTAAAGCTAATTACACAGCTTTTACTATGTTTAAGAAGGGTGCAAGCACCAAAGATATTAAGGAAAAGTATTTGGAGATATTGGGTTAATTATATACTTAATAATCGTTTTTCAAGTTTAGCTAAACTATTTATTTCAGTATTTATATAGTCTTTATTGGCTTCTACTTTTTTCCATTTTTTAACAATATCATTATATATCCAAAACCACCTGTGTTTAATATTGGTAACATCTGGAATGAAATAGTTTTTCTTAACGAGATGAAATCCTTTGAATAGCATGAAGAATAAAAATTTTGATTTACTATACCATTTAGTTTGATGATGGTTTATTTTATAGTCAAAACTTGCATATAGGGTCATAGCTCCAGAAAATACAGTTGTTAATCTATCAAATAATGGCTGTACAACTTGGCTTTGTTCATGCCAAAGGATTTTAATATTAGCTTCCCATATAATATGTTGAAACTTATTAGGGTTTTGTCCACTTTTTAATAGATTTCTTATGTTGTTTAACTTTTCAAAAGCATCTATTATCATATTATGTTTCTTTTTTTCTTGTAATAAAGCTTTAAATGAAGAAAACTCCATTTGTGAAAAAGAAAGATGATCGAAGCCTATTTCGTGAAAAATTTTATTGTTTAATATTCGTATAATTTGAAAATCAAACTCAATACTTTTTTTTGAGGTTTTTGAAATTTTATCAAAAGGTTTTACACCAGAAGACTCCCAATCCCAAAGCTGTAATTTTTCACCTATATGAAAGGATGCAAAAGCAGCCATTCCAGCCCATTTATAAAGGGTAGGTTCCTTTTTATATAGTTGAGCGTAATAGGTGGTAATGGTTCTATTACGCTTTATAACTTCATGCTCAGGTGGTAGATTGAAACTGTATATACTTTCTTTTTTTGTAATTTATCTATACTTTAATGCGTAGATTGTTTAGATGATTTTAGGCCATTGCACTCAACTTCTCTTCAATAATTTTGATTTTGTTTTGAGCATCTTCTTGTTTAGCTTTTTCTTTAGCTACAACAGCTTCTGGAGCTCCACTCACAAAACGTTCGTTACTTAGTTTTTTATTAACTGAGTTTAAGAAACCTTTCTCATATTCAAGTTCTTTTTTAAGTTTTTCTATCTCAGCCTCCACATCAATTGAATCTCCAAAAGGAACAAAAAATTCACTTCCTTTAACTACAAAAGAAAACGCATTTCCATCCTTTTCGGTTGTAAAGTCAAAAGCATCAATGTTTCCTAGCTTTTTTATTACTGAATCGAATGTGTTGGTATAATTAGCCCCTTTGATAATACTTAAATCAATGGTGTTTTTATTTGCAATATTATTGTTTTTACGAATGGTTCTTATTTCAGTAATAACATCAACTGCAACATTAAACTCTGCCAATAAGTTGTTATTTGTCTCTTTAGTAATTGGCCAAGCTTTATAGTTAATGGTTTCATTTTCTTTTGCATTAACCAATAAGTGCCAAATTTCTTCTGTTACAAAAGGTGTAAAAGGATGCATAAGAATTAATACTTGTTCAAAAGCATTTACTAGTGCATCATAAGTTGTTTTATCAATTGGTTGCTGATAAGCAGGCTTAACCATTTCTAGTAGCCAAGAACAGAAATCATCCCAAATTAATTTATAAGTAGACATTAACGCTTCAGAAATTCTAAACTTATCGTAAGAGTCGTTTAGCTGAATTACCGTTTCATTTAATTTATTTTCGAACCACTCTAATGCAATTTTACTTGCTTCTGGTTGAGGAATATCTTCTTTTACTTCCCAGCTCTTAACTAAACGGAATGCATTCCATATTTTATTACTAAAATTTCTTCCTTGCTCGCACAAACTCTCATCAAATGGTAGGTCATTACCTGCAGGAGAACATAGCAACATTCCAACTCTAACACCATCTGCACCATATTTAGCCATTAAATCAATAGGGTCAGGTGAGTTACCTAATGATTTAGACATTTTTCTTCCTTGTTTATCTCTTACAATACCTGTGTAGTAAACATTTTTAAATGGAAATTCATCTCGGTATTCATATCCAGCAACAATCATACGGGCAACCCAAAAGAACATAATCTCTGGAGCTGTAACTAAATCGTTAGTAGGGTAGTAGTAGTTAACCTCTTCGTTATTGGGTTCGTTTATTCCGTTAAAAACCGATATTGGCCATAGCCAAGAAGAGAACCAAGTGTCTAATGCATCTGGGTCTTGCGTTAAATCGTTTAATGTTAAGGAATCATTACTTGTTTTTTGTTTGGCAAGTTCAAGCGCTTCTTCTTTTGTTTTTGCAACAACAAAATCCTCTAATCCTGTTCCGTAGAAAAATGCAGGTATTTGGTGTCCCCACCACAATTGACGAGATATGTTCCAATCGCGAACATTTTCCATCCAATTACGGTACGAGTTTTTAAATTTAGCTGGATGAAACTGAACAGTATCATTCATTACATTATCTAAAGCTGGCTTTGCTAAATCTTCCATTTTTAAGAACCACTGAACCGAAATTTTTGGCTCAATTACTGCTTTTGTTCTTTCTGATGTTCCAACTTTATTGGTGTAATCTTCAATTTTATTAATGTGGCCTAGTTCGGTTAATTCGGTTACAATCTCCTTTCTTACTACAAAACGATCTTTACCCTCGTAATGCAATCCATGTGCATTAAGAGACGCATCATCATTAAAAATATCGATTACTTCTAATTTGTGCTTGTCTCCAATTAATTTATCATTTTGATCGTGAGCAGGAGTTATTTTTAAACAACCTGTACCAAATTCCATGTCTACATATTCATCCTCAATAATAGGAATAGAACGATTAACTATAGGAACAATGACTCGTTTACCTTTAAGGTGAGTAAATCGTTCATCATTAGGATTAATACAAACAGCTGTATCCCCTAAAATAGTTTCAGGACGTGTAGTAGCAATCGTAATTGTTTCATCACTACCTTCTATTTGATAGTCTAAGTAAAATAGTTTCCCTTGTTTCTCTACAAATATTACTTCTTCATCTGATAAGGTGGTTTTAGCTTCAGGATCCCAGTTTACCATTCGGTAGCCTCTGTATATTAATCCTTTTTCATATAAATCAACAAATACTTTAGTTACAGATTTGTTAAGATCATCATCCATGGTGAAAGCTGTACGATCCCAATCGCAAGAAGCACCAAGTTTTTTTAATTGCTCTAAAATAATTCCTCCGTGCTTATGCGTCCATTCCCATGCATGCTCTAAAAATTCATCTCTAGTTAAATCACTTTTATTAATGCCTTCTTCTTTAAGTTTGGCAACAACTTTTGCCTCAGTAGCAATAGAAGCGTGATCGGTACCTGGAACCCAGCAAGCATTTTTACCTAATAGCCTAGCTCTTCTTGTTAAAACATCTTGTATAGTATTGTTTAGCATGTGTCCCATGTGCAATACTCCCGTAACATTTGGTGGAGGAATTACAATGGTATAGGCTTCTCTTTCGTCTGGAGTTGATTTAAAGTGCTCATTCTCCATCCAATTAGCATACCATTTATCTTCTACTGTTTGCGGATCGTATTTTTTTGCAATTTCCATAGGGAATAGGTTTATTTATCTTGCAAAAATAGCGGTTTTAACATTAACAATCTAAAATTTGTAGGGAGTTTTATTTAACCATTTTTTAGCATTAGTTTTTGTGGTGAATTTACCGATCCAATATGCTGTACTTGCATCTATAGCTAAACTAGATGAAATTTTTTCTTTACAGGGTCCTTTATTGTCGAAATAATTCGAATGAACAAACCAAGACTGATTGTTTATTTTAATTATGAACCCTACATGATTACTCAATCCGATAATGTATATCCCATTATTTTGATTTTGCATATAGTTAATTAATTTACCTTTAGTTTTAAGGACTATAACTGTATCACAGGTAGATTCTATTATTTGTTTAGAATACATTTGTGCGAGTTTATATCTGTTCCAGTTAAATCCCATGTGTTTAAGCGGAGTAGAAACAAAATAACCGCATGCAATCATTCCTTTTTTTGGAGTATTGGTATATCCATTATAATCCCAAGTAGTTCCGATCCATTGTGGGTAGATTGAATTAAAGAACGTATGGGTAAGGTAACGATTACAACTATCTAAGGATATACTATCTTTTAACATAGATAATCTATCTTGTTCTATTTTTGCTAATGTTTTTTTATATGTTGCTTGTGCATTAATTCCCTGAAAACATATTATGCTAATAATAAATGTGGTGAGTTTAAGTTTCATTTTTATTTTATACAATGCATCTTTTATAAAAAGAAACAAGTATTTCGTGTATAATGGAGTGATAATCTTGTAATTGATTACCTTTATCGAAATATTAAAAAATTAAATAAACACATGAAACATTTAGTAGTATTATTGGCAGGAGTTATCTTAGCTTCTTGTGGGGTAAGTAGAAGTAGTGCAATTGATTATAATGACACCATTATTGAAGAGCAAACAAAAGTTATTGGGAGTATTGATGATTTATTATCAACTTTCTCTGAAAATGATCCAGCAAAAATGGATGCTCAATTAGAGTCTACTATTAAAGATGTAGCCGCAGCACAAGAAATGGCAAAAGGAGTAGAGTCTTTTGATGGAAGTACAGCTTTTAGAGATGCTTTTGTTTCATTATTGGATGTATTAATGAGTGGGTTAAAAACGGAATACCCTCAATTAATTGAGAATTTAAAGATTCCAAATGAGGAGTATACCGAAGAAGATGAAGAAGAGTATAATAAAATAGCTACAATCTCTGATGAAAAATTTGAAGTAGCTCAAGATAATTTTTTAGCAGCACAAAAAACATTTGCTGAAAAATATGGTTTTATTTTAGTTGAATAGTCAATTTAAGATGCATAAAAAAAGCGATCAAATGTTTTGATCGCTTTTTTTATGCGTTTATTTTGAATAAATGGTTTTTAAGCTTCAATTTTTACCTTTTAACAGGTTAATAAGTGCTTCTGTTTAATAGATGTGTTGTTTTAAGTTAAAAATCTTAGTGCTCGTTACTTTTGATTAACAAAAAAACAAAAGAAATGAAAAGAGCATTATTTATTTTACTACTATTTAGCATTAATTTTTCTTCAAATTTAAGTTCGCAGGCAACTTTAGATTCGGTAACGGTAACTAAATATCCAGATTTTAGATTGTATTGTGGAGATTCTACTTGTGAAGACGGACAGGCACTGGTTCATGTTAGCAATGCAACCACACCTTATTTAATGGAGGTGTTTTATTTGAATGGAAGTGCAAATTTAATATTTCAGCAATATTGGAATGGGAACGGAAGTTTTTCTAAAACAATATGTAGAGACTCATTACTATTTGTATTAACAGATACAAGTTTTAATACTAAAGATAGCTTGTATTTATATCCTGTTGATTTGATGTGTCCTTTTGATACTATCTACGCACATCCTGTTATACGTATAGATTCTGTTCAAATTTTAGCTTTTGATACTGTTTTCTCAATTCCAGACACTATTCCAACAGGTAAAGTTAGAGTATGGGCAAGAGGTGGTCATAGACCAGGTTATATTTATCGTTTAGATACTGTTAGAAAAGGGAGCTTACCACAACCACCAACATCAAGAAACCCAGGTTATAATGTATATAGAAATTGGCAAGATTCGGCAATTTATGATTCGCTATTTTGGAGATGGTATGGCGTTACCTGTGTTGATACTTCAAGGTTAGTTCCAATTTTAAAACCAAAACCAGGATTTGATTGTGTATTATGTGGAGATACATTACCTACCGATACTATTGAGCCGTTTTGGTTTTTCTTACCACCAATTACAATGGATGGGGGAACTGCACCAAACAAATGCGAAGAATTTGGAACAGGAGACTGTAACCCATACACAGGAACATCAAAAAATTTAACTGTTTTTGGAGGTTTACCACCATATTCTGTTACAATAGATGGAATTCCTCAGCCTAAAATACGTAGTTATGGTTCATGTAGTCAAAATGTCTTTGCTTCAAATTGTTTAACATCTACATTGGTTATAGCTGATTCTACAGGTACTGTTACTTGTACCACTACAGTAGTTGATGCTAAAGAAGCGATCTTAACTGGTATTAGTGTTACCCCAGCTCATTTGCATCATTGTTGTAATGGTACTGCTACGTTTAGTTTTTTCACAAATTGTGGAGGAGTAAATTCATATAGTATTTCTGGACCTGTAACGGCTAGTGGTTCTATTTCTAATACTCAAACAATAACAGTTTCTAATTTATGTCCTGGTAATTATACCTTAAGAGATGGTACAGGCTGCATTACACAAACATTTACAATTGGTATGTTAGATCGTCCTTGTCATAGTGATTCGGCAATAAGTATTGATGAACTACCAACTTTAGTTAGGAATCTTAATGCTTTTCCAAACCCAACAACCGATCAAGTAACAATAACATTTGAGTCTGATATGGAAGTTGATTCGGATGTAGTAATAGAGGTGCTTGATTTAACAGGAAAAAAAGTAATGAAAAAGATGACTCAATGGACTGGATATGGAACGTTTAAAAGACAGTTAAACGTATCAAATTTAGAAGCGGGTAATTACTTTGTATCTATTAGGATTAATGAGACAATAGCAAGGAAAATTATCGTTAAGAAATAGTAATGAAAGTAATTTCGATCTTCATATTAGCATTACTGCTTGTTAGCAGTTACTCAAAAGCCTCTCATGTAATGGGAGGCCACTTTGAGGTAGTACAATTATCTGGGAGAAATTATCAAATCAACTTTATTGGGCAGATGGATTGTCAAAATGGTGTTCCAGGATTTGGGTTTGACCCATCTAGAGTAAGGGTTTTTGATAAAGCAACAGATGCTTTTATACAGTATATAGATTTAACTGTTGGTACATTAACAATTGATACAGTTAGTTTGGGAGATAATTGTTACAATCCAGGTTTATGCGTAGAAGAATGGAGATACTCAACTCAAGTAAATTTACCATCAAGTACAAATGGATTGTATTTAACCTATGACATTTGTTGTAGAAACAGCATCATTAATAATATTATATTTCCTCATTTTAATGGGCATACTTTTTATATAGAAATTCCACCAAATGTTGGATCTGTTAGTAATAGCTCTCCAGTTTTTCAGCCTTATAATATAGATGCTTATTTTTGTTTAGATAGGGTAAAATGTTATGATTTAAGTGGAGTAGACCCAGATGGTGATGAATTGAGGTATTCTATTGTTACACCTTTAGATGAAGACAGTACAGGTAAACCTTTTGATACTATTGTTTGGGCAGGATCACACACTACCAATGATCCTTTAAATAGTAATGTGTTTTACATAGACTCTTTAACAGGAATGTTATGTGCTCAAGCTAGTTCTTTTGGTGTTTTTGTATTTAGTGTTTTAGTTGAAGAATACAGAGCTGGTGTTAAAATTGGAGAGGTCACTAGAGATTTTCAGTGGGATGCTCTTAATTGTCAAGTAGGTAGTCCTATACAATATCCTTTTCTTAATGATACACAGGTTGCAGTATTTGATGAAGAGTTTTGCATGGATATTGTTGCAGAAGATTTATCGTCTCCAAATGATACTTTAATTATTCAGTTTGATGGTAATATTTTAGATTTAAATAGTAACCATGATTTACCTTCGCCCATACAGTTAACACCACCATTATACGAGTTTAATTATATCGATAATGTTTCTTCACAGAGTGTTAGAGATACTATTGAAGGTTGGAGGAACAATTTTATTTACGAATACAAAGGGTTAGGTAAAGTTGGATTTAGATTATGTTGGACGCCAGATGAATGTTATTTATATGATATTGATTCGATATATTTAAACCTAGAGACTCATTCTAATAGATGTGTTGGGTCTGATACTATTAGAAGAAGGGTAAATTTTAAAGTTACTCACCCACCTGTTCTATCTAGGGTTCCTAATGTTTTTTCGCCAAACGGAGATGGAGATAATGATGTATATAAGTTAACAGGCATTTACCATAGGTGTTATGATGTATTACATGCCGAAATTTATAATAGATGGGGACTAAAAGTATACGAAACAGACGATCCTAATTTTGAATGGAATGGGAAAAACGTTAATGATAAAGACTTAGAGCCAGGCTCTTATTTTGTACTACTCCAAGGGTATTATGGAGGAGAAGAAGTAACCAGTCAATTTCCTGTAACTCTGTTTCGATAGTATCAATTAATAACGAACAAAACGGCTCATTTCTTTTTTTACTAAATGATGAGTCCATTGTTGTTGTGCTCTATTTATGCTTAATAATTCTGGATTAACAGATTCAACATTTATGTGAATCCATATTCCTTCTTTATTTATGACAAATTTGGTAGGTAAATCTTGTTTTATATTTGGTAATCTTGATGTGCCAGAGAGGACTAACCCATTATAATCTTGTTCACTATAATTTTTATTAATGTTAATGGTTGAGATGCTAATTTTGTTAATGTCGGTTCCTTTTACAGTAATATCTTTATGATGGCACACATTAGATATATCATTAAACAACAAGTTTTCTTTAATGTCTATTCCTTTACAATCAAAAGCAATTTTAGCTGGTTTATTATCGTAAACTAATAATGGGTTTTCAATGCTGTACCTTCCTTTTCCTAAGGTTGTTTGGTAGGTGGGGATTATGTAGTTTTTTTCTAACGTTTTAATGGAGTATATATTAGTTGCATTTCCAAATAATCTTATCATTGATTGTTGAAATTCATTGTATCCTTTTTCATTTTCATTTAACATTCCATCATTAAAATATGTTTTATAAATAAGCTCCCAAAATTCTCCGTCATCTTCATCATACCAATAACTTATAATGGAAGCTAACTTTGTTTCTTTTTGTGGAAGAGGTAAATTCTCTTTTTTAAGAAGTTTATATAGTTTTTCAATTTCATCCTCATCAAAAGTTTGTTCTAGGTAATCTTCAAAATCCATTTGTTCAATTATTGAGGTGAGAAGGTCAAAATAATGCTTAGAACTTGAAGTAAATTCATCCTTATCAATATTATAAAATCCTTCTAAGGGTTTATAAGCATAAAAATTAATGTCTCGTTTTCCAATTTCACCAGATTTTAGACAAGGCATTAAGTATAGTTTTGTAGGATGATCTTTAAACCCAAAATGATAATCGTTTTTTAATGATACCAAATACATAGAATTATTGACTGTGGTATTGTTATGAGAGTGACTGTTGTAAAAACCACCATAGAATGAACGTTTATGCATGCTTTCGGAAATAATTAAATGATCGTTTAGCACTTCATTAAACTCATGAAAAGAATAGAAATCGTTAATAGAAGGAAAGTAAATTGATCCATTTTTTGGGTTAAATTCACTTTTACACTCACAAGCATCAGGATCTATATCTACAGGGTTTTGAACTTCTCGCCCATAGTCGTAAAAATAAGTTTTAACTAATCTACCTTCTAAATCAAAATCTTGCCATTTTCCATGTTTGTAACCATTAAGGTAATTCCCATATATTTGAGTTCCTTTATATTTAAAATAGCAAGTTCCATGTTGCTTACCGTTTTTATTTTTTTTGTATTCGGATTCTACTTTTCCTGATAAGGTATCATACTTTATATAATATTCTCCTTCTGGGGGATAGAAATATTCTTGTCGTAATTTCCCTGTGAATGTTGAATATGACATGTAAGTAAGTTTTCCTTTATCATCATATTCATAAACATAGTCTAACCCTTTTTTGCTTGTCCAAACACCAGTTTTTTCTCCGTTAGTATATGTTCCTTTTTCAAAAGGTAACCCTGTAATGGTATACGCTATATATTCACCATGAGGAATATTGTTTTTGTAATTTGCAACTTGCATTACTTGCCCTGATAAACTATATAGTTTACGCTCACCATGTAGCATGCCATCTTGTAAACTTTCAGTTAATAGAACAGCTCCATTTGGATAATAGTAAGTTAATTGAGTTAGTGAACCTTTGCTTGTTTTCGTTCTTTTAACAGGTTTATTTATATCAATATTATAGAGGTTGAAATATTTTTTATTGATTTCTTGTACTGCTTTTTGTTTCTTTACATTATGAGACGGGATTCCATTTCGATAAATGGATATGTTTTTTTCTTTTACATCTCCTTTTTTTGTTGTGTAAAGATGAAATGAATTCCTTTTGTTATTTGGACCCTCAGCATACCCAAAGCTAACTATATCTTGAGATGGATAGTAATGATAAGAAAAGCTAAAGTTTTCCGTATTACAGGCAATTTGCTGTAAAAAACCATCCTTATCTCTAATTTGTTTTACAACACCATTAATTCGTGATTCTACACATTTATATTTCTCCATGGAGCTATTATTATACATGCTCCAGCTAACTATTTCATTTTGATCATTTTTTTTGATGTATTTTTTTCTTTGGCCGTTTAGATATTCTAATTCATAATATTTGCCAATAACCCAACCGTTTAATCTTCCGTCAGTATATGGAGCAGTTAGTACAAGCTCTCTATTGAGGTTATAATGCGTTAATTCTCCTTGTATAATACCTTCATTAAAAAAGCAAACTATTTTAGTTTTTCCCTTCCTATCTTTCAATAAAAATGTTTGATCTAAAAAGCCATTTTTAAATTGACAAGTTAGTTTTGTATTTCCATTTAGATAATAAGATTTGAAAGCCGAAGGCATGGCTTTATTAAAGGAATATGTAAACCATTTTACTCCATTTTTTTGAACGCTAAACGTATTTTTACCTAAATAAAAATGTTGCTTTAATTGTCTCCAGTTAATATTAAAATGATTATCGTTCACATACGTATCATTTTCTCCTTTTAAAAACGTAATGGATAGTTTTTTCCATTTCAAAACAAATGATTGTATACGACCTACTTTATTTAATTCGATAGAGTCTATTGTAGGTAATTCAACTATTAAATCATCATTGTATTGAGTTCTAAATTCTTTATTCACATCCTCTAACGCGTTTACTAAACTTATTCCATTTGTTGCTTTTAAAAGATTTTGGTTAACATAGGGTTTTGTGATGTGGTATTCATGTAACCCTCTATTTCGCCTAATTTTAGCTACAGTTTTATGTATAGCTAATAACTCTGTCGTGCTACTGTCGATTTGAGAGATTGTTTGAGGATATGTACCACTGTAATATTTGGTTTCAGTGTAAGGAACTTTAGTTCGATAAACATTTTTATGTTCTATTGTTTTTACTAATACGTCCTTTTTATAAAAAGAATAAGAAGTTTTCTTGTAGCGTTTATTAGTCCATTTTCCTTCTTTATATCCATCTACCATTAAGCCCGTTTGAGATTGATACCCTCCTCTATCGTATATAGTCATTTTTTTGCTTTGGCTCAAGAGGCAAATACTATGAAGACACAGTAATATTAAAATTAATTTAGTCATGATGATAAGTATATACAAATGAACTCAATTTAGGTTCAATGTACAAGATAGAATGAGTAGCTGCCTAATCTGAATGAGTAAGTGATAAAAACTCCACAGGTTTTCACCTTTTAATCTTTAATTAGTTTGGAAAGTTCTGTTTCTAAATTGTTGATGTTAATTTCACTATAAAACTTCTTTTTGAGGATAAATCGCTTTCCGAATAAAAACTTCAACCACTTTCGGTAAGGAATCTCTTCAATTGGTTTCAACATTAAATATGATTTACCTCTTTTTTGACAAACAGATACAATAATGTTATTTTTTAAATCACAAGAATCAACTAATATATTTGTATGTTTTCTTTTGTTGATAGAGTCACTTTTTAGGGTGATTTTAACCTCTTTATGGATTAGATAACTTCTTTCATGAAAGCCTCTTTTTGTTTTGAACGTTAGCTTTTTTTTAAGGAGTTCTTTATTCTCCAGAAAAGATTTTACCGTATCAGATAAAGTTTCACAAATTCCAGTTCCACATCCGCTACAAAGACCTGGAGTTCTTGTTGCACAATCAGCATTCCCTTTGTTGCATGTGTTGGCAGGAACGCTAATTGTAAATCGATAATAGTACTTTTTTATATTTGGCAGATATCCAAAACTAACAGGAGTGTTTGATTTTACCCAGCTATTTGCATTATCAATATTATAGAACATCATACCCGAATCTATTTTACAGGTATAAAATGTGATAGTTACTTGAATAGGTCTAGTTGAGTTATTACAAACTTCAAACATTCCCCCTGACAAGAGGGTGTTTCCTTCATAGTCTGTTGTAGATAGGTTATTTGCAATGAAGGATGGTTTGGTAGTATATGGAGTAAATGAGATGTTATTTTTAGATCCATTAGTTGTGGCTAAAACATCTTTATTCTTATAAATGATGTTGTTTTTATTTTCTTTTTTTCTTATTACAGTATCAATTCTGCAATTATAACTTTTGCCCCACCATGTATCTATATAGTCGATTACAACATCAACTCTTCTGTTTTTGTTAGCGTTTTTATATAAAGGTTTTTCTTCACCATAAAAATTGATTTTTCTTATTCTAAGTCCTTTTTTTATAAGATATTCTTTTATGAAACTCACCCTTTTTTTACTAAGGTTTATGTTATATGTTTTATCACCATAATAGTCAGTGTGACCAAATAAGCTTACTGTTAAAGGGGTGTGTTTGTATACATATTTGTCAATACCAATTTTTTTATTTATTGAATCAAAATCATTTAACTTCTTTTTAATTTTTTTAAGCAATTTATCAAGTTCATAATTAGGGATGGTGTCTATGTCAAACTCAAAGAATACTTCCATGGTTAGTGTTTTGCTAACGGCAGCTTCATTGTGTTCTATTTGAGTGTATATAAAAGATGTGTCTCCTTTTATAATTGTTGAATCTTTACATGTTGGATTTAGTCTATTTTGAGACAGACCAAACAAGCTCAATAATATGATTGTAATAGTAATAGAAAACGTCTTCATTTAGAATAATTGTTTAAGTTTCTTTATAAAACACAAAGAAAGGCTTTAGTTATGCAATTTATCTAATAAAATGTTAAGTGATAAGAAATAACGTGTAAGTGATGTTTTCTTATTGTAAGCTATCAAGGTACTTGACAATTTCGGGTCTTTTTCTTTGAGAGACAGGAATGTTAGTTCCATTTTTAAGGATTAAATACCCTCCATCTTTGCTTACAAATTTAAGAACATGATTCATATTGACAATATAAGTGTGGTGTACCCGCATGAATTCTCCATTTTTTAATAAAGATTCGAATGATTTCATGGTTTTGGAAATAAGCAGATATTTTTCTCTTTCTGTGGTAAAAACATTAGAGTAATTTCCATTTGCTTCTATATATATTAAGTTGGTTATCTCAATAATATATGTGCCGTCAGAATTGGTTAAGGCCATTTTTTTAGGCCGTTCAATTTGCTTAGCATTTTCTAGAAGAACATTTATTGTTGACTGTTCATTATCATTTAACACTTTACTCATGGCTTCTTTTAGTTCATCAACTTTTATTGGTTTTAAAAGATAATCTACAGCACTATATCGAAAAGCGTTTATGGCATACTTGTCATAAGCCGAGCAAAATATAATCTTAAACCGTTTATAATCTATCCTTTGTAGTATATCAAAACAAGTACCATCCGGTAGGTTAACATCCATGAACAAAAGCTCAGCATCACAAGTTTTAAGATATTCTATCCCTTCACTAACAGTACTTTTATGACCAATTATATCAAGATTAGGATAAAAATCGGCTAAATCTCTCTTTAAGCTTTTTAATGCTCCTTCGTTATCTTCTATAATGGCAACTTTCATTTAATAAGCGGGTGTAGTAAATAATTTAAAACTTACGATAGTTCCTTTTAGGTTATTATTAGTGATACTTATATTAGTATCAATATTATGTTCTTGATTATTTTTTTCTATTCTTTTCTTGGTAACTGCCATACCCATTGATTTACGTTTTAATGGGTTTTTTGTTTCAGATTGATAGTCTATACCTACACCATCATCTATAATTGAACAGTTTAAGATTTCGTTATCAAGAGATAGTTTTAAGATAATATGAATGCTATTGGTAGAAGGAAGTGCCCCATGAATAATTGCGTTTTCAATAAAAGGTTGAATAATCATAGGTGGAATAAGAACATTATCTATTTCAATGTCTTCATTTATTTCAATAGAGTAGGTGAATTTGTTGTTGTATAGCGTTTGCGAAACATTGAAAAAAGCCTTTAAACAGTCTATTTCATCTTCAAGGGTAACGGTAGGTTCTGAGGCATTTTCGAGTGTTAATCGAACTAAACGAGTAACATCTACTAGGCATGATCGAGCTTCTTTATAGTTGTCTTCGGTTATAAAACCTTGAGCGCTATCTATTGCGTTAAAAATAAAGTGAGTATTAATTTGAGATTTTAATGCTTTTTGTTCAAGAAGAATTAATTCATTTTGAAGGTCAGTTTTTTCCTTAGCTTGAATTAATCTTTTTCGACTATACCAAATATAAAAACCAAGTAGAGAAAGAAAAACTATGGTTATCAATACGATTATCCAAATTCTTTGATTTGCTGTTTTTAGATCTTGTTTAGCAATTTGAGCATCTTTTTCTAGTTGATCTTGTTTTAATGCTAAAATTTCTTTTTGTTTTTTTTCGGTTTCGTATTTCGTTTCAATTTCTTTTAAGTTTTCTTCAAGTTTAACCTTGTTAACCGAATCAGATAGTAAAATAAATTGTTCGTAGTGCTCTAGTGATTTAAAAGGACGGTTAGTGTTTTTATATATAACATAGAGTTTATTATGAGCATTAGATAATCTATGTAGATTATTTGTTTCAATAAATATTTGTTTAGCTTGATTGGCATATTTTTCTGCTAAAGCATATTTTTTTTGTTCAATTAGGGAACTAGCATATATATTATAAATGGTTCCTCTGTCAGTTTTATTTGTTTCGCAGGAATCAATAGCTAGCTTAAAATATTTTTCAGCTGAACTATATTCCTTTTTTCGAGCATAGCTTTTACCTATAACTGAGTAACAAGCACAAGTCATAGGAAGATTTTTACTGTTTAAACTATTTAAACAGAGGTTATAATATGTTATTGCTGAATCGCTTTGTTCTAGTCCATAAAAGGCATTAGCCATTAAATAATAAATCAAACTATTAACTTCATACGTTTTAATATCACCATAGGTAGAACGAATAAACTCTATTGATCGATCATATTGTTTAAGAGTATTGTATATATTGATCTTGTTTGTGTTGATTTTGATTTTTTGAACAGAGTCTGTAGTAATTTGTATAGCAGTATCATAAAAATTAAGAGCTTCTTGTAAGAAACCATTAAATAAGTTATTTGTTCCATGATTATTGTATAACATTGCTCTATCATTTATGTTGACGTTTTGGTACGCCAAACCTGAGTCAATGGTCTTTTTCGTAAAAGAAAATTCTTGTCTATTAAGTATGTGTAATGAAGATAACGTGTAGTAGTATTTTTCAGGTTGTGTTTTTAAAACTTTTTTCCTGTCATTTAGTAAAAATTGAAGACTATCTACATTTCTATTTATGATGTATTGCTTTGCTTTTGCAAATAAATCATCAGTCTCCAAATGATTTAGAGATTGGCTTTCCCCAATAAAATGGACAAATAAAAAAGTGAAGAGGAAAATAAATTTTAAGGACGTGTATACCTTCATGTTACGAATATACAAACCATGATGTTAAAATAAGAAAAAAGAAAAAGCACCTAAATATATATTTAGGTGCTTTTAAAAAAAGGAAGGTTTTAAATCTATTGATTTTCTGCCCAAGTATTGTAATCATCAATTATCTTGTAAACGTTTAACGCTTTGTACCCTTTTTCTTTATTTTTAATTTTTGATGATAAGCTAGCATAATCAGCAGTAAACTTTGAGAATTTTTTTGCAAATCCAAGTAAAATCATTTGATGTTCCAGTGGTTTTTCTCCCTCTTTGTAGTAAACTGATTTTGAAGGATATTTCATGTTAAAATAATCTTCATCTGATTGACCTTTGTATTGGGCAGCTAAAATTTTTGTTTCATCTAAATCATACCAAATACATCTTTTAATTGCACCATCTTTTTCAACTAGAACAAATCGTTTTGGTTTAGCCATTAAACCACCACTATATGCCATTTTTAAATAATTTAAATGCGCTATTTTATATCCTTTTAAATCTGCTGGCTTATATTTTTTTGTTGGTTTTTTTTGTTTTTCGGTTTCGTAAAAATGTACTGTTTTTTCCATGGCAACAGGATCTTTTGCTTTAATAAATCCATTTAGGGTGTCTCCCGATTCTAAGACTACATATCCTGCATATTTTGTGCCTTGTCTATAAAGGTCTTTGGAAAATAAGTTTTTAAATTGTGCAATTGATACTTGTGAAAAAATTGCGATTATTAGAGTTGTTATAATTCTTTTCATTGTGTTTAAGTGTTAAGTTGATTGTTTAATGTTGTGTTAAAATGCGTATCCTATGTTCACGCCAAATCGAATTCCTGTACCAGGTTTTTCTGAGAATAATTTATCGAAGAAGTTTACCCCAAATTCTGGAACATCATCTTCAGTAACCCCTTCATTATCGAAAGTAGTTTTAATACTTCCTCCTTTAAAGTTAGGTCCTGCAAATATGTCTACATTAAGATAATCCCCAACTGTATAGGTATATCCTAACAAGATACCTCCACCATAAAGATCTCTTTTGGTTTTATAAGACCAATCTAATTCTGCTGTAGGATTTAAATCTGGATATTTAGTAGTAACAGACTTATACCTTAAGAATGCTCCTGCATATAAGCCCTCTAGTGATTCGTTAAAATAGAAGTTAAACTCTGGCATTACAATAAAACCTAAAGCGTTACTTTCACTTAATACTACATCATCTAATGAAATTTGGTTTTTTCGAGTAATTAAACCTGCAGAAAATTCTGCAGAAAATTGATCGTTAATCGCTCTTTCATAAAATACATGGTATTGACCAAACATAGCGCCTAATGTATTTATTCTAATAGAATTGTTGTAAGCTTGATTAAAGCCTAATGTCGTTAAAGCTAAAAAGCTTAAGGTTAAAAGTGTTTTTTTCATGTCGTTTATTTTTTTTAATTAATGATTACGACACGAATGTATAGTGATTATGACCTCACTTTAATAAAGAATGATAAGTGATAAAGTTGAATGAGTAAGTGATGAACTAACTTATTTTTTTAGTTTTAAAAGGATAGAAACCAATAAAAATAACCATGGAGATCCGTGAAGTAAAACATCTAACCAATCCATTATTTTCATTTCGTTTGCACCACCAGCAATCCATTTCAGTTTACCCCAAATGTGGGGTTCTGGAGAAAAAGGAGCTAAGCCTAATGTTAGAGAAGCTATAAGGAACAACAGGGTATTTTCTTTTATAAATTTCAATTTATTTACGCTTTACTTATCTAAGGTATAAATGTTTTAATTATGTAAGCTTCCTTATTGAGTAATTTATACGCTTTTTGTGAACACTAATACACATTAAAGAATCTTTGTTTGTTTTTTAATAATTTGAAAACCATGTAATTAGTGTTTAGTCAAGGTGTTTGTTATGAAATATTTAAACAAATTATTTAATTATGAAAACAATAAAACTAGCAGTAGCAATATTAGTAAGTTCTTCACTAATAACATCTTGTGTAAGTAAGAAAAAGTACTCACAATTAAAAAGTCAACATGAACTTGAGATGACTGATTTGAGGCAAAAATATAAAATGGAAGAAGAGATGAAAGAAACTTGTCGAGCAAAAAATGACATGTTAGGGAGGGAGTTATCTATACGAACAGAACAAATAGCAGAATACAAAGAGAGATTAAAAAATCAACTAGAGCAAGTAGATGGGTTAACAGTTTTATCTAAATCTGCAAACGATAATATAAAGGAAACATTAACTCAGCTTGAAGAAAAGGATGAGTATATTAAATATTTGCAAGAAGCACGTTCAAAAGCCGATTCAATAAACCTTGCTTTAGCGGTAAATTTAAAAGGTGCATTAGAAGAAGGAATTGCTGATAAAGATGTAAACATTGAGGTTGATAAAACGGTTGTCTTTATAAATATTTCTGATGAGATGTTATATAAAAGTGGAAGTTATGCATTAACGGATAGAGCAAATGAAGTATTGGGTAAAATTGCTAAAATCGTAAAATCAAGACCAAATTTTGAAGTTATGGTAGAAGGATATACGGATAATAGACCAATAAGTAGAGCTGGTATAAAAGATAATTGGGATTTGAGTGTGTTGAGAGCTACATCAGTTGTTAGAGAATTAGAAGAAAAGCATGATGTTAATCCTGATAGGTTAATTGCTGCCGGTAGAGGAGATAACAATGCAATAGCTTCAAATGCTACGAAAGCAGGTAGAGCAGAAAACAGAAGAACAAGAATTATAATATTACCGGAGTTAGATAAGTTTTACGATTTACTTGATCCAGATATGGCATCAAAATAACAACAACAACCCGAAACACAATAAGAGGTTCAAAGATATTCTTTGAGCCTCTTATTTTTTAGAAAATGTACTGTTTGAAGCTCCTCTTAATCGTTTAGCAATCATTAAGAAGAATAACATGATAGCTATAAAGCCACATAGTCTTGCTAAATAATCACCATGTTTACTATAAAATGTTTGTCCGTTTATTAGCGGAACATCAGCTTTAATGGAAGTGGCTTCTTCCCATTTGGTTTGTTGTGTTATTTCTCCTTTGGGGTTTATAAAGCAAGAAATTCCTGTATTAGCTGATCGCATAATCCATTTACGGTTTTCAATTGCCCTTAGTTTAGCATAAGCTAATAATTGTTTGTAACCTGGTGTATCGAACCACCAAGCATCATTTGTCATAATAGCAATTACGTTAGCTCCTTTAGTTGTAAACTCGCTAGTGTAACTCCCATAAATAGATTCATAACAAATGGTAGGAGCAATAATGGCATTATTTTTCTTAAATACCTTTGCTTCTTTTTCCACTCCAAGGGTTCCGGAAGTACCTCCAAAATCAAACATTTCTTCGATAGGTTGTAGTAAAGAACCGAATGGCATTCTTTCTACTCCTAATACTAATTCAGATTTATGATAGATATTTGTATTGCTTTGAGCGTCTATTAATAAAGCCGAATTATAGTTTTCGTAAAATGATAAACCGTCAGCAGTTTTTTTAGATGCAGATGAATGTTTTTCTTCAAAAAAGCGGTAAGAAGATATTCCTGTTAATAGAGATGTTTTTGGGTAGTCGTTTAAAAACTCATTAATTACTTGAACTTCATCAGCAAATAAGATGTTGGTTTCTTCTAATGATCTAGGAATGGCTGTTTCTGGAGCTATAATGAGATCAACATCTTGATTCATATTTGGTTTGGTAACATTTAAAAAATTCCTTATTTGATTTAACGAAGTTAATTGTCCGTCAAATTTTTTATAAGGATCTATATTGGGTTGAGAAAGCACTACTGATATGGTTTCATTTTTTTTGCCAAGATTAACCGAAGGTTTAATAATAATTGACCACAGTATAGGTACTATAATAAGGCTAACCAATATTATGATATAGCTTCTATTAGGTTTCCATTGTTCTTTTTTGTTGAGGTATTCTTTTATTAGAAAGAACAATATTAAGTTTATTAATAAAATCCATAATGTACCTCCTCCAACACCTGTATACTCATACCATTGAATAATACTTGTTTGATTTGCAAAAACATTACCATACGATAGCCAAGGCCATGAAAGTTCCCATCTAAAATGACCCCATTCAAATGCCATCCAATAGGTAATTAGGGCAACATATCCTTCACGGTTACCAACATGCCTTCTTGTTAAGTGAAAAAGATAAAAAGGTATTGCCATTAGTGCAGAGTTAGCAAATATTGCCATTATTGCTCCACCTGCAGATGCATTCCAAACCCACCAAGTAGTAATAAGGTTAAATACGAAAAAAGTTAAGTAGGCATTTACATACACTTTACCTGGGCGGTATCGTCTAGTTAAGATTTCGTTTTCAACAAGTAATAGTGGAACTAAAGCAATAAAAATAAGGGGGAATAATCCTCCGGTCTCCGGCCAACTAATACCTAATAAGCATCCACTAAAGAGTGAGTATAATAGTCTTTTTTTCAATTACTTTTTATTGTTTTTAGTAAGTAGTCTAATGGTATTAAAGTAATTAGACCCAAATGTTATTGAACGAATATCTTTATAATTAAATTGAAATTCAAAATCCTTTTCTATTCTTCCATCAGGATCAATCATGTTTATCATGAAATGCTTTTTACTTTTCTCTCGTAAATTTCCATAAAACAATAAAGATTGATCGGCATCTTGAAACTCAAACAAACCATATTTTTTCTCACTCCACTTTAATACGTCAATAACACGCTCGAAAGGAAGTTGTTTAGGTATATCTAACTTAATTTTTTTAAGTTTTAAGACTTTCGCAAGTTGCTTTTCTTCTGCTTTGGTTGTTCTTTTTTTAAGGTGTTTTTTTTGATATAATTTGTAGCCATCAACAACATAATCGACAGGGATATGTTTTGTTAGCACCCAGTCTTTATTTTCGGCTACTAGTATGCCTGTTTCTTCCTCTTTCCAACCTTTTATTTTATATGATTCTACTTTCATGACATTTATTTCTTATCGTATTTATAACCTAAGCTTGACTAGAGTACCTATTTCCAATGTTCTATATCGTATTGTTAGTTTTTGGATTAATGGAATATGAAAACTCTAAGTGCAAATATAGGGTATTGCTAAGAATGATCCCTGAGGGATATCTACTTTTTGTTTATGGATATGTTAGAAACACAAAACGAATAATTTTCATTTGTTATTTCGAGTGTTTTTTTCGAATGAAAAATGAGAAATAAATTGTATCGAGAAGTTATTCATTAGGTGGACTGTTCTCGATACTATTTTGTTACACTACGTTTCATAAAATCACTCGAACTGACTATCGGAAATAGCTCTTTGTTTTTCTTTGGTAAGTTTTTTTTATTTAATAAAAATTAAATGTAGAGTATTGCTGAGAATGAAGAACCTTTATAAGGTTTAAGGGGTTAATCTAATTTCTGCATCCGGTATGTATATAAATATGAGTTAATATATTATTCTTCCTACTCCATGAAAAAACAAGATCATGAGGATATGCTTCGTTATTATAAGGCACATAAAGCCTCACGTTTTCAGATGATGGTATGTCATAAATTACATGATTGATAAAAATCTCTTTTAAATCAGATAGTGTACTACTTGATTTTATTGTTTTTCCATTTACCATTAGTTTTTTTCCATCACTTACTTCGAAATAGGTTATAACATAATGTTGTGAGGAATCAATGCTAAGATTAAAGTCTTTTTCTACATAAGACCCTGAAAGATTCTTTTTTGTTAGTTTCACATCAGAAGACTTTAGATCAATTCCTATCTTTCCAGAAAACGGAATGTCATTAAATGTAATTTTCTCAAGTGTTTTATTTTGTTATGAAAAAGCAATATTTCCAATTGTTATTAAGAAGAGTAATAGAACTAATTTTACCATGTTGAGTTTAATAATATGTTGTTTATATACCCACAATAATTAAGCCATTTTTAAGTGTAAGTTTATTAAAACCCTAAATCATCAATTCCCAACCAATTTAAGTCTGAGAATTTATTTTCTTTAATAAGATTCAATTTAACTGAAAGAGCTTGTTGTGCTAATAATAAAGCTTGCAATGAATCTACACCATAAATTATGGTTGGTGTATCATCAATAAAGAATGTACATTCCCAGTCCCCACCTATGCGCTTATCAGGTGTTGGTTTGTATATTTTAATAAGCAAAGATTCTGTTTTATCATCTAACTTGTAAGTAAATTCTCTAGTAGCTATTATTTTGGCCATTCATATAGTTTAAATATCCAACTTCGTTTGCCTAGCCAACAATTGAAAACTCTTCCTGTGATGCTCAGTTGCTCCATATTGTTCAATAGCAGCTCTGTGTTTTTTTGTTGGATACCCCATACTGGTGTTCCAGCCATATTGAGGGAATTGCTCATGAAGATTTTTCATGATATCATCACGATACGTTTTAGCTAAAATAGAGGCAGCAGCAATGCTTAAATATCGCCCGTCACCTTTTATAAAACATTCGTGGGGAATAGTTTGGTGTGTATTAAAACGATTACCATCTATTAATAATAATTCGGGTTTGGTTGTTAATTGATCTACTGCTCTATGCATGGCTAGGAAAGATGCATTTAGGATGTTTATTTCGTCAATCTCAGTGTGAGAAACTATGCCAACAGCCCATGCAATAGCTTTTTCTTCAACTATAGGACGTAACGTATACCTTTGTTTATCCGTTAATTTTTTAGAGTCGTTTAGTAGCTTATGTTTAAATTTTGGAGGTAAAATAACAGCTGCAGCCACAACTGGTCCGGCAAGGCACCCTCTTCCTGCTTCATCACAGCCTGCTTCAATAACTCCTTTTTTATGATAGGATTTAAGCATGTAAAACAGTTTCAATCGTTTTCCATGCTTGTTCAGCTGTATTGTCCCAACTAAAAGCTTTTGCTCTTTCTTTACCTTTTTTAATAAGTAGAGTTCTCAGAGTTTCGTTTGTTGAAATTGTAACTAATTGTTTAGCTATATCCTCAATAGAAAATGGATCAAAATAGATAGCAGCTTCTCCTGCAACTTCAGGAAGACAGGTAGCATTAGAACTTACAATCGGTAATTCACATTTCATAGCTTCTACCAAAGGAATGCCAAAACCTTCAAAATAAGAAGGGAAAACAAGCGCTAATCCAGCCCCATAAATTTCATTTAATTCTTCACTTTGAACATGTCCAGTAAAGACAATATCATTCGTAAAATGTAAATTTTCGAACGTGTTTTTTATTTCATCATTCCACCAGTATTTTTCCCCAACTACCAATAGTTTGGTGGGAGAATTGGTTTGAGTTTTAAATTGATCGAATGCTTTAAATAAATTAATGATATTTTTTCTAGGGTGTAAAGCTCCAACAAATAAAAAGTAAGACTTATTATCCGTAAATTTACTCTTTACTCGCTCTTTTTCTGGTGATAAAATTGGTTTAAAAAAATCTCCAGCACCATTATGGCCCACATCTATTAAAGAAGAATCAATACCGTAAGTATTCATTATATCTTGTTTAGAATACTCGCTTACGGTTAAAATACGATTGGCCTTTTTTGCAAATCTAGGAAACCATTTTTTTAAATATTTCCGAGCAGATTTTGGTAAATCTTCGGGGTAATGTTCAAAGTTTAAATCATGAATTACGGCAACTTGTTTTACAGTTGAAGACGTACTTAAATACCCATCAGGAGAAAAGAATAAATCGATATTATATTTTTTTAACGCACGCTTAACCGACCACTCAAACCAAATTCTAAAAAGGATTGGATGACGAGCAGGAGGATTTAAAACCACAGGTGTTACATTATCTGCATAAATGAATTTATCATCATATTTTCTATCAAAAAAGAAAAAGAACTGGTGCTCAGGATGAGCTTTTACCATCCTTGATATAACTTCATGCGTATACCAACCAAAACCTTCTAGTTTGTTTGGTAGTAAAAAACGAGTGTTAACAGCAATGTTCATGAAAGAATTGCTACTAATATTTAATAAATTACATCAATTAAATCTACAAGCCTATTGGAATAGCCTGCTTCATTGTCATACCATCCTGTTATCTTAATTGTTTTCCCAATCACTTTGGTTAATTGAGAGTCAAAAATACATGAATGGGGATCACCAACAATATCAATCGACACTAGAGGTTCTTTAGTGTAAGCTAATATGCCTTTAAGAGTTGAGTTAGCTGCTTCTTTCATTACCTTATTAATAGCCTCAACAGTAACATCTTTACTAACGTTAAGCGTTAACTCAGTTAAAGAACCATCTGGAACAGGAACACGAATAGCGCCTCCATCTAATTTACCTGCCAAGTGAGGCATTATTTTTGTAACTGCAGTTGCAGCACCTGTTGTAGTGGGTATTATAGAAACGGCAGCAGCTCTAGCTCTTCTTAAGTCTCTGTGTGGAGCGTCATGTAATCTTTGATCACCTGTGTAAGAATGGACTGTAGTTAAAAAACCGTTTTCTAAGCCAAAAGCCTCATCTATAACTTTAATCATGGGTGCTGCACAATTTGTTGTACAAGA
>JAHDBM010000046.1 GCA_020630395.1 Flavobacteriales bacterium
CTACCCAAAAAACAGATTTTAGTAATAAGTTAGATCGAATAGACAAGAAAGTAAACATTGTATATAAAGAACTTGTTCAATTAAAAAAGAATGGAGTAAACATTAGTGATAATACAAACAACACTAATAAAGAGCAAGAATCTTTAAAAGAACAGCCGGTTTTTCATGTAAAAGAAACTCCTCCTATCGACAAACAAGAACTTGATACATCAGTTACCTCTAAAGAAGAAACTAAGGAAAAAGAAGAAATCACTATTCCCCATTTAACACAAAAAGAAACTGAAGAGAAAAAAATTGAGGAACAACCTGTATTAAATACTTCTGAAGATAAATTAGCAGAAGAAATTAATAAACTAGAAGATAAAACTGTTGAAAAAAAGGTAGAAGATAAAGTTGAATTAGTAGTAAAAACAAATAATCCTCAATCAACTTCTAGCACTAATAAAAAACCTCAACTAGAACAAGAACCAAGAGAAAAACGTTCGGTAGAACAAGCTATTGGTGAAAACTGGTTAAATAAAATAGGTATTGCTATCCTTATTTTAGGAATTGGCTATTCAGTAAAATATGCAATTGATAAAAACTGGATTAACGAAACTGGCAGACTACTCATTGGTTTATTAAGTGGTGGTATATTATTAAGTTTTGCTTACTTTTTAAAGAAAAACTATCGTGCATTTAGCTCTGTTTTAGCAGGTGGTGCTATTGCTACTTTCTACTATACTATAACGATAGGATATCAATATTATGGTATGTTTAATCAACCAACTGCATTTGCCATTATGATTGGTATTACTTTATTCTCTACTTTTTTAGCAGTAAAGTACGATCGATTAGAACTGGCGGCAATTGCGCTTATTGGAGGGTTTACATCTCCTTTTATGGTAAGTGGTGAAAGCAATAATTATATCGCGTTTTTCTCTTACTTATCTATTCTTAATGTAGGGATGCTAATATTAGCGTACTTTAAAAAATGGAACCTAATAAAATATTTAGCCTTTGGCTTTACCACTCTATTATTTGGAGGTTGGACTCTGCAAATACTCTCTTATAGTTGGGTTGATTTAAACGGAAAAGGGGTTCTTTTAAGTACTAAAGCAATTCATGGCTTACTGTTTAGTTCTCTATTCTATGTTATATTCTATTGTGCACATTTGATATACAATTTAACCCGTAAGCAAAAGTTTGATGGTGGTCAGTTTGCTGCTCTGCTTTGCTTATCTGTTTTTTATTGGGCTGGAGGAATGACTTTCCTTAATTATATTGATGGAGGTGTTAAATTTCAAGGGTTATTCACTGCTGGAATTGCGGTAATTAATTTATTAGTTGCTGTTGGGGTAAGAACAAATAAAACTGTAGATCAAAACTTATTCTTTTTATTAGTTGGTAAATCTACTGTACTACTTAGTTTATTTCCTCTTATTCAATTTGAGGGCTATTACATCTCTGCATTTTGGTTACTAGAAGCTACTGCTCTTATATGGATTGGACAAAAAACTAAAATAAATTTATTTAAACATTTATCGGTTATTGTATTTTTTATTTCGTGTTTTAGTTTAGCTGTAAACTGGATAGATTATTATGGATTAAATAATTATAGCACACTATTTGCAAATAAAGCCTTTGCCATAACCACACTAGGTATTTTATCTTACATTACCAGTATACTTTTACTAACAAAAGATGATAAAAAAAGTATTTATTTATTTTTTAATCCAAAATCCTACATCATCACGCTAAAAATATGGATAGGTATTGTAGCGTATTTAACACTACTATTTGAAATTAACCAAGCTACCCATGGCCAAGATTTTGGAAATGCTGATAAATGGGTAACAAGTCTCATTAATTTTGGTTATCACTTTGGTATATTGATTAGCCTAGTCTTTATGTTTAGAAAATCTAAAAATGAACTGGTGCTAACCCTCTCTTTTTTGGCTATTTTATTCATGTCTATAATCTACATTAGTCTTGGAAACATGGGAGTCATAAAACTTAGAAATATAAGCTTAATTGGTGATCTTTCATCTATATGGTTTATGCTACACTATTTAGTTGTAGGTGCTATAGTAGTATCGTATTATTTATACTACCGTTTCTTTATCAAAGGAACCAACAAGACACACTATTTAAGTACTTTCTTTTATATCTCTGTTTGCTTTATAACAGTTTATTTGTGTAGCACAGAGTTAGATCATACTGCTGTTTATTTATTCTCTGATGATACTACTTCATATCCTGCTCTTAATATGATGATTACTAAAATTACAGGTTATACTCAAAAAGCAGGTTATACTGTTTTATGGGCTATTTGTTCATTTGTAATGATGTTTATAGGTATGAAATATAAAGTCCAAGTGTTAAGAATAATATCACTCTGTTTATTGTTAGTTGTATTAATTAAACTATTACTGTTTGATATTTATAACTTAACTGAAGGTGCTAAAATAATTGCTTTTATAGGTCTAGGAGTTATATTATTAGTTGTTTCTTTTATGTATCAGAGATTAAAAAAGTTGATAGTCGAGGGAGAATAATTGTATATTTATTCTAATTATTAAACTTTAGAAATGAAAAAACTTTATTATTCTTTATTAATCACTTTGTTAGTTGGGGCATTAAATGCTCAAGTATTATATACTGATGTTGCCCCAGATTTGACATATACAATTACAGATTCAACTGAAATAGACATTAACAATAATGGTTCAATTGATGTAAGAATCTATGCTAAAAACTTATCCTATACATCTGTATTAGGATATAGCATTTTAACAAACTCTATTTATGCAACAAATGGATGGACAAGAACTTCTTTTTTAAGTGAAAGAGACTCAAGCCTTTCTTTTGGACCTTATGAATGGAGTAGCAACCCTTACTACTATCCTAAAGCAACTGCGCTTAATTATGGTGATACAATATGCGGAAAGCCTTCTTGGTTTTTATTAGCAATACTTGCAGAAAGTGGAACAATTAATGGATCAACTCCTCATAACTATGGAGAGTTTTTAGGTGTGTCTCATAAATATTTATGTGGATGGACCATAGACAGCACCAACAGTAGCTATTACTATTGGATTGGATTGGGTGTGGGAACTAAAGCTAATACTTTTACTCTTAAAGATTATGGTTTCGAAGCATCTGGCGCTTGTCTATTAGCTGGCGAAGGAAGTCCAACAACATCTATTAAGACCAATGTAATGGAATCTGTTGAGTTAAATTATAATAATGAGTTTATTAAATTAACAATTAATCATGATGATTATTCGAATGGAAGTTTATCTATTTACGATTTAAACGGTAAAGTCATCTCTAATGTTAATATTATCAATAAGATTACAAACCTTAACACAAGTAACTTTACACCTGGAGTTTATATCGCTTCATACAAAACTGCTACAGCAGGTAAATCAATTAAATTTTTAATTCAATAATTATGAAAAACATTTTATTCCTTTTAATATTTGGTTTTATTTCTTCACAAGTATCATCTCAAGTTATATATACTGATATTAGCCCAGATACCGTTATTTATATTGGCGATACACTAGATCTTGATATTAATGGTGATAGCGCCATTGATTTTTCAATATGGGGTGTAGCGGTTAATGATTCATTAGGTGGGCAGGCACTTGTTTCTAATAAGTTTTCTATTGGGTATCTAGGTAGTAATAGAGGCGAGATTGCTGCTCAAACTGACAGTTATGGATCTAAAGTTGCTGATGGCTTAGTTAACGGAGATACAATACCTCAACCATCTATGTTAATTGGATGGCCTGAAGTTATCTTGGGAGAATTAGGAACACTTGGTTCTTCACCTTTTCAAAGAGGTAACTTTATTAATGTCTCTGGAAATACATATATAGGTGCTTTACGATACTTCACTTTATATTGCTGGATTAGAGTATGTATTAACCCAACTTGTACTTCTCTTACACTTAAAGATTGGGGGTATGAGAGTTCTTATCCTGATGGATTACTTGCCGGAGAAGGAATGCCTACTGTTGGTATAAATGGAGAGGTTTTTAATTCTAATCTTGTATATGCTGATGAAACAATCTCTTTCTCAAGTGATAAATTAATATTAGGTACATTAAACATTTATGATTTAAATGGTAAAGTTGTTATGTCGGTTAATGTAAATAGCCAACAAGAATCTATACAAACAGATAATTTTAAATCTGGTGTATATGTTGCCTCTTTTGCTAATGACAAAGGGTCTAAATCCTTAAAATTTGTAGTAAAATAATATACTTTACTTGGTTATATTTGTAAAAAAGGAGGTCTATTGGCCTCCTTTTTTATTGTTTAATAATTTTTTTTGATACTATCTTATTTTCGTAGACATACTGTAAAAAATATGCTCCTTTGTTATAACTACTCATTTCAAATGAATATTTCTCATTACTAGTGAGTTCTCTATCTAATAACACCTTTCCTGCTGCATCAATTAATCTTATATTACCTTTTGGAACTATACCATTCTCAAATGAAACATTAATATTATCTACAGTGGGATTTGGATAAATGTTTATTGTAGGTTCTTTTAGTTCATCTACTTCTTCTTGTTCAGTTTCAACAACACTTACGGTAATAAACTCTCTTGTTAATCCACACCTAAAGGTGCAGCTTCCATTACAAGAAGAATGGTGAATTATTGCAGTACATGCATCCAATTGCTTTCCACATGATACAATTGAATATTCCTCTATTACAATCTCTTGGAGCTTTAATCCTTGTTTTAATTTAGCATCATAATGATAGGCTGTATTTAATTTAACACTAGTGCTTTCAATTATATGATCTTCATAACCAACATAAGAAACTCTTATGTTATAGTTACCTTCTTCTAAACTAATCTTAGCTTCTCCTAATAAATTTGACAAAACACCTTTAACAAAAATATTGCTATCATTAAAAACTGTTACACTTGCAAAAGGCATTACTTCATTAGAAGCATTATCAGTAATAGTTAAGTTAATGCTTTGTGCATTTACACCAAAAAACATAAATAGAGCTAAAAGGGATACTAAAATAGTTTTCATACTGTGTCATTTATATTATGATGATAAAAGAACTTTTATTCCATAAAAAAAGAGGAACTATTTAGTTCCTCTTTTAAAACGACTCAAATTAAATCTTATCTCTAATTTTTAATGATTCTTCTTGTTGAATTTCCAAGATCAGAAACAACTTGAATTAAATACAATCCATTAGCTTGATTAGAAAAATCAATTGTTAATTGTCCTTTATTATTTCCAGATAACCTTTTAATAATTTGACCTGAAGTACTTAATAAACGTACTTCATAATTATCAACTATGCTTTCATCAACAACTATATTAATCATACCATTAGATGGGTTTGGATACACATTAAAACTTAGTAGCTCATTTTCATCTAAACTAGCATATCCTCCAACTTGCACATAAACCGAATCAGTATATGAGCCACAACCATCAGTAATAGTAACCGTGTAAGTACCAGTTGTATCCACAATAATAGTTTGCGTAGTCGCTCCTGTATTCCAATTATACGTAACACTACCAGATGATGCCCCAGCATCTAGTACGTATTGCGTGTATTGACGTGCATCAATTGATGTTTGTGCAAAAATATCATCTCCAGAGCTTAAAATTTCATCAGCTCCTATAAATGGAGTTCCTCCTCTAACATGTCCATCTACATCAACTGCTACTTCTGATAGAGGCATGCCAGCCATTAATGATGTGTTAAAACATAATATATGTAAATCTAGTGTGTCATTAACAAACACTACATTTTCATAAAAAGAATTTGTGTCAAACCCAGAATAAGCAGACCAATCTGTGATGTCTTTATAGTAGTTCCCATAGTATGAATCATATACATAATTACTTGTAGCTGTATCTATATTCGTTACATTATAATTCATTCCTTTTATTTGATTTGGATATTCTACTTCAATAAGATCTGCAGTGAAATTTGTTGGGTCTACTTGGAAAATGTTATTGTAAATCTCTATATTTTCACATAAATTCTCTACTGCTAATACATTATAAAAACTACTTCCTGTAGTAAATGTATTATTCGCTAAAAGTAAATTGCTTACATTGTCTAAGCTAGCTCCATATGCTAAGTTTCCAAAAAAATTATTAATAACAATCCCCTTATTATTACTATCTAAAATAACATCATCTAATTCAAGTGAATTTCCACTTCCTTCAAATGAATAACAAATATTTCCAGCTATTACAAAATTCCCTCCATCTACATCATTAATATCAATAGCATCTCCTCCGTTAGAAGTTTCATTTTTAAACGTATTATTTAATATCTTAAAATCTCTAATTTCATCTCCATAAATAGATTCTTCTGCATTTGATATTACGTTACCTTCTACTATTAAATCATTAGTTGTATGATAATCTCCATCTAGATAGATTCCATTGTCAATATATTCTGATCCATCTACATCTATAACATTATGAGCAATTGTATTATTATTTTTTAAGTATTCAACATAAATCCCTTCTGTTGAAGTACCACTCAAAATCATATTATTTCCCTCAACAGTTAAGCCAGATGTTCCACTTGTATATCCTCCTGCATAAACACCATAACCACTTGTTGCTTTTGCGCAGTTTATATTATTTCCTTTTATTTGATAATCATCCACTTTTGTATCAGAATATAAATATATTCCTCTACCTCCTGAGGTATTAACACTATCAATAATAATGTCATTACTTTCAATTAACCCTCTTTTCATACCATTGTTATAATACGACTCAATATATACTCCATATTGAGTAGAATTAATTGTATTCCCGGATACAACTACATCTTCTAAGCTAACATAATTATTATAAACATAAACACCATAACCATATGCTTTAGTTGCTTCAATATCACAATTTCCTATTTGCAAATTTTTACCTCCTGCATATGAATTAACCTCTAGAGCATAAGACCCTTTCGTTTTAATATCTGTGTTTTTAATTACAACCCAATCAAAGCTTGCATCATTACAGTCAATGGACATTGCTGTTCCTGTATCACTAAAAAACTGACTACTATCAATTACTAATGATGATAAAACACCATAATAAGCCTCTAGACCAACTCCATAACCACTATTGGAAGAAAAGGTATTGTACTTACCATAGCCTAATACGTTTTTAATGTTTACAATAGATAAATCTGTTTGAGCATAAACATACATACCTCTACCTCCTTTAAAAATTGCATTTGTAATGTTTATCCCTATAATGCTCTGATCAGAACCAATATATAATCCTTCATCACTTGTAGAAGTATAATCTCCATTAAACTCCACACTATCCATAGTTACATTAGTAATATTTCGATCTGAATAAATATAAAGCCCATCTCTACTAGAAGAAGTACCACTTGACTTTTTTATAGATATATTATCCATTTCATGGTAAGAATATAAATACCCAACATATCTAGAAACAGAATCAAATGTAGCGTTATATACATCAACATTGGTTAATTTCCTTTCTGACTCAACATAAAAACCTGTATATGATGCATCAATATTCGCATTCATAATACTAACGTCAGAAACATCATATTGACTGTAAACATAAACACCATAATAAGCTGAATCAGCAGTGATATTGTTGATCGTAATATTATCAATATCTCTTATATCATTTTCTATGTAAAATGCATAAGGGCTCCCACTATTTGTACCAATAAAATCTACATTGTTTACATTAACATTTTTAATTTTCTTATCAGTATAAACATATACCCCGTAGCTTCTACCTTTTAAGATTGTGTTTTGAATATCAATATTTTTAATATCTCCTGCTGAACTTTCTACATAAAGTGGACCAGAGTTTGCTCCTTTCATTAAACAATTGTTTACTGTAACATTAGATGTTCCAAAATCTCCATATATGTATGCCCCGACACTTGTATTATTAAAGGTTGAGTTAGTTAAAGTAATAAAAGATGTATTCTCCACACCAATATTCATTCCGCTTACACCCACAAAAGATGCTTTATCAATAGTAATATTAGTTGCATAAGAACCTAATGAAGTAATTGGATTGTTAATATCAATTGCATATCCTCCAGTGGTATTATTAAATGTACAACTTGTAACAGTCAAATTTTCTTTACTAATTGCTTCGATAATATTAGACGATCCAACCTGTGTAAAAGTAAGTTGATTAAGTACAACATGGTCTATATTTAAATTAATTGGTGTTGTAGTTGAAATTATTACCAATGAACTATCTAATGCCTGACTTTGAAATGTAACAGTGTTTGTAGCCGACAAACCTGCTACACTATCAATAGTAAATTCTGTATGAGCTCCAGACTCAATGTTTAATACAACTGGACCAGAAACACCTTGTGCTTTTAATGAATCACAAGCCAACTGGATCGTATTAAAATCAGATGCTAATGATGGACCAACAATATAAGAGCCCGACATTTGAGCTTTAACACCAAAAGACCCTAATAATAAGGCACTTAAAATAAAAAAGGGTTTTAAGAAATTGTAATATTTTTTCATGAAATACTTTTTGTTTGTTTTTTAATCAATCACAAAGATATACTTATTTGATAAATAGCAATATAACATAAGTTAAAATTGATATATGTTTATTTTTTTAATGGAAGTGATAATGTTTAAAAAAAAAGCGGAAACCCTTAATTAAAGGATTTCCGCTTATTAAATACATAACTTATTAAAACTAGCTCTCCATCATTTGCCAAGAACCCTCGTTAATTAATGGTTCTGCTTGCTTAAATTTAACCTCCTTTGTTTCTCCACTACGAACATTAACAATTTTCACTCTATCGTTTCTTCCTATTTTTTTCTCAACAGTAACTGGAGCTTGTTTAACTGGCGCTCCGTTCTGATTTCTTGCAGCTACTTGTTGATTAGCTTGTGTAGCTGCGTCAACATCCTGTCTTCCTGTTTGTAATTTAGGTTGTTGTCTTTGTGCTAAAGAACCTTGGTTAGTTTGCTGAGCTTCTTGGTTTATTGGTAAATTCGCTTTCATAAGGAACGAAATTATTTCCTTATTCACCTTGTTTACCATTTGTTTAAACAACTCAAAAGACTCTAATTTATAAATCAGTAACGGATCTTTTTGCTCGTACTGAGCTCCTCTAACAGATTGACGTAAATCATCCATTTCTCTTAAATGTTCTTTCCATTCATTATCAATTACCCCTAGTGTTATGTTACGCTCTAATAGTTTAATAATGTTTTTAGCTTCAGCATTAAAAGACTCTTCTAAATTAGCTAGTGCTCTTGTTTCTTTAATCCCATCACTAAACGGAATAATGATATTTTCATAAGTATTACCTTCTGCTTTGTATACATTAGTTATAACTGGTAATGTTTGCTTAGCAATAAAATCAGCTTTTCTATTATATGCTTCTCTTGATTTAGTATAAATTTTCTCTACAATCTCTTGCTCGTTTAGCTTAATAAATTCTTCTTCTGTTACTGGAGACTCAATTGATAAGATTCTTAATAATTCTAATTCGAACCCTTCGTAATCTTCATAGTCTTTAAATTCAGCAACAGTAGAATCGGCTAATTCGCTTAAAGCTGTAGCGATATCTAAATCTAGTTTGTCTCCATGTAGTGCATTTCTACGCTTAGCATAAATAGCGTTTCTTTGTGCATTCATCACATCATCATACTCTAATAAATGCTTACGAATACCAAAGTTATTTTCCTCTACTTTCTTTTGTGCTCTTTCTATCGATTTTGTAATCATTCCATGTTGAATAACCTCTCCTTCTTTAAAGCCAAGTCTATCCATCATTTTACTAATTCTCTCTGATCCAAATAAACGCATTAAGTTATCCTCAAGAGAAACGAAAAATTGAGAAGATCCTGGATCTCCTTGTCGTCCTGCCCTACCTCTTAGCTGTCTATCTACTCGTCTAGAATCATGACGTTCGGTACCAATAATGGCTAAACCTCCTGATGCTTTAACTGCATCTGTTAATTTAATATCTGTTCCCCTACCTGCCATATTAGTAGCGACTGTTACATTACCTGGCTTACCAGCTTCAGCAACAATCTCAGCTTCTTGAGCGTGTCTTTTTGCATTTAATACATTATGCTTGATTTTTTTCATCTCAAGCAACTTACTCATCATCTCAGATATCTCTACAGAAGTAGTACCAACTAAAACTGGCCTTCCTTCTGCCACTAATTTTTCTACTTCCTCAATAACTGCATTATACTTTTCTCGAGCTGTTTTGTAGACTAAATCCTGCCTGTCGTCACGAGCTATTGGTCTATTGGTTGGAACAACCACAACATCTAGTTTATAGATGTCCCAAAATTCTGCTGCTTCTGTTTCTGCTGTACCCGTCATCCCGGATAACTTATGGTACATTCTAAAAAAGTTTTGTAACGTAACAGTAGCATATGTTTGTGTAGCTGCTTCAATCGTAACATCTTCTTTTGCTTCAATCGCTTGGTGTAATCCATCCGAGTATCTTCTACCCTCCATGATACGACCTGTTTGCTCATCTACAATTTTAATTTTACCGTCCATTACTACATACTCATCTTCCTTATGGAATAAAGCGTATGCTTTTAATAATTGATTTACCGAATGAATCCTTTCTGCCTTAACGGTATAATCACGAATAATTTCGTCTTTACGACTCAACAGATCATCTTTAGTTGTAGTTGTTTTTTCTGCCTCTACGAAAAGCGAACCTAAATCTGGTAAAATATAAAAATTTGGATCATCTGCACCCGAAATTAAGTCAATTCCTTTTTCAGTTAACTCAACTAAATTATTTTTCTCTTCGATAACAAAATAAAGCTCTTTATCTACTTCTGGCATTTGTTTCTTGCTATCTTGCAAATAGAAATTTTCTACTTTTTGAAGTTGTGTTTTAATACCTGGCTCACTTAAATACTTAATAAGCGTTTCATTCTTTGGCAAAGAACGGTATGCTCTTAATAGAGCCATTTGTCCTTCTTTAGACAACTCTTTTTGCTGTTTTTTGTCTATGGTTTCATCTTCAGCTTTCGTTAATTTTTCTTTTGCTTCGGCTAAAAACGAATTAAACAATTTAGTTTGTGCTTTATAAAGTCTTTCTACATTTGGCTTTAGTCCTGCATATTGTTGTTGGTCTCCTTTTGGAGTAGGCCCAGATATAATTAATGGTGTTCTTGCATCATCAATTAAAACCGAATCGACCTCATCAATAATGGCGTAATGATGTTTTCTTTGTACTAAAGAATCTACATCACTTGTCATGTTATCTCTTAAGTAATCAAATCCAAATTCATTGTTAGTTCCAAAGGTAATGTCGGCTAAATAAGCATTTCTTCTTTCTTCTGAATTGGGTTGGTGTTTATCAATACAATCCACTCGCATTCCATGAAATTCATATAATGGCCCCATCCATTCGCTATCCCTCTTTGCTAGGTAATCGTTTACCGTAATTACGTGAACTCCTTTTCCTGCAATTGCATTTAAATACACAGGTAAGGTTGCAACTAATGTTTTACCCTCTCCCGTTTGCATCTCTGAAATTTTACCTTGATGAAGTGCTACACCTCCAATAAGCTGTACATCATAATGCACCATGTTCCAAGTAATCTCAGTCCCACCAGCTTCCCAGCTATTATGCCAAACTGCTTTTTCTCCATCAATCTCTACATAATCATTTAAATCAGCTATCAATTTATCATGATCATTAGCGGTAACTTCTACCTCTTCATTTTCTGTAAATCTTCTTGCCGTTTCTTTAATCACTGCAAATGCTTCAGGAAGAATTTCCATTAGCACTTCTTCTAATTTTTCATCAGATTCTTTTTCTAACTCATCTATCTCAAAATAAATAGCATCTTTTTCTTCAACTGGTGTATTAACATCATTCGCTTTTTTCTTAAGTGCTTTTATTTGATCATCTACATCTTTAGTGTACTCACTTATTCTCTTTTTAAACTCGGCCGTTTTAGCTCTCAATTCATCATTATTGATGTTTTTAATTTTACTATGTGCTTCGTTTATTTTTTCGACATAAGGAGTGATTTCTTTTAAATCATTAGAGGATTTATCTCCAAATATCTTTTTTAAAATGTTAGTTATCATGCTAAATATTATTGTACGTTATAGATTTAATATCAAAAACTATACGCTTTTATTTTTCAAGTAATTTTGACAGCAAATCTACAAAAAAGGAGAGGAAAGGACATGTTTATTCAAAACTATTGTTGATTTTGACATACTTTTGTGAATCTTTTAATCGTATTCTCATTAAAATGCTAAAGAAAAAAGTCTTTAAGGTTTTATTATTGTTGATTGCCTCTTGGTTTTTAATCCATGAAACAGTAATAATTTATGATGGCCTAGCTGATGATAACAATAAAACTAATTTTGGTGTTGTTTTGGGAACTACAGTTAATGAAGACGGAACATTATCTGAAAGGCTGAAAGCAAGATTAGATTGTGGTATAAAGCTATACCATAACAAACAAGTAAAACAACTTTTTGTTAGTGGAGGGTTGGGAAAAGAAGGTCATTATGAAGGCACAAAAATGGCAGAATACCTAACAAAGAATGGTGTGCCTCAACATCATATATACATTGACAACAAAGGAAACACAACAGGTTTAACGGCTAAAAATTTTGTTTTCCAATTTCCTAACGAAAAAAATGTAATAGTCATTTCTCAATTTTTTCATATTTCCAGAACAAAACTTGCTTTTAAACAAGCTGGTATTGAACATGCTTATGGCGTTCATGCAAACTATTTTGAGTGGAGAGATGTATATTCTACCTTCAGGGAGTTTTTTGGATACTATAAGTATCTTATCTTTAATCCCTGAGGGATACCAAATTATCCTAAGCTAGTGTTTATTTAATAAATGTATGTTAATTTTAATGCTGTATATGATATACAGAAGCTTTTACCTAAAGAATTAAAAAATGAAAAAAATACTTGGTTTAATTATTATAGCAGCTTTAATTGTAGGTGGCGTTATGGTATACCCAAAAGCAATGGCTTATTTACAAGGTCAAACAAGTACTGAATTGAAAAAAAACACTCCTTTTTTTGTTGCTACTGGAACTTCTTATGATGAATTAATTAAACAGCTTAAAACCGAAGGCATTATTGAAGACTCAGATAAATTTAAATCGTATGCTGAAAGTAGAAATTTAAAAGAATCTACAATTGAACCAGGGAAATATGTGTTCCACACAGGTGCTAACTGGAGTGATGTATTAGAAGCATTAAGAAAAGGAAATGGTGAGCAAGAAGTTAAATTGACCTTTAACAACACTAGAACGCTAGAAGAAATCTCAAAAAAAATCACTAAGAATATTGAGCCAACTACTGAAGACTTTTTAGCGGTTATTGAAAGTCCAGAAATCCAATCTAAATATGAATTTAATGAACACACTATTCGTTCTATTTTTATACCTAACACCTATAACGTTTGGTGGGATATTACCTCAGAAGAATTGGTGGCAAGAATGGCAAAAGAATACAAAGCTTTCTGGAACGAGTCAAGAAAAGCTAAAGCTAAACAAATTGGTTTATCTCAAAGTGAAGTATCCACCTTAGCTTCTATCGTTTACACTGAAACTGCTAAAGTAGATGAGGCTCCAATTATTGCTGGGGTGTATATGAATCGACTAAAAAGAGGAATCCCTCTACAAGCTGATCCTACTCTAATTTTTGCTATCGGAGATTTTGAAATAAGGCGTGTACTTAACAAAGACAAAGAAATAGAGTCTCCTTACAATACTTATAAATATACTGGTCTTCCTCCAGGTCCTATTTATGTTTCTCCAATTAGTTATCTAGATGCTGTTTTAAATTATGACAAGAATGACTATATCTACTTTTGTGCTAAAGAAGATTTCTCGGGATACTCTAACTTTGCAAAAACATTGTCTCAGCATAATGTTAACGCAAGGAAATACCAAAACGCCTTAAACAAACGTAACATTAACCGCTAAGGTCATGATGACCCACTCATTTTTAAAATGCATTGAATATTTCCTCTGATAATTTTTTTAAAATAAAATCAATATAAATGAAACAGCCACTACATCATCTTTTTTACTCCTTTATTCTTGCTTCTTTATTCTTACTTCTAGTGAAATGTGGTGATGAACAAACTGAACTTATAACAGATAATCCAACTAATAATGTGGTTAAAACCGATACTAAAATCGACACCCCATTAGTAGTAGAGACAATAATATTAGATTCTACCGTATTAAAAGCATCTATTGATGATACTGATTTAACACACACTCAGCAAGAGATTATAACCGAAAAAGGAGACACGTTTAATTTGAATATTCCTGTTGGATTTTCAATAAATATTGCTCATCAAGGATTTAAACGGTTACGATTTATGGATGAAAGTCCAGATGGTAGACTATTCCTTACCGACATGATTAACCTATCGGATAACAAGAAAGGAAAAGTATACTTTTTAGATGATTTTGATAATAACACGGGCACTTTTAATATTAAGCAACTTTGGACAGATAAATTAAGAAATCCTAATGATGTAAAGTTCTATACCGACACAACTGGACAAGACTGGATATATATTGCACAAACTCATGCAATTGTTCGTTATAAATATGTAGCAGGTGAATTATCTCCTTCCTCAGCTCCACAAATAATTGATACATTCCCCGATTATGGTTTAAGTTATAAATATGGTGGTTGGCACTTAACTCGATCTATGGATTTTCACAATGATAAATTGTACGTGTCGGTTGGTAGTAGTTGTAATTCGTGTGAAGAACTTCCAGAGGAAAGAGAACGAGCAAGTATATTAGAAATGAACCCTGATGGGACTAATAGAAAATATTATGCTGAAGGATTAAGAAATGCTGTAGAAATTAAATGGATTAATGATATTTTCTTTGCAACCAATATGGGTAGCGATCATTTTGGAGATGAAAAACCTGATGATCAATTTTTAATTATTGAAGAAGGTATACATTATGGGTGGCCATATTGTTATCAAGATGGATGGACATTAAAAGATGATACATCCAAAACTTGGTATAGAAAAGAAATGGATTGTGAAGATGTACCAACTATATATCAACCTCTTGGTGCTCATATTGCTCCACTTGGATTTGATTACTTCCCTAACTTCCCTAACCCTTCGTTAAATAATTACTTTTTAATTGCCCATCATGGGTCTGTCACACTTAGAAAAGGATATGAAATTGTTCGTGTAAAAAATGGCAAATTAGATGTTTTTATTGACGGTTTTAGAGGTCCAGAAAAAATAAAACATGGTCGACCATGTGATATTTATAAATTTAAAAATGGTTTTCTTTTTACTGATGATTTAAGAGGGATTCTTTACTATGTTAAATCTATTGCTAAAAGCTAAAGTTGGAATTTGCCGTAATTGACATAGAAACAACTGGTTCTGCTCATTTAGATGGAAAAATCACAGAAATTGCTATTGTCGTTACTGATGGAAAAAAGATTATTGAAACCTATGAAACATTAGTAAACCCAGAAATGAAAATACCTTATTTCATTTCTAGACTTACAGGTATTGATGATAAAATGGTCTCTACTGCTCCTAAATTTTTTGAGGTTGCAAAAGAAGTTATACGACTAACCAAAGACAGGGTGTTTGTTGCTCATAACTCCAATTTTGATTATGGGTTTATGAAACATGAGTTTAAGATGTTAGGGTTTGACTACAACCGAAAAACAATTTGCACTGTTAAAACATCACGCAAAGTTTTTCCTGGTTTACCTTCCTATAGTTTAGGCAAAATAGCGAAGCATTTTAATATCCCTATAAAAGCTCGCCATAGAGCCATGGGAGATGCAGAGGCAACTGCTATCTTATTTCATAAAATGGTAAAAGAAAACCCAGAGTTTTTAGTTGATTATAAATTAGATCATAAACTTGCTGAAGAGCTAGGTGTAAAAAAAATACCAAATGTTCCTGGTATATATTATTTTAAAAACAAAGCCGGAGAATACATCTATATTGGAAAAAGTAAACGATTACGCTCTAGAGTGAAATCGCATTTAAGTAATTTTAAAACAAAAAAAGGGTTATCTATTATTGAAGAAGTTCAATCTATAGAATTTAAAAAAACGGGAACCGAAGAAATGGCTTTACTCTATGAAAACATGGAGATAAAAAAACACCAGCCAGTATACAATCAAAAACAAAAAAATATCGCTTTCCCTGTTGGGTTATTTATAAATAAAACCACTCCTTATCATACCGTTTATGCTGCTAAACTAAGTAAGCAAGATGATATACCTATTGCTGGTTTTAAATCTTTAAGAGATGCCAAAAACCGTCTGCTTTTTTGGACAGAAAAATATGAACTATGTGGTAAAATAAACAAGGTGGACAGCACATCTAAACAATCATCTTGTTTTCCGTATAGAATTAAAAAGTGTCATGGTGCCTGTATCAATGAGGAGGACCCTGCTGTATATAATGAACGAGTTCAGCAGTTTGAGGAAGCTATGGGAATAACCAAAAAAAATTTTGTTTTTACTACAGATGGTGTAAAAAAAACAGAAAAAGGTTTTGTAGTAGTACTTAACGGTATTATTAGTGCATTTGGCTTTGTGAAAAAAGACACTAATTTTAACAATCCACAACAACTACTATTACTTAGCGAACCTTTCGAGCATGATAGAGATTATCAGGTTATACTTAAGTTATTGCTCAGGAATAAGAAATTTGAGAGGGTAGAGATATAAACCTTACTAGTTACTTAAAGAGTTTTAGATTGCTTCATGCTCATTTCATTCGCATTCACAATAACGGTATAGTTGATAAACTTATCAACTAAAACTACCTCCCCAAATACTGAATAGTCTTATGTACTGGCACACCATCAATTAACATTGAACAATGGTAAATTCCCTTACGTACTTGCTCTCCTTGTTCGTTATCTCCATTCCAATTAAGTAAATGTTTTCCTTGAGTTTGTTTACCTCTGTATAATCGCTTAATAAACCTTCCTTGGTTATCATAGATAATAGCCACTACATTACTTAATTTTTTAAGGTCATAGGTTATATTAGCTTGACTTGTGGTTGGATTAGGGTATACCTCTATGTTAAATAATGAGTTGGCGTATTGTTCTTCTATTGATACTAAATTATACATACTATCAAGCCAAAGCTTATTTAAACTATCGGTATTAATATTTTCATCTCCAGCTTGGTATTGCATAAAATGATAATAAATCAAGAACATTTCATCAGTAGTATTAAATCCTGAACATACTCTAACTGGGTTAGGGTTAGGAAAATGTGGATTTGCTCCTGGTTTATTATTATAAACCCCACTACCATGAATAACAGAACCACTAGGAACCTTTAGTATACGTTCAAAAAAATAAAAATCTTGCCAATCAAAATCCCAAATTGGAATCTTAATAAATGGTATCGTATCGTTAGCTCCATCTACTGCATAAGACTCTATACTTTGCCCTATTAAGTGCATGTGTGGAAACACACTAAGCACAGAATAATCAGCTGTTAAAGCACCAGATGGTGGATATGTATTCGATATGGTATCAATTGCTCCAGAATCGATACAAAAGTTCCATTTGCTTATTAACGGAGCAGCAGTTATTTCTCTTAATCCCGAAACATTATCTGGATAAAAATAAAAATTAACTTTTGTGCTATCTGTTAACCCTGCCGATCCTGCCGGGTAGTGCATAGCAAATAATATATCGTTATTAGGACTTAATGTGACTCCTGATTTAAAATTATTATCGCTTGGAAATACCGTAGGTGATGCACCTGGTGTATAACCAGCTATCATTTGATCTGATGAGCTTGTAGGACCGCCACAAAATCCAGATGTATCTGTACTGTAGGAACCAGAAGGAACTTTATAAACCAAACAATGATGTACAATACTTGAATTTCCTGGCACAACCTCTATGGCTTTAATTTTTTTGTTTGATAACAACCCTGATGGAATAACAAAACAAGAGTAATCATCAGTAGTTGATGAAGCTTTGCTCCTGTATGTATCCATTTTAAGCACTAAATCTGGAGTAGTAGGTATTAATTGTCCTGAATTATAAGCTGGTGGTGAAGGTGCGTTTGATAAATTTCCTGATTGTGCTCCACTATTTAACCAATTTATTAACGTGCTTTTTTCATTTGCACTTAAAAATCGTTCATGAGAATATTTTTGGTAATTAGTGTCGGCAGTCCAAGGTGGCATTCCGTCACCAGCAACACTCCCTAACATTTGTATACGATTAGTATAAGCATCATTATATGTCATTAACGAAAAAGGTGCTATTCCGCCTGTATGGTGACAACTGGTACACTTATTATAAATAACCTCAGCTGCATCATCTGCCCAAGTTTGAGAAAATGAATGAATTGATAATAATGTTAATACAAAAAAAGTAAAAATATATTTCATGTGATATAGTCGTTAAAATGAATTATACGACACGAATATAAAATAGTTTAACCAATAGATTTACTAATAAGCATTATATTAAATAAAATACATTATATCGACAATGAAATGCATGTTTTGTTAGTGAAGTGCATATCCATTTTCTCGCACATCTAATAGGGCCTTTTGATAATCATATCCTATATCACTATCTGTTTGAGTGGATAATAGTGCATATTGTATTGCCTTATCAAGCTCCTTTATATATTCATAATAAACGGCTATATTAAAATAAGCTTTAGCTACATCTTGTTCGTTTTTACGAAACTCTATAATTTCTTGCCATACGCCCAATGCTGTTTCCCAATCATTATTATCTATGTATTTCATAGCTACCTCAAATTGATTAGCTGTTCTTGATCTTATGTAATAATTTCTCTTTATATATGACCTATATGGAGATATTCGATCTGCATATTGAAAACCTATTTTTTCTCCTAAATTTCTTTGTGCAACACCTAATTCATAAGCTAATTTATTTTTGGCTGTATATCGATTAACCGCTTTAACTTGATAACTATATTGTTTATTAATGGTGAATTCATCTATTACATTGCCAGCTGTATCATACAATCTCCAGCCTGTTTCTGCTTGAATATTTTTCTGACCAATTACAATTTTTCTTCTTCTAATAAGAATATTATTTACATCATACGTGTTTTCCCAATCATCATAATAGGTATCTTCTGTATTAACATTAATATATTCTAATGCAGCTATTAATCTTCTTCCAAAAGTTAACCTCTTCGCTATTTCATTATTTATTTTTCGAGGAAAAGCACCACTAATTACTGTCTTGGTTTGTTTTATTCCTTTTACTGTTTCTAACTGTTTTCTATCCGTTACTTCATTTTGAAACTCATTTAAAATATGATCTACTAATTTATTCTTCTCTTTAGTATTTAAAGAAACATTATCACCTGTTTCATTTACATCATTTGTTCGGTTAACAACAAGTAATTCTGCTTGTTCAAACCCTTTAGGAACATCTATTTTAGCAGCCCTTAAATCTCCTTCAATATTTACTGATCTATAACTTGGTAATACAGCACAAGACCCAATAAAAGATATTAAAATTACTAACCAACCTATATTTATTAATACGTTCATCTTTTTTGCTTTATGGTTTTTTCTTAATGGTACCTGGCTTTTTTGTTGGAGGCACTTTTCTTGGCTTAACCTTTGGCTTTAATTTTACATTTGGTTTAGTTTCTGAGCTTGTGTTTGTATTGTTGTTCGAGTTATTATTTTGTTGTGTATTAACAGATCTATCAACTATTCTTGTTTCAACTTTTTTGTGAGAACGGTTTGGCTCGGTTCGTGTAGACGGTCTAGAATCTTCAAAAATATTACCTGTTTTTTTAGGACAGCTACCAATATTAAATCTAACTCCAACTCGAAAAGTATAGTTACTACTATTCTGAGCTTGATACGAAGGAATATTAATAGTTCCATTGTCGTTTTGAGATGCATTATTAATACTTTGGTGATCTTGTTTTCCAAAATAGGTATAACCAGCTTCGATAAATGGTGAAACTCCAGATGAAGGAAAGAACGCTAAATTAAGACCTGTTCCAAATCCAATATTATTCGTTTTTGCAAAACGTGTATCTGGATTGTCTTCTTCTGATCCCTCTTCAATTAAATCTTCTTCTTTAATTTCTTGACCATCATATATATCAAAAAACTCTCGATATGCTTGATGTCGATAGCCAATTTTAACAGGAACTGTAAACTCAACTATGTTTTTTATTTGAGTACCAATCATGAATTTCCCCCAAAATTCGGTTCTAGAAACACTATAATCTACAAAGCCCTCATAATCTCCCTCGAATGTAATGTTTTCAATTACCTTATTAAATCTTCTCGCTCCAGCATTCATCTCAACACCAAAACTCGTATTAAAAAATCTATGGTATCGTTTTAAAAAGAACACATCCATTGTGAATGCACCTGTAGAGATAAGACTATCGTCTTCTGGAAGGTGATGAGCATATCCTAAAGAAAATCCTCCTTTTTTACATTCGAGTTGACTACTAGATGTTAGAACCGAACATAATGAACCAACCAATAAGATAATTTTTAAAGCTTTCATGACATAAATATTAATAATTAAAGAAATCGTATACATACCCTAAAGCAAGTAGTGTGCCAAAATTAATATTTTGTTAATTATTACCCATAAATCCACCTATATATTAAGAAGTTAGTAACTCACTTTACCCGAGCCACTACATTTTTTACACCTAGTTGGTACATCTACATATTTTTCGTCACACTCATATCTTTTGTAATATGGCTCTTTTCCATATACCATACGGTCATTATAGGATAGTTTATTCATTTGTGCATCATAATAAACTGTTTGACAACCAGAAGATATTTTTTCTTTCCTAAATCCCTTTCCTGTACCATTACAAATTGGGCAATCTTTAGTAGGCCCTTGATTAGACCCTCTAAAAATATCATTTATCTCTTTATTATTGTTATAAGAAGAACCCGAGCTTAATCGATCCATATTCTCTCTATATGTTGGATTCTCTAAATACATTTTTCTAGACTCAAAAGCTACTATTAGTTTAGCTGTCTTCTCTCCATCTAACGCAAATAAAAAGTTTTTTTCACTCGCTCGCCCATCCATTACCTCAACATCTTCTTGCTTATTCCAAGTATTATTGGCGTATGTATAATATTTATGATCTCCATCTATTACTAGATATTTAGAGTATGCTCTTTTAAATGGCCCAATAGACTTACTGATTGGCTCTTGCCCTTGAAAATTTGATGATATACTCTTATAAGTTATAACTTCTACCTTTTCACCTACAGGTGCATACGAAGTAAAAATATCATTCGTGTCATATAATTTTAAACTTCTTTTTTCAGCTTTTATATAATTACCATACACCTGATTTATTAGCTCTTCTACCAAGAAAACCGACTCGAAATTTGATACAATTAACTTGTTTTTAGGCAAAATCATTTGTTTGTAATCGTTTAACTTGTTGTATCTTATATTGGCTTTTAAGTATAAATCCTCTTCTAGTTTAATTATTGGATACTCTTGTTTAGCGTCAAAAGATAAATCAAGTGGCTCATTAACGGCTTCATCTGTTAAACCTTTATCAGTATATAATTTATTGTATTGCGGTATAATTTTTGGGTTACCAGAGCTAAAATTAGCTTTGGTATATAAATATTTACTAGCGTTATCAAAATAAATTGTTTTGGTTATTAACGCTTCTTTATCATTAGGTTTAAAGCTACTATTAACCTTACCTGTATATTCATACTTTTTAACATAAACATCATTATTTAAAAAAATACAGCCTGTTACAACTTGAGCCTCTCGAGCTACCATATCGGATTTTCGTGTTTTTAGCTTAAAATATACATCAGGATTTGTATAAGATGCTTTGGCTTCACCATTTTTAACAGTTGATTTAATTAAATAACCCATTGATGCCAATGCTTTTTTACTTATAACTCCTGTATTAAAACTATATGATTTAGTTAATGTTCCTGTATAAATTAAGTCGTTTTCGTTACACGACTCACTGGCATAAACTTTATATGTTTTTTGAGGTTCGACAATAATCTTTTCTCCCTTTTTTGGTATTTTAATGAAGCAATAAAAAGGATTTTCTCCTAAGTCTTTTATGATATATTTCTTTTTAAAAACGATATTGTCAGGTTTTATTTTAAAGTTCTCATTTACTTTACCTGAATAATAAATATTATATTTTTCATTAACTAAGTAGTCTTTAACATCAAATGTATTATCATCAATCCATTTAATTTCAGCAACTGTTTTTCTATTTTTCCACTTGTCTTCCTTTTCTTTTATTTGCTCTGGTAAATGACCTTTTTTTCTAAGATTTTCTTGATATTGGAATATACTGTCGATCTTTTCATATAAATTATCAGGTGTACCAGAATATGTTATTTTTCCTTCATGCCCTTTTGGGCTATACTCTTTAAATCCATATAGATATACAGGATTACCACTTTCATATTTTATGCTATCAATCCAAGTACTGTAATTAAAATCTTTATTGCGATATCTGTTAGACCACCCGCACTTATTGCATTTTCCATTTTTTCTTGCATCTGCAACACCCTCTGGTTTACCATCAATAAGTTTTACGTCAAAGCAATTTACAAAGTGTTTATTTGGTAACCTGAAATAAAAGTGACTTGAATCATCAGAATTTACATTTAAATATGGATTATTATCACTGTATGAAAAGATTGAAAAATTTCCTTCATGTAAAGATTTAGTTATACGGAATTCTTCCGTAATGTTATTTTGAGAATTATAAATATTTATATTATTTAATTTATTTCCATTATTATATCGGAATCTCAAATTTACTTTTTGATAAAGGTTGTCATCTAAAACAACCCAACAAAGAATCTCTTTTTCATTTTGAGGGTTTATAGCAGAGTATACATTATCAATTTTTTTTAATTCTTTTAGTATTTCTTCTTGACTTCTTTTACCAAACAATGTTTGATTTTTATTAAAAATATTTACACCAGTATAAACTTTTTCATACCAATTTTGTACCTCTATGGATTGCCATGGGGAGCTATTTTTATGATTTGTGTAAATTTTCGCATATTTTAAACCTTCATTATTAGTATATACTTCTCTTTCATATTCCTTAAAATTATTTTTCAAAAATTTCACAATATCTTTACTGGGATCTTTTCCCAACTGGGAAACCAAATATTTGGATATTTTTTCGTTCGCAAAAATATCTGCGGTAGTTTTTGTTTGTGAAAAACTCATAGAAAACATGAGTAAAACAATCAATAATAGAGGTATACATTTCATAATCTTATCCTTTGGCAAAGAAATATAATACATTATTTGATCGATCCATCTCATCTCCATATTTATCTGGATCAATCGTTATTTTTACAGCAAAATTAGGATTATATACGTTTGCTTCGGTATTTCCTTCGTATTTAATAACACTATTTTGAGGAAGTGGTACAAGCAAGGATTGATAGTTAAAATCAATAATCCCATTAGATGATTCTTTCACTTCTTCCCAATGCTCTGGAAACATACTCTTTAATTCTTTATCACTTAAGCTATCGGCAATGGCATCTACTTCTCTAAAATTTACGAATACATACACAGATGAATCATACCCGCAATTACCAATAATAACATCAAAGCTCCAAACTAGATCATCATTAACATCCCAATTGGGTCTTGTACAATGGGATATAAACAAATCTTCTTTTTGGTCTTGCGAAAAGAGACTTAACGGTAACAGCATCATTATCATTAAAAACGTTCTCATATTATTTCAATTTAATCGTGTATAGTTCATGGTTTACGACATAATCATCTGTAGATGGATCTCTAAATGCATTAGTCCATAATAATTCTTTAGTTTTCTTTTTATTTTTGGTAATAGTAAAAACTAGTGAGGTAGATGTTATTGCTGATAAATCATCTGGAAATAAAATAATCCCTAATGTTTTATCATTTTCACTAGCATCCCAAAACAACTTTCCAGTTGTATATGTTACCTCATCCCATGCTTTTACTGGTAAATTAGTTTCAATTTCAAAACTTACAATATTATTTCTTGGAGAAACATCTTGTCTAAGTAATAAAGTTCCCAAATCGCTATCCTCATCTTCGTTTACTAATACTCCATTAACATAACTTTTGGTTTCTACTTTGGTTATATTGTAAAAGCCAGACATGTTAAATGTTCGTTTTTTCTCTTTTCTACAGCTAATTGCGGTAACAACCAAAAAGCAAATTATTAAAATTTTGTTCATGTTCTATTCTACTAAATTTATGAAATAAACTAATGACAACTTAATACTCAGTTCGCCCCAATTACTTTTAACACTATTCTCTTCTGAGATTGTTCGGTCACTTGGGTTGTATTTCTTCGGCATTTCTATCCAATTGTTCACTTCACCATTGCCAAATGTAGACTCTGATAAATCTGTTAATGCAGTTGCGGGAAATAATCCATCATTAAAGCCAAAATTATAATCAACCTTAAGAAAAACTCCCAGTTGTTCTTGAATAAATATCCCTCCTCGAGCACCTAAAGAAAATTTTAGAGCTAAGTTGTTATATACACCATTTAATACTCTCTCTTCTCCGAAACTCTCGAAACCATCAGCATAAACATAACTCATTTGAAGCTCTGTATTTACCAAATTTATACCTAACCCTGCCGTAAATAAACTATATTCATCCCAATACCCTACACCTTGATAAAAATTAATGTAATTGCGTTCGAAAGCAAACTTTCTATATTCATCATATTGAAACTCTACTTTTCTTCGGGTAGTTGATCTACCAAAATCAACATCTAAATGGTAAGGCCCTAACAGTAAATTAGCTCCGTAATGAAATACTGGTGCAAACCTCAACTTTTTCATATCTTCTTTATAGTTATCACTTTGTCTTATGTATTCGTTATAAGATTCGGTAAACGTGTTTAGATCTTTAAAGTTAAAATAGCTTACTCCATAAGAGATTGAAGGACCTACCATTATTTGTGAGTAGCTAACCTGAAAAACAAGTACATAGAATAGAATTAATTTAATTTTTTTCATCTTTTTTACAATTAATTATCGAACACAAATAAATAGCCAATGGTAACTCATAATCCATTAAGTTTGTAATATTCTCCTCTTACTAATCTACCATCAAATTGATCAAATATTTGATTTGAAAAACGCCAATATGGAGCTATCACTAAACCCGATTCTCCTTCCTCTCCTATTTTAAATCTTGCATTAAGTGTTAGGGAGATAGACACGTTTTTGTTTCTTACTTTTTTATCCCACTCACCTTCTTCTTCTGTTTTATCCCATCTTTTAAACCTTCCTATTTCTATTCCATACCCACCCGAAATTGCATCTGGTCCAAATAGCATGGTCATGGCAAATGCATTATGAGCATATCGTGTTAATTGATATTTGTTTTCATCAGGAAAACGTCTTGATGGAACTCTTGTTCCCCTTGCTTCTGATTTCTGTATACGATATCTTAAACCAAAATCTGCTCGGAAATATTCTGTTAGTGGAAGATCACAGCCAAAAGCTAATCCGCTAAACACTGTACCAAAAGAAAAGTTTTGATTAGTTTAATCTATATCACGATCAAAGTCGTATTGTAAAATACTTGCTGATTTAGAAAACGAACCATGATTAATAAGATTGTAACCAACATATAACTGACTAAAAGAAGCTGTAAAACACAATAAAGCGACAGCCGATATTGTAATTATTTTAATTCGCATAGAAACATTCTATTGTTTGTTAACAACAAAACTATTAATTACAAGAAAAAAGAAAAATAGGGTGAATTACGTATTTTACTTTTTCTAGTTAACAAACTATAAATGCGAATAAAACTAAATAATCACAACTTTATTTATTTTGGTTGTATAATAGGATAACCCGAAAGCTGAACACTTTTTAATGTTGTCAAATAAGATCTACCAATTTCATTATCACTTTGGGTTGATAATTCTAATTCTTCAATAGCTTTATCTAAATTTCCTTCTCTTTCGTAAAAAACACCCAAGTTATAATGAAGTTTAGCAATGTCTTTGGGATTAACATTAGATGCCAATCCATCTTGCCAAATGGCTTTAGCTGTTTCCCAATCTTTAGCTCTTGTAAAATCTGCAGCTTGTTTTAATTCTGGACAAGATTTAGATTTAGCATAATAAGATCTCGAAACATAAGTTGAAACAGGAGAAATACGCT
>JAHDBM010000119.1 GCA_020630395.1 Flavobacteriales bacterium
CCAATTAGAACTATGGCAGAGTGGGAAGAAGTTGAATATCTGGTACTTTCTTGGGATGATGATTTCAAAAATATTTTACGCCAAGTAGTAAGTGCTGCTGTAAAAGAATGCAAAGTACTCATTACAACTCAAAACGAGTCATCTGTTAAATCTTTCCTTGAATCTAATGGAGTAGATACTTCAAATGTTGAATTTCTAAATGCTAATTCTGACTCTATATGGATTAGAGATTATGGCGGGAATACTATTTACTCAAATGATGTAGGCGAAAGAGGGCTAACAGACTGGATATATAATCGTCCTAGACCTAATGACGACAAGGTCCCTACAGCATATGCAAACCAGTTAAACATTCCTATTTATGTTACCGATTCTGGAACAAACGATTTAGTTAATACAGGAGGTAATTTTATGACAGACGGATTAGGAAAAGGGTTTTGTTCTGATCTTATTTTTAATGAAAATGAGCAAGGCAACCCCTATAACGTATCCGTTAAAGACGAAGCTCAAATAGATGATATCATGCTTAAGTATATGGGTATTGATGAGTATATTAAAATGCCTAAGCTTCAATATGATCAAATTAATCATATTGATATGCATATGAAACTACTTGATGAAGAAACCATATTAGTAAGTCGCTATCCAGATGGTGTAGCTGATGGACCTAGAATTAAACAAAATATAGATTATATACTTAATAATTTTAAATCTCACTTTAATACACCATATAAAATTAAATGGATAGATGCACCACCAAATGAAGACGGTAGCTACCCAGATAATAATGGCTTGTACAGAACTTATAGCAATTCTATTATAATTAATAAAACAATATTAGTTCCTACCTATAGACAAGAATATGACGACCCAGCATTAGCTAAATATAAAGAGCTTATGCCAGGCTATAATATTGTTGGAATAGACATAGATAACTCTGGCGAAAATCTAATTTCTTTAGTAGGAGCTATTCACTGTATTACACACTCAATTGGTGTTAAAGATCCTTTATGGATAGTACATCAGGCTATTAAAGAAGCCACGACAACTATTCCTATTAGCGCCATGATTAAACACAGTTCAGGAGTAAAAAAAGCTACTGTATTTTGGAAACCTGAAAATGAGACGACATATGGTGAAATAACCATGACCGGTAATGGAGATACTTGGACTACAGATATTACTGTTCCAGCTAATGTAAGTAAAATTAACTACTATATACATGCTGAAGCTAACTCAGGAAAACAACTAACCCGGCCTTTAGTTGCTCCTGAAGGCTATTGGACAGTAGATATATCTACACTTTCTGCTGAAGAATGGGCTTTAAATAATATTACTGGACCATACCCTAACCCAACAAGAGAAAATATCTATTTTAACTTAAAAACTATTGAAGGTAAGTTAGAAATTTCTATACTAAATATTCTTGGTCAAGAATTATATAAACAAGAAATTGAAAATGCAAACGGAGAAATAGAACTTAAATTAAAATCTAAATGGAAAGGAACTTTATTTATTAAATTTAAAGGGCAATTTGGAGAAGTCATTAAAAAAATTATAAAATTGTAATACCTCCTTCTAAATCCTAATGTATAAACAAAAAGACTGTCTTAAAAGGCAGTCTTTTTGTTTATTTTAGTATCTATTTCCTATATCAGAGTTATCCAAATATCAACCAAAAAAACTTATTTTGGATTGACAGAAACCTAAAATCTACAAACTTTTTAAACAATAAACATCCTCAAAAATATTTTAAGATTTCTCATTTTTAACGGTTTTTCTGTCTGATTCATATTCTAAAGTAAATAACCCAAAACCTCTTAAGACGATCTGTTAAATGCGAATTAGAAGCTTACAATTAGGGAATAAATCTGCTTATTTTTATTCAATTCACCAATTACATTAGTTATAGTTTCTTTATCGAAGATTAGTAAAGAGACCATAAAAAAGCATTCTTACTTAGAAAGAAAAACTTTGATTCTTTATATATTTTTTTGACGCTCAAGTCTCTTCAATAGTACACCAATTAATCGTTAGATCATCAATGTTTATATAGGGTAATTTGTTTTTGACTCCCTCTCTACTACGCTTTGTTTACAACCTTGAAACAGTCTCTGTCAAAATTAAAAATGCATAATATATTTTAAAAAGGGTTGTTGCACTTAATGATTTTGGGTTATGTAACCTGCAATTTGTTTAGGTAGAGGCTCTAAATTTGAATACGAACTTTTAAACATTTGAATTTTAATCTTATTGCATTTATTTTTTTAAGAAGTTTTGAAATAACTAATTGCAAAAAATAGTGACTCTTCGAGGAAATACAAATATGATAAAATAGAATGTAAAAACAAGGGTTCTCTTAATAGCTCTTTAATAGCAAATTGATTTAACAGGCGTAAACTGAAAAGCCTTAAAAGAGTAGGTGACTAAAAACTATTAATCATGAAAAAACAAAGACTATTATTTTATTTGGCATTGACAATATCAATAATGACAACAAAAGCTCAAACTGAACTTTGCGAAGAAAACTTATTTACAAATGGAGATTTTAGCAACTCAACATGCGGAGGCTCATCTGCATTTCAAAGTAATTGTGTATCGAATTGGTCAGTAACTGATGGTTCCCCTTCTTTAAATGGGTACCCTAGCAATTCATATGCTTGGTTATGGTCACATGGAGGAATAGGAGAAGCCATTGAAGGGAATTTTAATTTTACTATGGGTACAACATATACAATTTCTTTTAGAATAAAAACAGATGGCATTAACTCTGATTGTACAGAGATCATTGCAAATAATTCTGAAGTATTTATCGTTGCTACTAATTCTACGGGTAACATAACCCAAAACCCAATAGGAGAAATTATTGTTAACAATCCTTCTTCTGCGTATTTAGGTAACTGGATAAATATTACGACTTCGTTTACTCCTAATCTTAATAACTACACTAAATTATGGATATATCCATTTAAAAAAATAAGTGACAATTGTCAAGTAAACTTATCAATCGATGATATATGCATTACTGAAGCAATATCTAATAATGGAGCGTATTGTTGTGAAGGGGAAAACATGGTGGATAACGGAAATTTCGAAAACGGGCTTAATGGCATTTCAACAAGTTATACTAATCCTCTTTTGGGACCAGGTAGCTATGATGTAAGAACAGATGGAGTTCCTTTTAATGCTAACATTACAGACCACTCATTTTGTCAAGATCCTGCTACTTATTCTTCTAATGACAGCTTTGTGGTTGTAAATGGAAAAACACAACAACCAATTGGTACATCTAGTGTTATCTGGGAACAAACTATAAGTACTCAACTTGATAAAAACTATAAATTATGTGCCAATTTTAAAAATTTGCCACAATGTACTTTTGATATTTTACCAGAAATTCAGGTTGAAATAAATGGAAATTTATTTCCTTGGACAGTTATTAATACAGATGCATCTAACCCTTGTGACTGGCAAAAAATAGAAGAATGTTTTATTAGTTCTAATGATGAAATAACAATAAAAATTCATTTAAAAGAAGATGGTAATGGTGATGGCAATGATTTGGCTATAGATGATATTGCTGTACTCGAAAAATTAGATCAGAACTTAAGCCTTACTGTTCAAAACCAAGGAAGTCCACAACAAATAACTGGTTCTATCAACACAATAGATACAGCTGATGACATCATTTTAGTAGAACAAGAGTGCTCAGAACAAAACAATGGATACCAATATTACTGGTTTATTTACGAACTAACAACTTTCCCTTTTAATCCACCAATAGACTCTGCGAGTATGGCGCCAAACTCTTGGTCATGGTCAAGTAATTTAGGTGGATTTAGCACTCAATTACCACCAGCAACATCAGCAAATCCCGTTTGGGATTTAACGACCACGTTCCCTAATTATACTTTTGAAAATGATAAATTGTATGTAATAGGAATGTACTCGCCATCATGCTGTGATAGTTGTTATGACGAAGCTTGGACGTATCAACTAACATTTAATGGAGCAAGAACAAGCTCGGAAACCGTTATGGATTCAAGTTTATTTACTCCGGAAGCAAAAAAATACTTAAAATCTATGTTTAGAGAATTTAACAATACCACAAGTACAGACATAATTAATAACAATATTGGTGTTTCTATCTATCCAAACCCAACAAATGATATTTTATACATAAATTCTAATAAAGCTATTAAAGCTTATGAAATTTATGATATGCTTGGAAAAAGAATTTTAACTAAAACAACAAATGTTAAGCAAGTAGATCTTTCTATCCTTCAAAGTAATATGTATATCATTACTATTGAAATGGGTAAAGGCGAAAAGCAAACATTAAAATTCATTAAAAAGTAAGTTAAT
>JAHDBM010000120.1 GCA_020630395.1 Flavobacteriales bacterium
GATATCTTAAAGGTGAAAATGGTGTACACAGATTAGTTCGAGTTTCTCCGTTTAATGCCCAAGGAAAACGAATGACATCCTTCGTATCTGCTTATGTATATCCTTTAGTAGATGATACAATTGAAATCGTAATTAACCCAGCTGATATTTCTTGGGATACCTTTAGAAGTGGTGGAGCTGGTGGTCAAAATGTAAACAAAGTAGAAACGGGAGTACGTATTAAACATGCTCCTACTGGAATTGCAATTGAAAATACAGAAAGTAGATCTCAACTTCAAAATAGAGAAAAAGCTATGCAAATGCTTAAATCTCAACTTTACGAAATTGAACTTAAAAAACAACAAGCTGCTCGTGACGAAATTGAAGGGGATAAAAAGAAAATAGAATGGGGTTCGCAAATAAGGAGTTATGTGCTTGATGATAGACGAGTAAAAGACCACAGAACTAATCATGTAAACAACAATCCAGACCAAGTACTAAATGGAGATTTAGATGGATTTATTAAAGCTTATTTGATGGAGAACTAAATTCGTTAGTTTAGATTTTTGAATTGCTAGATGATAGATTATTAGACTAAAGATGGTTACAATTTTTGTTTCAATAGATAAACAAATAAAATGAATATTTATCCTGCCTTATTTTTAATCCTATTAACTATACTTACATCTTGTGGGCCATATGAATATTGGGATATTTCACATTTTAACATTGATAATAATGCTTTAGAAAACAACTCTAAAGTGAAAATACTTTATTTCTCAAGAGGCATTACCCCATATAAAAACCATGATGAAAACGCCTATAGGCATTATGTCGTAGTGTCAAAAACCACAAATGACACAGTAAATGTTCTAACCACATCATCTAGTATTTTTTTGGAAGAAAACCTTTATAAAACGCACACATTCTATACCATTGATTCAAAAGAAAACATTGAGTTTGAAGAGCTTTTAAGAGAGGTACAAATGATTACAGAAAAAAACAAAAATGATGACTTTTTTAATGAACCTAAAAAATTAAGAAACGTATACAGAGACCCTAACTTTGATTATATTGCAGACAATAATTATCCCACTATATTTGGAGAAATAATGTTAGTAGAACAAATAAAATGAAAAAAGAAACATACACCATATACCACAACCCAAGATGTAGAAAAAGTAGAGAAGCTTTAGCTATTTTGGAAGAAGAAAAAGTTGAAGTAGAAATTGTTAAATACCTAGATCAACCGTTAACTGAAAAAGACCTAGAATTGCTGTTAGCAAAACTAAACCTTAAAGCTCAAGATATTCTTAGGAAAGGCGAAAAGATCTTTAAAGAACAATACAAAGGATTAAACTTAAACGACCATGAATGGATAAAAATTATGGTAGAACATCCAAAACTAATTGAACGACCAATAGTGGTTAAAGGAAACAAAGCTATAGTTGGCAGACCTCCAGTTTTAGTTAAAGAGTTATTCTAACCTCACTGAGGCAACTTAACAAGCAAAATGGATAAAACAGATTTAATAAAAAGAAACCTTAACGGGTTACCCAGTAATTTAGCATTAAGCTATTTAGCTACTGGAAGTCATACAGGAAATGGTAAAATGGGAGAATGGCTTATTCATTTTGCTCGTTTACATGAACTAACAGATATAGAAATTGATATTCTATCAAAGACAGTTTCTCCTATGGAAATTCAAGCACAACACATCACGAAGCCTTTAGGTAAATTAAAAGATATGATAAAAGCTAACCTCAAGAAAAACGGTTTAGCTCCTAGCTTTATTAAAAAGGCTGTTTTGCGTTTTGAAATTCCTAAACTAGATGAACAGTTTAACGGTACGTTCTTTTGCTTTCCTTCTTTAGAAGACGAAAATGGTGTGGTTTATAAAGGCAAAAAGAAAGTAATCGGTAAATCTGATCTTTTGTTTAATCCTAATAAGAAAATTGATCTAACGGAGACAGAAGAAAAGCAGGCATGATAAATAGGCTATCGATAACAATCTTCTTTTTTCTTTTTGTAGTGTATTCAATTGGGGAGATAGGGTTTTCGTATGTTTTTTATAACGAATTTTCCATTTTGAGAACCATCCTTTTTGGTCTTGCAGCTGCTCTTTTAACTACCTATATGTTAGTAAAAAGAGGGCATATAAAAACAACTGCTGATATCTTTAAATACAAAAAAATAGTCATTCCAGTTTCTATTAAACCTCCAAAAACAACACTTTATATTATAAAAGAAACACTAGCATTAAATAAGTTTATCGTGAATACTGAAAAATCGATAATCGATAAAATTGTATGTTCCGGACAAAGAAACTTAATGGATTTTGGTGATGTTTACACCATATTGTTTAAAAATGACGAAGTAATTATTCGATCTAAACCAAAAATTGGATTTAACTTTACCGATACAACTGGAGCTACTAAATTTAGAATGCTTCAAATACAACAAATAGTAAAAAATTATTGCAAATAAACTCCTCTCAAATAAGATTTTGAAGAATCACAAAAAGGAATTAAATGATAGAAACAATGGAATACAGAATTGAGAAAGACACCATGGGTGAAGTAAAAGTACCTGCAGAAAAATACTGGGGTGCTCAAACGCAAAGATCAAGAAATAACTTTAAAATTGGAGCTGAAGCTAGCATGCCTTTAGAGGTTGTATATGGATTTGCTTACCTAAAAAAAGCGGCTGCTTATACCAATTGTGAGCTTGGTGTTTTACCAGAACACAAACGTGATCTTATTGCAACAGTTTGTGATGAAATTTTAGAAGGAAAACACGATAACCAATTTCCATTAGTTATTTGGCAAACAGGTTCTGGTACTCAAAGTAATATGAACTGTAATGAAGTAATTGCAAATCGTGCCCATGTAATTAATGGAGGAGCATTAGCTGATAGCGATAAAGTTATTCACCCAAATGATGATGTAAATAAATCTCAGTCTAGTAACGATACTTTCCCTACGGGAATGCACATTGCTGGTTACAAAAAGATTGTAGAAGTAACAATTCCAGGAATAAAGCAATTACGAAATACATTAGATGCAAAAGCTAAAGCCTTTGCTGATGTTGTTAAAATAGGACGTACTCACTTAATGGATGCTACCCCATTAACAATAGGTCAAGAGTTTTCGGGATATGTATCTCAATTAGACCATGGAATAAAAGCATTAGAAAACACCTTAGCTCACCTATCTCAACTAGCACTAGGTGGAACAGCTGTTGGAACAGGTATAAACACTCCGCAAGGATACGCTCCATTAGTAGCGAAACACATTGCCAATTTTACTGGTTTACCTTTCGTAACTGCTGAGAATAAATTCGAAGCATTATCTGCTCATGATGCTGTTGTAGAAACACATGGCGCATTAAAACAATTGGCTGTTTCCTTAATGAAAATTGGTCATGACATTCGTATCTTAGCATCTGGTCCGAGATGTGGAATTGGCGAATTAATAATTCCAGCTAACGAACCTGGATCTTCTATTATGCCTGGTAAAGTAAATCCTACACAAGCTGAAGCTTTAACCATGGTTTGTGCACAAGTTGTAGGAAATGATGTTGCCGTAACTACTGGCGGAATGAATGGTCATTTTCAATTAAATGTATTTAAACCAATGATGGCAGCTAACTTATTACAATCTGCTCAATTACTAGGTGATGCTTGTGTTTCTTTTGATGTAAATTGTGCTCAAGGTATTGAGCCAAACAAAGCAAACATTACGAAAAACCTCAACAATTCATTGATGTTGGTAACTGCTTTAAATACACATATTGGGTATGATAAAGCAAGTAAAATTGCAAAAACAGCTCATGAAAATGGGACAACTCTAAAAGAGGAATCTATTAATTTAGGTTACTTAACAGCTGATGAGTTTGATGCTTGGGTAGACCCAAGTAAGATGATTGGGAGTTTAAATTAAATACCTCAACCCAAGGGTGTGAGGTATCAAATATGCACCTAGTTATCTAATCAATTTAAGAGCTGGGGGAACTAAATATCCCTCAGGGGTTAACAAAAAGATAACCTTTTTAAATAAGTGCCGTATAATAATTAAGAGACAACACAAAAATTAAGATATTTTTTCATTTGCGTGTTTCGGTTTAAGTTATTTGTTTAAGCAAAACTCGATAGTTAACTATCGGGTTTTGTTATTTTTAACCTTTTTTAAACTTATACCCAACCTTTTAACTATTTACCTCGTTACTATATTAACTACGAAATCTAAAAAGACATGAAAAAAATAGCAATTAGTATCCTTGCATCTGGATTATTATTAAGTGCATGTAAAAAAACATCTGAATTAACAGAAACTCAAAA
>JAHDBM010000047.1:0-19062 GCA_020630395.1 Flavobacteriales bacterium
CCAATATGTGTATACTTTGCTCTCCAAACATAAGTGTCTGTTTTAGCAATTTTACCTTTATAAAAGCCATCCCACTGGTCTTCTAAACTGTTTCCTTCAAACAATAGTTCTCCCCATCTATTAAATACCCATAAATGTATGGAGGTTATATTATCTCCTTTTGCAAAGAAAAAGTCATTATTACCATCTCCGTCTGGTGAAAATGAATTAGGTACAAATAAAATTCCATCTAATGATACTCGAACATCATCACTAGCTGTACATCCATTAATATCTGTTACCGTAACTGTATAAGTAGTAGTTTGACTAGGAGACACTGTAGGATTAGGACAAAAAGAACAGGAAACACTATCTGCAGGTGTCCATACTAATGTACCAGCAGTTCCTGTTGAATTTAATACGGTATAACCTCCATAGGTTATGGTAATATCATCTCCTGCGTCTATAACTGGATCAGGATACAAACGAACTGTAACACTAAGTGTATTAACACACCCAAAAGCATCCGTAATATTAACATTATAAGTTGTTTCTGATCCAGGACTAACTAATATTGCCGCTTGATTTAACGGAGTTAATATTGAACCATGATTATCCCACGAGTAGGACACACCTCCAGAAGCCCATAATTGAACAGAGTCTCCTCTACATATCCATTGATCTTCTATCACATCTCCAACAGACGAGCGTATCGTAACTGTTACAGAGTCATAATCTACACCACATGTGTTTCTATACTCAACAACATAAGTAGTAGTGATAGATGGTGTTGCAACTACATTTGAAGATGTTGAATTTGATAATGTACTGCTAGGCGACCATAAATAATTTGTTGCACCACCTGCCATTAACGAAACTGACTCTCCTAAACAAATTGTTGTATCATTGGATAATGTTGGTCTTGGTATTGAAGTGTCTACAAAAATAGTTACTGTGTCAGTTTTTAAACAACCAAAAGGTGAAGTGATACCTACAACATATTGTGTTGTTAAAGAAGGTGTGGCAGTTGGATTGGCTATACTAGAATTTGACAAACTACCAGCTGGAGTCCATGCATAAGTTCCGCCTCCTGTAGCATTTAACGTAACTTGTTCCCCTAAACAAATATTAGTATCGGGCGATATACTAATAGGCTCATTATGAACAGTTATTGTGACATTATCTTGAATTGGACACCCATTTGGCGATACAATATCTAATGTATAATTGGTTGTAACCAATGGAGTTGCAATTGGACTTGAAACAGTAGCATTATTGAGTGTTGCTGATGGCGTCCATGCATAAGTTCCTCCTCCTGTAGAACTTAATTGAATACTATCTCCAAAACATATACCTGTATCTTGAATAATCGTATATGGATCATTGTATACGGTTAACAACATAGAATCTTCCATAATACATCCGTTAACAGATATAACTTGTAAATTATATTGAGTGGTTACAGTTGGAGAAGCTATAGGGTTACTAATATTAGGAATATTAAGGCTTGCTGATGGAGTCCAATTGTATGTTCCTCCGCCTGTGGAGAAAAATGAAATGTTTTGATTAATACAAATTGAGGTGTCCCCGATCATAGTCATACTATCTTGATGGATATCAATAAAAATGGAATCAGTAAAGGAGCAGCCATGACTTGTAACCGCATCTACATAATACATCATAGCAGATGGTGGAGAAAAGGTTGGGGAAGCAGTATTTCCATTTACTAAACCAATTGCTGGGTACCAAGTATAAGCAACTCCTCCATAAGCTGACAATTGAACACTTTCTCCTGGACAAATAATTGTATCGGGATCAGTGCTAATGGCTTGTTGTTGAACAGGAACTGTAACCCAACCTGTATCAGAATTACAAAAGTGATGACTAATAAGCTGATAAGTTGTTGTTGTTGATGGAAACGCGAAAGGATCTTCTACTGTATCGTTTAATAAACTAGCTGATGGAGTCCATAAAAATGTTTGACCACCTGTAGCATCAATTTGTACAGTATCTCCTGGGCAAATGGTATCAACAGGCTGTATGGTTATCAGCTTTGGTCTGTATACATCTATAATTAATGTTGCTGTATCGGGTGGAATACAACCAGTAGAATCAGAAACAATTAGCGTAACTAAATAAGTGCCTGTATCATTGTAAACATGATTCGGAGCAAATAATGTAGATGTATCTCCATCACCAAAGTCCCACCAATAAGTGTTACCTCCACTACTATTATTTTGAAAACTCACAGAATCGGGTAAACAAATAAAGGGTACTGGTGCACTAGCAATGGGCTGAATAAATTCTAAATTAAATTTGAACAAACCTAAGTTACAGTTATAACTATTATTCGTTTGAGATACTACTCCAGCAGTAGTAGGAAAATCACTATTAGCTCCACATCCAGCACATACCGATTGATAAACATTTCCCTTTTTATCAAATCTGCTGGTTCCTCCATCTACATGCTCTGCGCTAACTGGCCCTCCAAAATAAGTTCCAAAAAGCAAATTAGCAGCATCATTATTTAATACCATTAAGTAAAAGTCACTTCCATCAGTTGTAGCTTGATATGCGTCTGGTGTTAATGGCATTCCATTGGTACTACTGGCATTGGCTCTATAAAAACGATTAACGTTTCCTCCCCATCCCGATAAATATACATAACCACATGTATTCACTAAAAATGCAGAGGGTGAAATATCAATAGTTCCTCTTCCCGATCCAACTTGTGTACTCCATAAAGTAGTATCTAAATCATTACTCAATTTATGAATAAATTGACCACTGTTAGGATTACTGTATACGGTTCCCATAATTGGATAACCTCCTGTTGATTGACCAGATATATAGACATTATCTGCTATATCTAATTGCACAAAATAAGATTGATCGTAACCAGCTGTACCAACAAATGTAGAAGCTACCATTGTATTAGTTGCCACATCAAAACGAGTGATAAAGCCATCTTCTTGTCCGTTATGAGTAGTATCAAATGCATTGGGTGTAACGGGGAAATTATTACTTAATGTACCTCCAGTAAGGTAAACATCCCCATTAGAATCGAATTGAGTTCCATAAGCTGCATCTGATGAATCTCCACCAATAAACGTTCCCCAAATCATAGTTGTTAAAGCTGGATTCATTTTAAACGTTACCCCATCCGAAAATCCTCCTCCATATTTTGGCTGAGCAGCTACTAAAGTGTCTATTGGAAAATCTGGTGAGTTGGTTGTTGTAGCCACAATACAATTTCCTGTTTGATCTATAATAATTTCTCCTCTAAAACCATCTCCATAGTTATAAGATAATAAAGGATCAGTATTTAGTCCATCATTATTAGTTCCTCCTACAAAAGTAGATCCTAAAAGCCCAGCACCTGTTGCATTAAGCCTTGTTACCACTATATCAGATCCATTTTGGTATTGCACCCCAGAATAAAGCGGACTAGTAGATACTCCTCCATTAAAACTAGTATCAAAACCTGTTGGAGTTACTGGGTAATCACTTGAACCTGTTGTACCTAATATAAATAATTCATTTGCTTGATTAACAACTAAACTATGTGGAGCATCACTTCCTTGTCCCCCTCCAACATAAGTTGAATATAACAATAATGAACCATCTGCCGTAAATTTGCTTATTCCCATATCTACCATTCCAGCAACTCCAGTGTTAAACGCTACTTGAAATGCTCCTATAGTAACTGGATATTGACCAGTTGAGAATACTATACCTCCAGCATAAGCATTTTCTTGGTCGTCATAAGTAGCTGTAAATCCAAAATTATCGGCTGCACTACCAGTAAAAGTCGAAAATATAATGACTGGATCAATGATTAATTCCTTTGAATTATCATAGCCTTCAGGAAAACGATAAGAAACAACAGTTCCATTTACTACATATTCGCACTGAACAGAAACTTTATTTCCGTTTATTATTTGATATGCATAAGGTTCTTGTTCAATGATATCATTTACACTATTCATTACATACAAGCTCCCATTTTGAACAAAAAGAGCATCAGTTCCTTGATAATCTACTTGTATATCTTGAGGATTAGCGCCAGCACTTACAATGTAATCGTATTTTGTAAAGGCTTGCATTTCATATACTTTTAAATCTATTCCTGTATATAAATCTTTGTAGGTAACATGTTCAAAAGAACGAACATAAGATGCATGTTTAGATTGATCTCCGATTAAATAATTAAGGTAAAAAGATGATGAATCTTCAGCTATTAATTGAGTTGCTGAATTCATCCCTGTAAATTTTGTTTTTATTGCATGGGCCTTTACAGAGTCTGGACGAACTGCAGTTTTATTATGATGAAGATCGTGAATATATGATTTATCATATAAATAGTAGGTAAATCCATCATTCTCTAAATACAAATTACCGTAAGGTAAAATTTTACTGTATTTAATATTACTATGCCACTGTCCTTTGTTTTGAATAAATACTTCTTTATTCCCATGTCCATGGGCATTTCCCATGCACACAGCAAACATAAATGCTATGACAAGTATTTTTTTCACTAACTAATTGGTTTCCTAGTACATTAAATATACGAATCTCAAGAGAAATGGTTGTTTATTTATTAATACAAAAAGAGAGAATTAGTATTAAAAAAATAAAGAAAGAATTTGATGTAAAATACCTCACCTTTTATTTCTTCAAAATCCAAGTAGAAATATCATCCGATTCTTGAAGTAATTCTTTAAAATCGTTTGCTTCTAATCTAGAAGAAAAACTTTGTAATGAAACACGATATAAATTTCCTTTTTTATCGATAATTGAAGCATTTTTACCTTTTGCTTTCCATTGCTCCACAAGATTTTGAGCATTTTCCTCAACACTAAAACAGCCTCCTACAACATGATAGGGCAACTCCTCCGGAATTTCAACTAGTTCAGTGTGTACATAAGTTGAATCTACTTTCTCTGGTATAACCTCTTTTTCAATAACCGGCTCAACAATCATGTTTTCATCAGAAACATTATCTAATGTAGGTTCTACTTTAATTTCATTATTTGTCTCCTGTACAACTTTGTCAAAGAATTGCTCAAATGATTTTGCTCTTGGAGAATAAACCACTTGTTTAGCATCAGAAAATGGATTAATAGATGAAATTTGAAATCTTTGATCGCCAACATACCCCATTTGATTGGCAACATATAAACCACCAACTAACAAAGGAAGTATAATAAGAGGAAGTAAAACTGCACCTCTTCTTTTTTTCTTTTTTTCTTTTGTAGTTTTTTCTGGTTTAATAGAGTCTCTATTTTTAATCGGTTCGGTTGGTCTGATAACCTCAACTAATTTTTCTTGAACCTTAACAATTGGTTCTTGCTCGATAGGTAGTATAGATAAAAATTTTGGAGACAACCCAAATGATGATGACAAAAAGTTTTTATTACTCTGTTGAAACTGAATGTTCTTTTCGGTATCAAAAAACAACACCCCTACTCTTTCTATTTCAACTCTACCTTCACTATCTAGTTTAGCAAAACAGGCATCTTTATATTCCAGCAGTAATTTTGTTGCTTCTTCAAATGATAATTGATCTTGATTCACTAAAGCATTGGCTAACAAACCATCATTATTCGTGAGATTTTTATTAAACAAAATTCGCTTAAATGGCGGATGAAAAACATTTGTTTTGGCATCTAAATAACCTTCACCTTCACTTGTAATAAACCCTCCCATTTCTGGGATAATTACACAAGTGTAATCTTGCAAAAGATTTTCTATATGTTTATCAATTGTCTTCATAACAAATTACCGAACCATAAATATAGCAAAAAGCAGTGTTTACTCAAAGTTTATGGTTAACCCATTTTTTATTTGACACAACATCTGTTCAATAAACTGGGTGTTTGCAAAGCGATTTATCTATCAATTCATTTTGAATGAACTATTTTATAAGTAAGCTTTAGCTTTTTCTAAATCTTCAGGAGAATCTATCCCAAAAGTCTCTAACGTAGTTTCTAATGCTTGAACTGTATAATGATTCTCTAACCATCTTAACTGCTCAAGACTTTCTGCTTGTTCTAGCGTAGACATTTTTAACTCCAGCACTCCATAAAACTCCTCTACATTAAACCCATAAATACCAATATGCTTATAGAATTTATGCCTCATTAACCAATGCTCTTCATCTTCAACCCCTCTTAAATAAGGTATTGTTTGCCGACTAAAATATAATGCATCCATTAGATTAGTATTCTCCTCTTTCTCGGTTAACACAGCTTTTACCACATTTGGATTAAACAACTCTTCTTTCTCTTGAATTCGTTTAACTAGCGTAGCAATTTCTGCTGTAGGATCTAACTCAAATACAGAACAAATTAAGTCTATTTGTTTAGGATCTATAAACGGTTCATCTCCTTGAATATTAACCATCACATCATATCCTTCCCCTTCATCTTCTAGTGCTAATAATACTTCTCCACATCTGTCTGTACCCGATTGATGTTTGTCGCTTGTCATCATAACTTCTCCTCCAAAAGATGTTACATGATTGAAAATACGTTTATCATCAGTTGCAACAACAACTTTGTTCAGACTCTTCGCTTTAGAACATTGTTCATATACTCTTTGTATCATGGATTTTCCATTAATATCTGCCAGAGGCTTTCCTGGAAATCGAGACGATTCGTGACGAGCTGGTATTATTCCTAGTGTTTTCATAACTATTATAACCTCTCTTTATATAACATTACTATCTCTTCTAACCCATAATACAAAGCATCACTTACCAATGCATGTCCAATAGAAACTTCATCAAGATTATCTATTTCACTAGCAAAATACGCTAAGTTAGCTAAGCTTAAATCATGCCCTGCATTTATACCTAAGCCTAGTTTTGCTGCTTGTACTGCTGCTGCTTTATACTTTTTAATTGCTTGTTCTTTATTCGCATAATCATCAGCATAATGACCAGTATATAATTCTATACGATCAGCTCCAACTGAAACCACATCTTCCATTACAGTAGCATTAGGCTCCATAAACAATGATACTCTAATCCCTGCCTGTTTAAATTGAGCAATAATGGGTTTTAAAAATTCTTCATGTCCCTTTACATCCCATCCTTGATTAGAAGTAAGAATACCTGGAGGATCTGGAACTAATGTAACTTGATGAGGCTTAACGTCTAATACTAATTCAATGAACTTATGATTAGGATACCCTTCAATATTAAACTCCCCCTTAACAACTTTTTTTAAGTCGTATACATCTTGATACTTAATATGTCGCTCATCTGGTCTTGGATGTACCGTTATACCATCTGCTCCAAATTGTTCTATATCAGAAGCAACTTTCACTAAATTGGGTACGTTTCCACCTCGAGCATTACGGAGCGTAGCAATTTTATTAACGTTTACACTAAGTTTAGTCATAAATTTGTAATATTGTGAAGGCAAGAAACTACTTTCTTATCCGTTAGTAAAGATAGAATTTTTGCTTCTTTAAAAGATATGATTGCATCAGAATTAATAGTAGACCTGTTACCACCCCTTATTCCAAGTGAAACTTGTGGTAAAGCAATGAAGTGGATGAGTGAATTTAAACTTTCTCATTTACCTGTTGTTAGAGGCAATGAATTTATAGGTATAGTTTCAGAAGAAAATCTATATGATTTAAATAATGAGGAAGCTACTATTGAAAATAGTCAAGCTCAATTATTAAATCTATATGTTCACTCCGATCAGCATATTTTTGAAGTGATGAATATCATGAGTGAGAATAACTTATCGGCTATAGCTATTCTTGATTTAGAGGAAAATTATATTGGAGCCACTACACTTCCTCATTTAATGACATTAACCACTAATACTACATCTGTTAAAGAGCCTGGTGGAGTTATTGTTATTGAAGTAAATGAAAAAGACTATTCCCTAGCCGAAATAGCTCAAATTGTAGAAAGTAATAATGCTAAAATTTTAAGTTCTTTTATCACTTCATCTCCAGATTCATTAAAAATGGAAATAACACTTAAAGTAAGTGTTCAAGATTTAAGTAGAATTATCGCAACTTTTGAACGATATGAGTATGCCATTGTTGAATCATATCAAGAAAATGACGACCCTGATGATTTAAAAAGTAGATACGATCATTTAATGAAATTTTTAGATCTGTGATAAGATCTACCTCTCATATCATCTGTTTTATATTGCTATTTAACATTGGCTTTACTCAACCTGCTAATGACTTATGTAGTAATGCTATTAAAATTTGCGACAGTAACCCAGTAAATGGTTCTACTACTGGAGCAACAGCACAAACGGGACCAAATGCTCCTGATGGACCAAATGCAGGTAGCTTAACTTGTTTTCCTTTTGAACAAACGGTTTGGTATGAATTTACAACCAACTCAACTGGTGGGGATGTATCTATTAATATATCTGGTGTTGTATGTGCTGGTATAGGAAATGATATTTCGGGGATTTTATACCAAGCTGGAACTCCATGTGATAATTCCACATATGCTGTTGCTTCTAATTGCCAAGCAAACAGTGCTGTTGGGTTTACATTAACAGCTTTAGGATTAGCAGCTAACACAACATATTATGTTCAATTATCTTCTGGTAAAGATTGTAATTTTGATATTGAAGCAATGGGGCCAGGAATTACCAATATTCCTGCTACTTTGGTTATCAATTCATCTGCAGGAGGAACAATTTGCGAACAAACACCTGTAACGTTTACAGCAAATCCAACCGATTGTGACAATCCTATTTACACATGGATTATTAATGGAATTGTTGTTCAAACTGGTGGAGCTACTTTTACTTCTTCAGATATAAAAAACAATGACAATGTATCAGCTCAAATTGCTTGTGCATGTGGCCCGGGAGCTACAAGTAATACTATTATTATGTCTATGCATCCTAATATTGCGAATGCAGGCCCCGATCAAATTATTCCTTTTGGTTCCTCTACTGACTTAGATGGATCAGGTGGCATGAATCCGATTTGGACACCAGGTAACACCCTAAGCGATCCAACTGTTTATAATCCATCAGCTACTCCTTCAATTAGCACTGTATATACGTTAACTGTGAATGACCCAAATGGTTGTACATTTGAAGATTCTGTATTAATTCAAGTAATTGATTCTATAACTGTACCCAATACGTTTACACCTAATGGAGATGGGGTTAATGATACATGGCAAATTCTTAATATTGAGAACTTTCCTGAAGTTAAAATAATTGTGTATGATAGATGGGGACAAGAAGTATATAAAACAATCGGCTATACTCCTGCTAAAAGATGGAATGGCACAAATGGGGGGAAACAATTGCCTGCTTCTACCTATTACTATGTTATTAGTCTAAGTATAACTGCAAAAGACAAAAAGCTTGTTACTGGCTCTGTTACCATTGTATATTAACTTCATGAAGAAAACATTCATTTTAATATTTATAAGTATAATACCATTGCTGATGGTGTCTCAGCAGCAACCTCAATTTTCTCATTATATTTTTAATCAGTTTGCCTTTAACCCTGCTGTAGCGGGAAGTAAGGCTTGTCTGGATGCCACATTAGGATATAGAAACCAATGGGTAGGTTTTGAAGGCGCACCTAAAACAGCTTTTGGAGGTGTACATACTGTATTTAAAAAAAATAAACTAGGATTAGAAAACAAACACGCTTTTGGTGTTTACATTGAAAGTGATCGTTATGGTCCATTTAGCAGAGCTAAATTTAAATTAGCTTATGCTTATCATTTTCCGTTAAATAGAGATATTTTAATGTCCATGGGGTTATTTGTTGGGATTGAACAATTAAGTTTTAGATCTGGAGAAGTTACCCTAATTAATTTTAATGATGATGCTATTGGTCAAGCAGCTAATGCAATCATTGTACCCGAATTAACACCAGGTATATTTTTACAAAGTGAGAAATGGTTTGGTGGACTATCAATTCACCAAACAACAACTAGTCAACTTAAAGCAGTTGGCACATCAGAGAGTAAGCTTGTTCGACATGGAATGTTAACTGGCGGAACTACTTTTAAACGTGAAAAGTGGTCTTTTATACCTTCAGCTTTAATAAAAATCGCTCCATCAGTACCTACTGCAGTTGACATAAATATAATGGCCGATTATAAAAAAACGTTTGCCTTCGGCCTTACTTATCGTAATACAGATGCCGTTGTTGCTTTAGTAAGGTTTAGAGCACTAGATTATTTTACTGTAGGATATGCTTTTGACTATACACTTTCTCAAATACAAGCTGGAGCATCTAACTCTCATGAAATTATGTTGAGCATTAATCCATGTGGTAATAAAAAAGGGACTCGTTATGCTTGCCCTACTTTTTATTGATTTTTATTACAAATCATTAAAAAAAGCCCATCAGCTAGCATATTGAATTTTCTATTATCTTTACGGCTATTGAAAACAACCTAATTATGAGATCATTATTGTTTATACTTGTTTTAATAACAAGCATTCCTGTATTTAGTCAAACTACACAAACAATAAGAGGTAAAATTGTTGATAGTGAGTCTAAATTCCCTCTATTTGGGGCTAATGTATTAGTAATATCTGATACAACTCAATTATTAGGTGCTGCTACAGACCTTGATGGAAATTACAGAATAGAAGGTGTATCAATTGGAAGACATCAAGTAAAAATATCTTCTGTTGGCTATTACGACATGGTTATTCCTGTGGTTGTAAACTCAGGAAAAGAGCTTATACTCAATTTAGATTTAGAAGAATCATCTGTACAATTAAAAGCAGCTGTAGTAAATGCTGATGATGATAATGATGGAGTAAGAAACGAAATGGCACTGGTTAGCGTTACTAGTTTCTCGGTAGAAGAAACTGACAAGTATGCCGGCTCTAGAGGAGATCCTGCCCGTATGGCTAGTAATTTCGCAGGTGTATCGGGATCTGATGATTCTAGAAATGACATTGTGGTAAGGGGTAATTCTCCTTTAGGTATTTTATGGAGAGTTGAAGGAATTGATATTCCAAATCCAAACCATTTTGCTATATCAGGTTCATCTGGAGGTCCGGTTAGTATCTTAAATAATAAACTTATGGCTAATTCTGATTTCTTTACTGGAGCTTTCCCTGCTGAATATGGAAATAGTGTTGCAGGTGTTTTTGACCTTAAACTTAGAAACGGAAATAATGAAAAACATGAGTTTTCTGCTCAGTTAGGATTTTTAGGAACAGAGTTAATGGGAGAAGGACCAATATCAAAGAAAAGTGGATCATCCTATTTATTTGCCTACCGATACTCTACACTATCTCTTTTTGGAGGATTGGGAGTTCCTATTGGAACTAGTGCAATACCTAATTATCAAGATTTATCCTTTAAACTTAATTTCCCACAAAAAAAAGGAGGTAGTATTTCTTTGTTTGCCATGTCGGGAATGAGTAATATAGACATTGTTTTAAGTGATCAAAAAGAACCAGAAATAGAAACATTTGGTGAACAGGATAGGGATCAATACTTTGGAACAAGCATGGCTGTTGTTGGCGCAACTTATGTTAAGCCAATCAATCAAAAAACATTTTTTAAAACAACCATTGCTGGAGCTATTGATAATCAGCAAGCTAAACACGACTATTTTGAGCGTTCTATTGTAAATAATCAATTTGAGCTTGATACTTTATATCAAATATTGGGGTATTCTTTTACACAATCAAAAATATCTGTAGCATCCTATATTAATAAAAAAGTTACTAAAAAAGATGTACTAAAATATGGTATTAATGCAGATTTATATATTTGGAACCAGCAAGACAGTGTGTTTGACGACCAGGTAACAAACTCCTGGTTAAGAAGATGGGATAACAAAAGTAACGGTTTACTTATACAGCCTTATGCACAGTGGAAACATAAATTTTCGGAAGTTTTAGCTGTTAACGTAGGACTACACAGTCAAATATTGACCTTTAATAATAGCATTTCCCCTATAGAGCCAAGAGCTGGTTTAAAATGGAAAATAGATGAAAAACAAACATTAACTGCCGGTTTAGGTCTCCACAGTCAAATGCAACCAACTTACACTTATTTTTATCAAAAACCTGATGGACAAGTAGGTTTTGTTCAAGAAAACCGAAATATGGATTTTACAAGAAGCATACATTATGTACTTGGATATAATGCAGTCGTAGCTAAAGGGTTAAGATTAAAATCAGAGGTATATTATCAGTCTTTATTTGATATTCCTGTGGAGGTAGCCCCATCATCTTATTCTATCGTAAATCAAGGAAGTGGTTTTGCTCGTTTTTTTCCAGATTCATTACAAAATACAGGAACAGGAACTAATTATGGATTAGAATTAACACTACAAAAAAACTTTGACAAAAGTTTCTTTATGATGTTAACCGGAGCAATTTACAATTCTACTTATAAAGGAAGTGATGGAGTTGAACGAAATACTGATTACAATGGAAACTTTGCAACTAACTTCTTATTTGGCAAGGAATTTCAAATAGGGGAGCGATCTACCTTTAACATAGGTGGTGCAATAACATGGGCTGGAGGAAGACGATTAGGAATTGTAGATACGGCTGCATCAGCTTTAGCTAGGGAAGTTGTTTTTAGAGACAGTGCCTATAATGAGTTTCAATTTAGAGATTATTTTAGGGCTGATATAAAAATTAATTACAAGATTAATGCTAAAAAAGTAACACATGAAATTGGATTAGATTTAGTTAACTTTTTAGGAATTAAAAATCTACTTAATTTAACGTACGCTCCTACTCCAGATGACCCTACAAGAATAGTAGAAAACACTCAACTCGGTTTTTTACCTATATTCTATTATCGTATAGATTTTTAGAAATTTATTTAGCCTAATTCTACATGAAGCCTACTAGATTTTTAATACTTGTAATTGCAATAGCTCAACTTAGTTGTAGCAAAACATCATATAATGCTCTAAACCAAAAAGATTTCATTCATATATCATCAACTCGAAAGGTAAAGTGTTTTACTATTGATACTAGAAGTGAAGAAGATTATGAAAAAAGTCATATCAATAATGCTGTAAATATCCCATTTGGAGCATCTTTTTTTAACGATTTAAAAACATATTTAGTAAAACATAATTCACCTAAACAAACCATTTTATTTTTATATGCTTCAACAAAAGAAATTACAACCAATCAAATAAACGAAATCAAACAAGAATCTAACTTACGTAAAATCACTCCCTTTAAGCTGATATCTATTTCTTATCTTAATGAAGATTTAAATCTTAACATGCTTTAGTATTATGCTTAAAATTACCTTACTTACTTTACTAATTTCTTTGTTATTAGCTTGTAACTTTAATCAATCTGTTAATAAGGATTTTACAACAGGAATGTATACTCGAGGAAATGGAATTGGTGTTAACAATGTTGACATGGTGATAAATAAAAAAACCGTAACAAGAACATCTTTTTATTATGGAGAGATGATTTATTTTCTCTTTAATAATGTAACTGGTTTAACCAAAAAAGATGGAAATGTTTACCCAGGTATTTCAATTGCAATTATTCATGAAAAAAGTAAGGACACTTTGGTTAGTAATTTAGATTTATTTGCTGATAATGATAAAGGTTTTTCGCTAAATCCTCTCCAATTGAGTGTGAATTTTGCTATGTCAAATAATATTAAACTAAATGAAGATTATAATGTTCATGTATACATTTGGGACAAAATTGGAAATGGAACATTTACACTTGAAATGCCTTTTACCGTTAAACACAATGAACATTTAAAGGTTACCAACAATAACATGAGCTACAGTAACATTTATGTGTGGAATGAAACCCAAAAATGTGCCGTAACAGATAAAAAGATTAATGCGAATGACAAAGTAATTTTGATATATAAAGACCTAGAAGGACTTAAAACAATAGATGATATAGCTTTTCCTATTTATTCTCTAATTGTAACAGATGGTGACAATAACGTATTATCTTATAATGAAAACATATTTGAAGATATAAAAGTGTCAGGTGTTCCTATTGACAAGATCAATAAAGATTTTCCAATTGTAATTAACAATATTAATAGCAAAAAAGTTTCTAATCCAATTCACATACTAACTATGATTTCGGATAAAAAATCAAATAACACCCTTAAAGTTGAAACCGATCTCATTATAAACCAATAGGTGAAAAAAAAACTAACATACAAACCTCTTATTTATCCCCCTAAAATAATTATTGCATGGGGAGAAGCTATATCTGGAAATAAAAAGATAAGAGATTGGCTTGGTAAAAATGGATACCCAGAACTTTACACCTTTGTTTTTGCTTTAAATTTAAAACAAGATGCAAGAGATTGGTTAATGAAAAATCAATATCCTCACTTACTAGCTCTTATTGAAGGTGTAGAAGGTAAAAAATCAGCTCTTGATTGGTTAATCAACAATAAATTCTCCATATTATGGTATATGGCATTAGCTGGGGATGGAGACAGAGATGCTGCAAAATGGCTCATTAAGAACGAAAAAGAATTTGCAATGGTAGCCTTAAAAATTAAAATTGTTAAAGACGAAATTGAAACCGACAACATGGATCCTCATAAAATAAGCAGTGAATAAAATGAATATAATCTCATATATCCTTATTGGAATTGTAGCCATACTACACCTTATGTTTGGAGCTTTCGAGATGTTTGCTTGGAAAACAAAAGCTAAAGACATGTTTAAGGGATATCCTCCTGAATTTTTCGATCAATCTAGTGTGTTGGCTGCTAATCAAGGATTATATAACTACTTTTTAGCAGCTGGTTTAATATGGTCTTTATTAATTAGTGATCCTGATTGGCAGTATAATATTAGCACATTCTTTTTATCCTGCATCATAGTCGCAGGAGTTTATGGAGCTGTAACAGCTAGTAAGACTATCTTTTTTATTCAAGCATTACCAGCTATAATAGCTATACTGATATTGCTTTTATCTAAAGCATAACTCCTATTTAGTGTATATAATTCTCATTATGTGAAGAACATTCTCAAAACACGATTAGAAAAAAAATTAATTAACTGATTTTTAACAACTTAAACTCTGGCTTCTTTCTTGAAATAACTTAGGTAATATTAATTTTTAAAAAACTAAAATCATGTTTAGATTATCTATTTTATTCCTAATAGTAGCTATTGTTGCTGGTATTTTTGGATTCGGAGGAATTGCTGCAGGAGCGGCTTCATTTGCCAAGATTGTATTTTTTATTGCTTTGGCTCTATTACTAATTAACCTTGTATTCGGCAGAACAAGAAGTGAAATTTAATTAACTGAAAATTAAAAGAAGAGTATTTGAATACTCTTCTTTTTTCTTAATGAAAATTTAACATTGGATATTTAATGTCAAAACACCTTGTAATAAGGCATATTTTATTTAAATTTGGTCAATCAACCTACAAAAAAGATTTTTCAACACACTTTTGTTATTAATTTAACTTTTTTGTTTGTACATTTGTACTCTGAGAGAAAAACTCAAAGGTAAAACATTGATAAATAAAGACATGATTAGAAAAGGTTTGGCGCCAATTTTATTAAAAAGTTTAACATTATTGGTAATATTAATATGCTCTGTTAAAGTTTCAAAAGCTTCTCACTATGCTGCAGTAGATCTTACTTACGAATGCTTAGGTTCTAATACATATAAATTCACCTTGAAGGTTTATAGAGATTGTCAAGGTGTTGCAGTAGGTAGCAGTTATTCCTTAGATTATGAATCAATTTCTAATTGTGGGTCCAGTGGCAACTTTACTGTTAGCCAAATAAGCGTAACTGAAGTCTCTCAAATATGCGATCAATTAATACCAAATACACAGTGTGCTGATAAAAGCAACCCATATCCTGGTATTGAAGAGTATATATATGAAGGAACTGTAACTTTTCCAACTGAGTGCTCTGATTGGAGAGTATACTTTAGAGAAAATGCTAGAAACGCTGCCATTACAAATCTCAGAAATCCAGGTTCGTCACAAATATATTGTGAAGCTATTATAAATAACACGGGAGGATTATGTAATAATTCTCCAACATTTAATAGTATTCCAATACTATACTCTTGTGCTGGGGACTTAGTTAATTATAGTAATGGGTTAGTTGATGCTGATGGTGACAGTGTATACTACACATTAGTACAGCCAAAATCTAACACTACAACTCTCATACAATACTCCTCATCATCTTATACTCCATCAAATCCTTTTCCAACTATTGGTGGATTCAATTTTGACAACTTTTCAGGTGCAATATCTTTCTCATCAGCTGGAACACAACAACCTGTTGTTTCTTTATTAATAGAAGAATACGATACATTAGGAAACTTTAGAGGAAGTATTACCAGAGATATGCAGTTTTTAGCTATTAATTGTGGGGGTGCATCATTTGTACCTACATTAAGTGGTGTAAACTATCATCCAACTGATTACTCGTATGATGTATGTTATCAGCAAGCTTTTTGTTTTGATGTTTATGGGTTAACAAATGATCCATCAAGTCCTTTAGATATATTTTATGATAACGCAATACCAGGAGCAACATTTACTACAAGAGTTAGTAATGACACTACTATAGGTACTTTTTGTTGGAATCCTGGAAATCAATCGGCTGGAAATTTCTTTTTTACACTTACAGCTGAAGCTGATATTTGTCCAATTAAAAGAAGAAATGTTTTTACATACAACATAACTATAGATACAAATTATGCGTCTAATTGTGTTAGCCCAACTGTATATCTTGATCAAAACGGACAAGCTACCATTGATAGTACTGATGTAACAACATCCGTAACCACATGTAATGTTTCTTCAGTTGATATAAGCAAAACTCAATTTGATTGTAGTAATACTGGAGCCAATACTGTTACCGTTACCACCACATATGCTAATGGGTTAGTTAAAACATGTCAATCTACTGTAACCATAGTAGATACTATTCAATCCAGTACAATATGTAATGATGCAACAATTTATTTAGATGCTACTGGAAATGCTATATTAGACAGTAGTCAAGTAGCTAACGTTAGTGCAAATCCTTGTCCTGTATCTTCAATTCAATTAAGTTCTTCTTCATTTAATTGTACAAACATAGGTGTTAATTCAGTTCAATTAACCATAACTGATGTGCATGGCAATGTTGACTATTGCACATCAAATGTAACTGTTTTAGATACTATAAATCCTGTCGTTTCTTGTAGCCCATTCACTGGCTATTTAGATCAAAATGGAAATTTAGTAGTTAACCCATCCGATATTAACAATGGTAGTAGTGATAATTGTGGTATTGCCTCAATTACACTCAACAATAATTCTTCATTATCATATAACTGTGGTTCAATTGGAACCAACTCTGTTACGCTAATTATAACTGATGTTAATGGAAATGTTGATTCTTGTTCAACTACTATTACTGTAGTCGATACCATTACACCTTCAATTACGTGTAAAAATGCTAGTGTATATTTAGATGCTAGTGGTCAGTTTACAATTGATAGTTCTTATGTGTTAAATGGAGCTTCTGCCGCTTGTGGAATTAAATCTGTAACACTTTCTCAGTATACTTTTTCGTGTGCAGAAGTTGGAACAAAAATCATAACGGTTACTGCTACAGATAACAACAATAACACTAGTAATTGTCAAGCTACAGTAACGATTATAGATACCGTAAAACCCATTGCTAATTGTAAAAACATTGATGTATATTTAAATGCAAGTGGTCAAGCAACTATTCTTAATAATGCTATTGATAATAACAGTACTGATAATTGCGGAATTCAATCCATAACATTGAATAAAAACAATTTTTCGTGTACAGATATAGGAACAAATTCTATCATCATGACAGTTACTGATGTTAATGGTAATAGTACTACTTGTCAAGGAACAGTGACTGTTATAGATACAGTTAAGCCTATTGCTAATTGCAAAAACATTTCTGCATATCTTAATTCTACTGGTCAAGTAATTATTAATCCATCACAGATTGATAATGGTAGTTCAGATGCTTGTGGAATTTCAACTTTCACATTAAATCAAACAGCTTTTGATTGTAGCCATGTGGGTATAAACAATGTAACATTAACTGTAACTGACAACCATAATAACACCAGTTCATGTCAGGCTACAATAACGATTATTGATACAGTTAGGCCTAACGCTATCTGTAAAGCACCTTCTGTACAATTAGGATCTAATGGAACTGCAACAATTGATAGTAGTGATGTTAATAATGGTAGTACAGACAATTGTGGTATAGCAACAATTACATTAAATAAATATGTATTTGATTGTAATGATGTTGGAACAGCATCTGTCACTATGTATGTAACTGATGTTAATGGCAACATTGATTCTTGTTCAACAAGTATTACAGTTCTAGATAAAAGAAAGCCAACAGCTATTTGTAAAGACACTACTCTTTATTTAGATAGTTTAGGGTTATTAACGATTGATAGCGCCATAATGGACAATGGTAGTTTTGATAACTGTGCTATTAAATCTATTGACCTCAATAAGAAATCATTCAATTGCTCTGATGTAGGAACACAGCAATTAATAATGACTGTCACAGATAGTTATGGTAATAGAAGCTTTTGTCTAGCTAACATTACTATAATTGACACTACTGCACCAGTAATTTTATGTAAAGACACTACTATATACTTAGATGCTGCTGGTCAATATACTATTGATAGTTCTTATGTTGTAGGAAATGCTAATGCTGCTTGTGGGGTTGCTACTATTACACTTTCTAAGTATAATTTTGGATGTATTAATGTTGGAGCCAATACTGTTACGGTTACTGCTACCGATAACAACAACAATGTTTCAACTTGTACTTCTACTGTTACTGTGCTAGATACTACTGCTCCTACTGCTAACTGTCAAAACATTACGGTTTATCTTGATGCTTCTGGTTCAGTTACCATAGATAGCTCTTCAATTAATAACGGTTCTTCTGATAATTGTGGTATCGCTACTATGGCTATTAATACTGGAACTACTACTAATGGAACATTTGGTTGTACAAATACTGGAACTAATTCAGTAACACTTATTGTCACTGATAACAATGGTAATGTTGATTCTTGTTCAGC
>JAHDBM010000047.1:19162-21648 GCA_020630395.1 Flavobacteriales bacterium
TGATAGTTCTTATGTTGTAGGAAATGCTAATGCTGCTTGTGGGGTTGCTACTATTGGACTTTCTAAATACAATTTTGGATGTGCTAATGTTGGTACTAATACCATTACCGTTACTGCTACCGACAATAACAACAATGTTTCTATATGTACTTCAACTGTTACTGTACTAGACACTATTGCTCCTACTGCTAACTGTCAAAACATTACGGTTTACCTTGATTTAATCGGCCAATATACTATTGATAGTTCATATATAAACAATGGATCTAATGATAATTGTGGAATTTCATCAATCAAACTTGATAAGTATATCTTTACTTGTTCAGATATAGGTGCTAATGCTGTAACTATGACCGTTACTGATAATAATGGAAACACTTCTAATTGTAACGCTACTGTTACTGTATTAGATACCATTAAACCTGTTGTAGCTTGTCAAAATATATCTGTTTACTTAGATTCCAATGGACAAGCAGTGATTGATAGCTCTTCTATAAATTTAAATAGCTCAGATAACTGTGGTATTACAACCATGACATTAAGTTCATTTAATGGAACATTTGGATGTAACAACATTGGCACAAATAGTATAACACTTGTTGTTAAAGATGCTAGTGGAAATGTAGATTCTTGTGCTTCAACAGTAACTGTAATAGATACTATTAAACCTGATCTTATTTGTAAAGACACTACAATTTATTTAGATCTAGCTGGGCAGTTTACCATTGATAGTTCTTATGCATTTACCTCTGCAAACTCAGCATGTGGAATTGCAACAGTTAAACTTTCTAAGTATAACTTTACATGTATAGATACTGGAGTTATACAAGTTACTGTTACAGCAACTGACAACAATAATAACATTAGTGTATGTACAGCAAATGTAACTGTTATTGATTCTGTAAATCCAGTTGTTAGTTGTTCCAATATTAATCTTTACTTAGATCATTTAGGATTAGCTACTATTGATAGTACTGATATAGATAATGGATCTACTGATAATTGTTCTATTGAAACAATTAAACTTAATAAAACTCAGTTTGACTGCTCTAATATTGGGCCTAACTTGATTACTATGACCGTTGCTGATGTTAATGGTAATATTGATTCATGTATAGCTACTGTTACTGTATTAGATACTGTAAAACCAATTGTTAATTGTAAAAATATCAACCTATATTTAGATTCAAATGGACAATACACTATTGATTCTAGTTATGTAGACAATGGATCTACTGATAATTGCGGAATTACAACACTCACATTAAGTGATAGTATATTTACTTGCTCTATGACTGGTGTAAATTATGTAACATTAATGGCTACTGATTCAAGTGGAAATTATGATACCTGCATTGCTACCATAAATGTTGTGGATACTATTATACCTAATGTCGTTTGTAAAGACACTACAGTATACCTTGATTCACTTGGTATATTTGATTTAACTCCGGCTCATGTTGACAATGGTTCTTGGGATAACTGTAACATGATTATGAGTGTTACTCCAAACCGTTTTGCATGTTCAGATACAGGTACTCATGTGGTGACATTAATCATTAGAGACTCTAGCAATAATGTTGATTCTTGTTTTGCAAATGTTACGATAAGAGATACTTCGAGTGCAGTCGTTTTATGTAAAGACATTACTGTTTATCTTGATAGTACTGGTTCAGTTGCCATTGTGCCTATGGATGTTGATAATGGATCTTATGACAACTGTGGAATTCCAATGCTATCTATCAGTAAAAACTATTTCTATTGTTCGGATGCAGGTCCAAACAATGTAACTTTATATGCAGAAGATATGAGTGGAAATATTGATTCTTGTATTGCTGTAGTAACTGTTTTAGATACTATTGCTCCTGTAGTAATATGTCCAGCAGATTTTAGAGATTCACTATTTGATGGATGTACATACACAGTTCCTGATTTTATAGCTGAAGCTACTATATACGATAACTGTGGTTATGGAGATTTAACTATTGTTCAAACTCCGGCACCTTATACTGTTATAGATATGCATCCAAGTGCAGGAGGGCAAAATCCATTAATTATTACTATTGAAGCTGAAGATGATAATAATAACCAAGCTAGCTGCTCATTTGTTGTTCAAACAGATTGTTTCCCTACAGTAGTTATTCCACAATTCTTCTCGCCTAATGGTGATGGAATAAACGACAAATGGGAAATTGGAGGTATACTACAATACCCAAGAAACAAAGTTGAATTATTTAACAAGTGGGGACAAATGGTATATATTGAACAATCTTATACAAATGGCTGGGGTGGTGAACCAAACTCAGGTATTATTGCTAGAGGTATGAAAAGTGATAATGTATTACCTTCTGGAACATATTTCTACAAATTAAAACTTGGAGATGGTTTTGGAACATTAACTGGATTTGTCCATATCCGTTATTAAAAATAATATTTAACTGCACAAAAAAGGAACAATCAAATTGATTGTTCCTTTTTTGTTTTTA
>JAHDBM010000047.1:21748-25815 GCA_020630395.1 Flavobacteriales bacterium
CCCTTTATTCTAAACTTACCTCCTGCATAAGCTTTAGCAAACCGTTCTTCGTTTAAAAAGTTCTCCGTAATTAATGTAAATAAAACCTCATCAGCATCTTCGTTATATACCTTATACGTATTAGCCAATTTTTGCTTTATTTCTTGATGGCATCTTTCTTGATAAGCACAATAGCGTTTCATTTTTTCTAATACCAATTCCTTATTCATCTGTAATGATTACCTTTAATGAAGTAAAAAGATATTGTATAGTAATCTCACTTATGCTCGATACTATTTTGTCTTATCAGTCAAAATTACTCGAACTAACAGTGAATTTCTTAACTAAAATTTACTTTATCTTTTAAGAACAAATATAAGGCACTCCATAATATGATCCCATTTTCACCCCCTAGAATTGATGATGAAGTAATAAATGAAGTTATTGATACACTTAAATCTGGATGGATTACAACAGGTCCTAAAACTAAAAAATTCGAAGATTTAATAACGGATTATTGTGGAAATAAATCAACTGTATGTTTAAACTCAGCAACTGCAGGACTACAAATGATGTTGCATTGGTTTGGAGTTAAGCCTGGAGATGAAGTTATTGTTCCAGCTTACACCTATTGTGCTACCGGCAATGTAGTAAATCATTGTAAAGCTAAATTGATTTTAGTAGATATTAATGAAGATTTTAATGTTAACATAGAAAACATTAAAGCAGCCATTACAGAAAAAACGAAAGTAGTTATGCCTGTTGATATTGGAGGGTTTCCCTGCGATTACGATAAATTAAACGAGCTAGTAAATCATCCTGAAATAAAAAGCATGTTTAGCCCAAATAATGAAATTCAAAAACAACTTGGTCGCATTATGATATTATCAGATGCCGCTCATAGTTTTGGTGGGAGTTTAAATGGAAATAAAGTTGGTTCATTAACTGATGTATCTGTTTTTTCATTTCATGCCGTTAAAAATTTATCTACAGCCGAAGGTGGAGCTATAGCACTAAACTTACCAGCTCCTTTCGATAACGAACAAATTAGAGCGGCAATTAAAACAAAGTCATTACATGGTCAATCGAAAGATGCCTTAAGCAAAATGAAAGCGGGAGCATGGAAATATGATGTAATAGAATCGGGTTTTAAATGCAACATGACCGATATTCAAGCAGCTATGGGCTTGGTTGAATTAAACAGGTATCAATCTAATTTAACTAGACGAGCTCAAATATTTGGGTTATATCAAGAAACTTTTTCTAAAAAAGATTGGGCTATAACACCTACCTTTAAAACTGATAAAAAAGAAACTTCTTACCATCTTTATCTTCTTAGAATTAACAATATTTCTGAAGAAACTAGAGATAATATTATTACCGAAATTGCAGAAAATCAAGTAGCTGTTAATGTACACTTTCAACCCTTACCCCTATTAACTGCATTTAAAAACACCCATAATATTATGGATTATCCTATTGCTTTTAATCAATATAAAAATGAAATTTCATTGCCTGTTTATTATAATTTAACAAATGAACAAACCAAAACAGTTATAAATACCGTTATAGCAGCAGTAGAAAAACATATATAATGCCTTCTCAATAGGCCTATTTACGATTAGTAAAATTAACTAAGTAAGACTTTTAACATGAAAAATAATATACTCGTATTAACTTTAATTCTTTCTTCACTGAGTTTTGGACAACACAAAACGGATGTATCTTCATTTAGTGACAAATACCTTAACTGGTATGCTGACGATATAAAACAAGATAAAAACAATGGAGTTAGTGTTACAAAAGCATACAAAGAATTATTAGCCAATAAAAAACCAAAGCAAAAAATAATAGTAGCCGTTATAGATGGTGGAGTAGATCCACTTCATGAAGATTTAAAAAACATGATGTGGAGAAATCCAACCGAAATTCCAGATAACGGAATTGATGATGACAAAAATGGATACATTGATGACATTTTTGGGTGGAATTTTTTAGGGAATAAGAAAGGAGAAAATATTGATGGTGAAAATTTAGAATCAACTCGTATTTACAGAAGACTAAAAGAAAAATACCAAGACATTGACAATGAAAGTGTAACTGATAAAACAGAATATGAGTTGTATAAAAAACTAGATAAGAATTATTGGAAAAACAGAAATAATTATGCTAAAGAGTATAAGGAAATTTCTCAAATGAAAACTGCTTTTGATTATATCTATTTATACCTAGAAGGTGTTGCAGGAAAAAAATTAAACTCTGTTGAAGAAGTTAAAGCTGTTGAAACTGAAGATGAACAAGCTAATCAATTTATTGATGCTATTGTTGAAACGGAGAAACAAGGTTTAACCAGAAGTGATTTAGATGCCTATTACAAACAAACCAAAAACTTTTACGAGCATTATTACAACATCAATTTTAACCCTCGACAAGAAATACTTGGTGATGATGTTACGAGCATTGAAAACCCATATTATGGAAATCCAGATGTAAAAGGAACTGATGCTTTTCACGGTACATTTTGTGCAGGCATTATAGGTGCTCAAAGAGATAATAATATTGGTATTGATGGTATAGCTAATCATATTGAAATAATGGCATTGAGAGCGGTCCCTAGTGGTGATGAGTACGACAAAGATGTAGCTTTATCCATTAGGTATGCTGTAGATAATGGAGCAAAAATTATTAACATGAGTTTTGGTAAAGATTACTCTCCAGAGAAGATACTAGTTGATGATGCTATTCAGTATGCCGAAGAAAAAGGGGTACTACTTGTTCATGCAGCAGGTAATGATTCAAAAAATATAGATGTAAACAGTAATTTTCCTGATGATCTTTTAAACTCAGGAGAAACAGCTAGTAATGTTATTACTGTTGGTGCATCCTCTATTTATAAAAACAAATACATCCCTGCCGACTTTTCTAATTACGGAAAAGAAAAAGTTGATGTATTTGCCCCTGGTGTAGATATTGTTTCGCTTTCTCCTGATAACACATACGACCAAGCTGATGGAACTAGTTTTGCTGCGCCAGTTGTTAGTGGAGTTGCCGCTTTAGTATGGAGTTATTATCCAGAATTAAGTGCTAAAGAATTAAAAGAAGTATTATTTGCATCAGTTACTAATTATGGAAAAAAGAAAGTAAAAATTCCAACATCAGGTAAGGGAAAGAAAACTAGGTTTAAAAACCTTAACTATACTGGTGGCATTGTGAATGCATATAGTGCTTTTAAAGCTGCTGAGACTTTAACCAAAAAATAAATATTCAATACACGTCATCACTTTTTTGTAACATGTTGTACAAAAAAGGATTAAACAGCCTAGATTCTTAGATCAGATTTATATATTTGTCCCATTAACTATTTAAAACAAAAACAATGAAAAAGATCACTTTAGTATTAGGAGCAGTTGCAGTATTAGCATCTTGTGGTAGCGAACCAACATGGGATTCTTACACAGAAATTTGTGAAGGAGCTTACAAAATCTTCAACACAGAAGAAGAAGCTAAAACAAAATGTGCATGTGAAGTTGAAAAATTAAAAGCTTCTGATATGACTCCAGCTGACGCTCAAGACATTAACAATGCAGCAAAAATTAGTGATATCACTAAAGACTGCTAGTCAATAAATGATTCTAAAAAAAGCTCTGCAATTGCAGAGCTTTTTTTTGCTTAAAACTATATGTATTCTTAAAGAGGGTTAGATAATATTCCTATATATTATACTTTTTAATTGCTTTTACTATATATACCACATTCCTTTTAAAATTTTACATTTCTTCTACTTCATAAACTAATTAATCTCAAAAGCTTTGTTGACCATTTGATAACTTGATTTAGATGATAACTTAAACTACTTCTTACTGTCGCTAATCTTTTCCTTTATAATTAATTTTATAAAACACTTAAAACTGGTTTCTATATAAGAAAACTGTATTGAAATTAAATGATTTAACATATAATTTTTGGGGTTATAAAACATTAAAAAGGCGACCATAAATGGTCGCCTTTAATACTATATTAAAATTATGTTGTTTTACTTATCGAACGATTGTGGTCCGTTTGCTTTGGCTTTTACTCCCTTTGCATCA
>JAHDBM010000121.1 GCA_020630395.1 Flavobacteriales bacterium
CGGGTGGCTTGCAGCTAAAAGTGTCAACTATCTTTTAAGACTGCTGAAACATGCCTAAAAATTCAATGAAAAAGGATGAATTAAATTCTTATTACATGTCTGCTTGCATGATATGGCAAATGATAATAATTCTTGCATCTATGTTGGTATCAATTATATCAGTTACTATTAAAATTAGCCGTTAATGATGCACAATAACTAAACAAAAATTACCACATCGAGCCATATAATTACCCATAATTTAATAGCAAAAAGCCTTCATTAACATTGTTTGTTTATGAAGGCTTTTTAGGTAATGTAGAAGTAACATTATCGCTAGTTTATTAATTCGACTTCTTGCCCCCTTACACTAGGCATCTCATTATAAGTACGCCCATTAAGTGTTCTACCTGCTTTTTTCTTGTTTTTGCCACCCCATTGTTTAAAAAAGAAGGGTACGTTTTTCTTTTCGCATTGGATTCGTATGTCTTGTACCCATTCCTCCTTCATATCTCTAGGTTTAAAGCCGCTTTCGCCGCCAACAATAACCCAATCAATTCCTTTTAGGGCAAGTCTTTTTAGTGGGCCAATTAGCGGTTCTAAAGAAAGGAACTTGATATAGGCATTGGTGTTTTGTAAGTCTTTAATGCGAAATTTAACATCCGCATTTTCGACAGATACACCCATCCAAATGTTTGGCGACCAATTCAATTCCTTACTTACCTCTTTAAGCCGTTCGCTGCGCTTGGTTAATACTTGGAAGTTGTGTTGTGGATTTTCGTTCATTACACGAAACACCTCCTTAATAAAACCTAGCGATACATCGGGATGAAACAAATCGCTCATTGAATTAACAAAAACGGTTTTGTTTCCTTTCCATTTGTAAGGGTCTGCTAGTGTTTTAGGATGTTCTACAACAGTCTTAAAACCTTTCTTGTATTTTTCCTGCCCCATCGCTTTTAAACGACGGGTCATAATTTCTGCGTAGCAAAATTTACAACCCTGAGAAATTTTGGAACATCCCGTAGTAGGATTCCAAGTCATTTCTGTCCATTCTATTGTGCTTGTAGCCATAGTTTTTTATTAAAAGTTAGCTTATTTTCTGCAAATTAATTTAATAATTTATTAGCTATAATATACGTATTTTAAACTATTTTACCAAACATGCTTAAAGGTATATTTATCGTTTTTTGCATCAAATGCATACTCTTAATAATGATTTAATGGCATACAAAAAGCGTATAAAAAAAGCCGCTACAAACTTAAATACTGTTTGCAGCGGCTTTTTCTGTATTATACTAAATTGGTTTTGTTATTTTTGTTATATTTGTGTTTCATTACCAATAAATTAATCCAAAAATAGTTATGAAAGCACTCCTTACTATCTTACTCCTGTTTATTGCCTTTTCTACATCGGCACAAATATCAACCAAAGTGCAGCCTTATAAGGAAATACCTAACCTACAAAGTATTTTAGAAGAAAATAGAGCATTGAAAGCTGATACAAACTATATTTATTCTGTTACCAACGAGTTGTATAATGCATTACCTAAGCCAAAGAGTGATGACGAAAATTTACATTTTCCCTATCCAATTATTTTTATACATGGATTAGCTAGTAGCGCAGATACTTGGAGTGATTTTGCCAATGTTATTATTGACCAAGGTTGGAGTGGTGGTGGAAACTTACCATTTTGTTTAAATGGGGATTTAAATAATTATTATAGCGATATTTACACTGATAGTGATGTTTATAATTATATGCCAAGCACTTTGTACCCTGCGGATTTTTACATAATAAACTTCAATGTAGATGAATATGGTGTTGAATTAGGAACTGGATCAAATCCAACACTTAGTAATCAAGCAGCTATTGTAAAACAAGGTTTGGCTTTAAGTGTTGCAATTAAAAGGATTGTAGATGTTACAGGGAGGAATAAGGTAATTCTTTTTGGACACTCGATGGGAGGCCTTGCAGCAAGAGAGTATTTGCAAAACCCCAATTTATGGTTTGCGGATGGTAAACATCATGTAGCTAAGTTAGTTACTACAGGTACTCCACATGGAGGGAGCGATGTTACAGGGTTTATTTTAACAACTTTATTTGGAGAAATCAACGAATCATCAGATGCGGTAAGAGATTTAAGAAGCAGTTATTTTTATTCTGGTGATTATGGGGTTTATTTATATGGAGGTTATGAAAATTCGGATGTGATGGATGATAGTATATGGGGGTTCCATAATTATGATGTTGATTGTGATGGCTACGTTAACGACTTTTTTGATGGATTGAATACTAGAGTTTTATCTAACAACTTAGAGTATACTTGCATAATAGGAAATTCATTTGGTACGGATGATGGTGTCGTTACTGTTCAAAGTGCAAATATTAAGGGAGAGTACCCTTTCATTGAATCAGAAACATTTGTAATTGATGCTGGACATCTAGGTTTAACAGGCTCAATACCCTACAATTATGAAGGCTTTGACGAAGCAGATGATTATCATTTAGCTTATGAAATAGAAGTAAACAATATGTATAACGGCTTTATGAATGAGCAAGCAAGCGATGCAGCCTATGTAATGGACTATGACGATTTCATCTTTACTGTAGAACAAAGTGGATGGATTGAAGCAGATATAATTAATTTCCCAGTTGATGGTGGAGCATCTATCTATACTCATCCCGATTTAGACTTATTAGTAAACCAACCTAATAGTGGAGCTTTAGATTTTACTACAACTTCTGTTTACTTAACCCCTGGCACCTACTATTTTGAAATGTATGGCTCACCTACTTACGACAGTTGGCAATACCCCTATAATTTTTATTTAAACTTTGAGCCTGGTGTAATTAGTGAACCTGTTGGCATAGAATTAAGTACCACTAAAAAGGAAGTATTTAAAGTTTATCCTAACCCTACTAAAGACTTAGTAAATATTGCTATTGATGCATCTATTAATGATGGTTTTTTGCAGGTGATTAATATTACTGGTAAGATCGTACACAAAGAAAAAATAACAGGACAAAACAATTTGCAATTTGATACTAGTAGTTTTCCTAATGGCACTTATCTTTTTATGTTGGTGACGGATAAAGAGCGATATAGTAAACGAATAGAAGTTTTGAAATAAACCTTATATTCTCTTAAAACAACAACCTTGTTCCTTATCACCATTTAAAATCAACTTATTATAGGTTTTCGCTTACAGATAGTATGATATATCTACCTCCTTCCTCTTGATAATCTACACATACTTCTGTTTTTTTATTAAAGAACAACATTGAATCATCCCATATTCTCAATGAATTTTCAAAATTTGAATCATCAACTAAGGGCAGTTCTAACTTTATTACTTGATTGTTTGTTTCTGAATTTAGATGGACTATTAGTTTCGAAGCTCTTTCTCTATCTGTTAGTTCAATGGAGTTAATATTGCTTAAACCAACTCTTTCTATTATGCCACAGGAGGAAGTTTGCCCTAACAGTACATTACAAAATAGAATTAAGGTGAAAAACATGAGCCATTTTCTCATAACGTTTGAATTTTACTTTATTTATTATTCTTTTATAATATCAGATAATTAGACCACAAGAAGGTTTAATTTTGTCTAATGCACATCAAATTTATCAATCTCTTTTACATTCTCCTTTTCGAAGCTTGAATTAAGCTCTATTAAAAGTCGATTTCTGAATGCATTCCTGAAAAGTTTGAGCTTTCTCATTTGATATTCAACTCTTGGAGTAGAGCTTAAGGTATCAGTCATTTCTTTTGTTTCCCATATGCAATCCACAGCCAAATCATTATGATCTAACAACGTAAGTCTCAATATGATATTTATTGACTTGTTTTTTTTAGGATATTGATATGTGTACTCATGAGTTTCTGTCAATGAAGTTATTAAAGCAGATTTGGTACGATAAATTGTGTCTTTACCTTTAAAAAAAGCAATGGAGTCATTTAAACGATTAACTTCTTGATTAAAGTAGGTATTTGTATCTAATAATGATGTTCTGGTCTCAGATAAATTAGAGCTTAATGCCTTACTTTTATTATTAAGACAAAAATTGAAGAATAAGCTAATGATGAGGGGCACTAAAGCTACAATAGCTATTATCCATAATATCTTTGTTAAACGAGAATTTTTTTGGCGTATATTATTTATTGCTAAATCTTTGAATAACGCTCTTTCAGGATACTTTAAGTATTCTCAGCAATTCCCCATATAGCGTAAAAAGTGTATCTTGTATGTTACAAAATGAACAG
>JAHDBM010000122.1 GCA_020630395.1 Flavobacteriales bacterium
CTTAACTTTGAATTATTAACCCTAAAAAGAGTCAACCATTTTTAGGAAAAGACAACATTCTATAACTTTCATTAAAAGAGATTAACTTGTTTTTTCAGGATTTAGCCGTTTTAAAATTTAGACTTGCAATCTAAATTTAAAATCATGAAAAAGATAATTTTACCAGTATGTACTTTAGTGGCTTATTCTATTAGTTCTTGTAAGTCAGAGGCTAGAAAATTCGAAGGTGTTTATAATTATGTTCTATCTAAAGATGTAAACTGTACTTTGCCTGATACATCATACCTAAATAATGAAAATTATATCATTGAAATAGAGAAGAAATCAAGCGATAAGCTTTTGATAAAAAACATAAATAATCAAGGCAAGGAAGTAGAAGGTCATGTAACAGGTAACAAAGTTACTGTTAACTCTGATAGTTTTGGTGATGATGCTTTTGTAAGTATAATTGCTCAAGGAGAGATTGATGATAATAATATTGAATTGGATTATACAATAACAACTCCTGATTGTATTATTAAAGGGTCTGGTGTTTCAACTAAATAAACATTTCCCAACTGCTTGTAAACTCCATTTAACCAGTTCTTTACGTTTGCTTGTTAATTTTATTTAACTTCGTAATCAAACAAAATTAACTGCGCCACTAAACTGGTTAAACGACGCTACCGCTGAGCTTACAAGGTTTTGGCCTCTATTCCCTAAATGAAAGCCCTTGTATTTTTAATAGGAATATTATTTACAATAAACTCTTGCAAGAGTAATAAGAAAGAAATTACACTAATAACAAATTGTAAGCCTCAAGAACTCGACTCAAATCAAAAGAGTATCTTAATAAGATATTTAAGAAAAGGAGCTTTTAATTACAATGTATTTTCTCAAGGTTGGCAAAATAAAATAGATAGCGCAATATCATTAGATTCAAGTATTGCATATCTATGGCAACAAAAAGCAATGCCTCTTTTTAAACACAAAAAATATGAACTTGGTGAAAAAGCTCTTCAAAAGGCAGTTAATATTGACGCTTGTAGGTGGCAAGATTATCAAGCTTTCATGATTTGCATTTTTTCAAAAAAATATGAAAAAGCTATAAACCTGTTTGAACAATGCAAAAAAAGAGCTGAATATGGTGTTGTAATGGATCACTCATATGATTTCTATATTGCTATTTCAAAAATTCAGTTAAATCAATTTAATGAAGCAGAAATTATTCTAACTAAGGATATCAAAAGGCTAAAACAAGAAAGAGGTGAAGATTGGTTGCATTTCTTAGACTTATTTTACTTAGGCATTTCTCAATTTGAACAAGGTAAATATGTTAAAGCAATAGAATCTTTTGACCGTAGTATTAATCTATATCCCCAATTCTCTGATGCTAAATTTTACAAATCAAAATCTTTAATCCAGATTGGTGATTCAATTAATGGAATTAAGCTATTAGAAGAAGCTCATTCAGACTTTGAAAATGGTTACACAATAAATGAAGATAATGCTGTATACGAGACTTATCCATACCAAATCAATTGGGATTATAAATGGAGTGTTAATGAGCATAACTATTAAAAAAAAAAACAGAGGCCAACTACTTGTAAACTCCATTTAACCAGTTCTTTACGTTTACTTATTAATTTTGTTTAACTTCGTAATCAAACAAAATTAACTGCGCCACTAAACTGGTTAAACGACGCTACCGCTGAGCTTACAAGGTTTTTGGCGGCTATTTTCTTAAAATCTAAATGGCACATTTTTTGATAAACGTTTTAATATGAAAACAAAGTATTTAATTAGTTTATCAATTTTTCTCCAATTTCTTTTTGTTCAGAATTTAATATCTCAAGAAAATAAGTTTAGAATTGTTGCAAAGCATAATGATAAACAAGTACATTATGGGGAATTAAAAATAATAGGTTTTTCAAATACTGGTTATGTAGCATTTTCTTTTGATCCTAATACGGTAATTGTATGTGATTCTGAGCCTCAGTTTTATATTTATGATCTTAATAACAATATGATGATTTATGATATTATAATTTGTGATGCATATGACACTATTCATCAGAATGATCAAAAAACAGAACTATTAGCTGTATTAGATCATAAACTAGATAGTCTAGAAATTTTAAAGACAGAAAACCATATTCTTAATGAAGAAAATCAATTTGAAATATTTAATGGCGACACAATTATTCAAATAAATCACCAAGACAAATTAGTCAAAACCATAAATGTTGGAGGATCATATGAGGAATTTTACAGAGTTTATGAAAGTTGTGGTAACATAAAGTCTCCTTTTGATAAAAGTTTAAAAGCAATATTCTTCCCAGCTGATTCAGATATTGAGTCTATATTAGTTCTAGGTATGAAAAATAAAAAATAACAGCCGCCAACTAGCTGTAACCCCAATATTGGCAGACCTTTACGAGATGTGACCAATTTTATTTACCTTTAGTAAAATAAACAAAATCGCTCAAATCTCTAGTCTGCCAATACATGTGGTTACAGCGGTTTGGGGTGCATATTCTCCCACGACTATATTTTCCATTTATAATTTACCTTCAGTATATTTAGAAAAAAATAATCCATCATTGATAGTTTGGAAGAATTAATCAACAAAATAAAAAACAATATAACACTAAGCCCTCAAGCTAAAGAACATATTTATTCTATTTCCAAAGAAAGGACTATTTCTAAAGGTGAAATACTAATTAGACAAGGACAGGCTGTTAAAAAAACATTCTTTGTTATAGACGGCTGCTTAAGATCTTATTGCACTGACAAAAATGACAAAGAGCATACATTACAGTTTGCAATTAAGGGGTGGTGGATTAGTGATTTCATAGCTATTTATAACAATGAGCCAGCAATACTTACAGTTGAGTGCATTACGGACTCAAAAATTATTGAGTTTAATGCTAAAGATTTAGATGAAATACACTCCCTATTTCCTGAGTTTGAAGCTTTCCAAAGAAAAAATTTAGAACGACATGTGGTTAGTTTACATAAAAGAATTTTAAATCAATTAAAACTAACTGCTCCTGAAAGGTATAACTTGTTCCTAGAACAGTATCCTGACATCGAAAAACATACCCCTAATTATCATATTGCTTCTTTCTTAGGTATCACACAACAAAGCTTAAGTCGTATAAGAGTTGAAAAAGCAAGAAAATGATTTTCTTACCATAGGGTAATTTTTATCATAAATATCTACCATACTTTTACATCATATTATTAAAAATAAAATTATGATGAAAAAAATTTTAATTGGATTAGCAAGTGTTTTAACTCTTGTAATTGTAGTATTGTACTTTACAAGCAGACCCAAGTTAGAAGCTGATGGATCTTATAGTCCTTCAAGTTTAGCACTGTCTTTAGGAACTGTTGCAATAACAGATTTTGAGGATATTAAGTACACAAAATATCAAGGTGATAGATCTAAAATTCTGGTAATTTTTACGGAAGCAAAAAACTTGGAAATGAAAAATGGTAAATTCTTTTCTACAGGAAATCACCCTATAGAAGCTTTATTACCTATGCTACATTTAAAAAATGCAGGTTTTGATTTTGAAATTGTAACTCCAACAGGGAAACCGGTTGTATTTGAAATGTGGGCTTTCCCTGAAGAAGACCAGAATGTACAAAAGATATACAATGAGTATAAATCTGATTTTGAGCAGCCTAAAAAATTGACAGACTTTATTAACAATTCATTTTCAAGTGACAGTTCTTATGCAGCAGTATTTGTACCTGGCGGTCATGGAGCAATGATTGGCATTCCAGAAGACAGAAATGTTGCTAAGACATTGAGGTGGGCAGATGAAAGCAATTTATTTACAATTACACTTTGTCACGGCCCTGGTTCATTACTATCAACAACATTAGATAATCAAAAATTTTTATATGAAGGATATAAAATGGCAGTTTTTCCTGATGCTGTTGATGATATGACACCAATAGTTGGTTATTTGCCGGGTTATATGAAAAATGGCGTGAGTGAAAGATTAAAGAAGTTAGGCGTTACTATTGTTAATACAGAATCTGATAAAACAGTTTGTGTAGATAGGAGACTTATAACTGGAGCGAGCCCTTTGGCATCAAATGAATTAGGGAAGTTAGCCGCTAACGTTTTATTAGAAAAACTCTAGCCCACGATTAAAAAAATAATACGCACCCCAACTAGCTGTAAA
>JAHDBM010000048.1:0-1676 GCA_020630395.1 Flavobacteriales bacterium
TCGGCACTTCTTTGGTATAATTGGCAAGATAATTTACCATTACTAACATAAAACTGAAAAAACGCATGACATGGAGGCAAGGCAGCTCTACCATTGGCAACATTTTCATCAAAAGAAACAGAAGTATCGGGCATTACGCTTGGATTCCAAGCAGTAACAATTATTCTTCTACTAGTAGGGTTTGTTTTTATTTGGTGAATAGCTTCTTTAATTTGATCTATCCCTTCACTGTTCCAGTTTCTCCATTGATGTCCGTAAACAGGTCCTAAATCTCCATTTTCATCAGCCCATTCATCCCAAATACGTACTTTGTTTTCTTGTAAATACTTTATGTTGGTGTCTCCCTTTAAAAACCACAGCAGTTCATGGATAATAGATCGTAAATGCAATTTTTTAGTTGTTAAAACAGGGAAGCCCTCCGATAAATCGAACCTCATTTGATAACCAAATGTACTAATAGTACCTGTTCCTGTTCGGTCTCCTTTTTGTTCTCCTTTATCTAAAATATGTTGTAATAAATCTAAATATTGCTGCATGTCCTTTTATTTGAGTACACAAAAGTAAAAAGAAGAAAAGTTAGAAGGGCATAAACCAGCTTTTAGTTATTAACGTGTTGTTGAAATAAATCTTAAATTAGACTTTAATCTATCTGTTAATATGTTTAAAATAACGTTTAATTCTCCTTTAATACTTGCGTTTACCGCTATATGCGTGGGAACATTTGTTTTAGATCAATATGTATTTAATGGCTTAAATAAGTATTTGACATTATCTCCTTATTTTGATTGGAATATTCATACCTATTTTACTGCACCAATAGCACATGGTAGTATGGAACATTTAATGGGTAACCTTACCTTTATATTGTTGTTAGGTCCTTTGCTAGAATGGAAGTATAACACAAAAGAATTGTTAATACTAATGCTAATTACAGCTGTTGTTACTGGTGTATTGAATAAGATTTTCTTCCCAACTGGTTTAATTGGAGCTAGTGGAATAGTATTTTTATTTATCATATTATCCTCATTTACCAATAGAGAAAAAGGTATACCCTTAACGTTTATACTGGTTTTTTTACTGTTTGTTGGTAAAGAAATCATGAGCAGTTATAAGGAAGATAATATCTCTCAATTTGCACACATTATTGGAGGTATTGTTGGTGCGGTTGCTGGTTTTGTTATTAAACCAGATTCATTTAAAGAATAAAAAATGAATTTACAAGAAAATAAAAAGAAGGCTATAGCATTTTATAAAATGGCATACGAAGGAAATCCCCAAAAGGCAATAGAGGAATTTGTAGGAGATGATTACATTCAACATAATCCAGATGTGGCAGATGGAACCAAGGGGTTTATAGATTACTTTGAAAGAATGAAGGATGAATATCCAGAAAAATCTATCAAATTTGTTAGATGCATTGGAGAGGGTAATTTGGTAGCCTTGCATACTCATCAAATATGGCCAGGAAATGATCAATACGTTACTATGGATTTTTTTAGATTTGATGAAAATGGTAAAATAGTAGAACATTGGGATTCAATTCAGCAAATACCATCTGAATCTGCTAATCCAAATACTATGTATTGATTAGTTAAAGCGTAATTAGTCAACACTACCGTCATTCCAAACTTGATTTGGAATCTATAGAGGTATAGATCCTGAATCAAGTTCAGGAT
>JAHDBM010000048.1:1776-24994 GCA_020630395.1 Flavobacteriales bacterium
GAAGGAGCGAAAGGGACCACAAAACATGAATTTGACAGTGTATTTAATTTCCGTCCAGATAATGCTGAATTTATAAAAGAGTTAGAAGACTTAAAAGAAATAAGTGACATCAATAATTCATTGTGGGTTAAAAAGGGATTAAAAGTTGAAAAGAAGTATAAGAATAAGTTAAGTGATTTATATCAATCAGAGCCCTTTGAAGTTGATTTTTTCAAAAAACCAAAAAAAGCAGCCGATTCCATAAACAGTTGGATTGAAAGAAAAACAAAGGGTTTGATCACCAAAATGGTAGAAGCTTCTGTTGTTAAAGGATTAAGTATGGCAATAATTAATACTGTATATTTTAAGCAAGATTGGGCAGTTCCGTTTGATAAAAAAGAAACCAAGGAACAAAAATTTAAAAACTTTAATAAATCGAAAACTAAAACAGAGTTTATGTATGCTAGAAGTTACTTTAATGCTTCTGTCTCCAAACAGGAATCAATAATAACTTTGCCCTACAAGAAAAATAAAACAAGTATGGTGATTATTATGCCTGATAAAATGAAAGGATATGAACTAAATTTAACTAAGTATAATAACTTGATATTAAATCAAGCACATCAAGAAGTGATAGTTAAGATGCCTAAATTTTCATATGGAAGTCCCACTATTGAATTAAAAAATAAAATAAAGGAAATTGGATTAGAAAGAGCGTTATCTAATAATGCTGACTTTAGTTTAATGACCAAAGATGAAGCCCTAAAAATTGGAACAGTTCTGCATAAAGCAAAAATTATTGTAAATGAAGAAGGAACAGAAGCGGCTGCAGCTACAGTAATAGGTATGGCAATGTCTACTGATGCAGTTTATATACCAGTAGAACCTCTAGAAATTACAATTGATAAACCATTCTATTATTTTATTAAAGACAATAAAACAAATACAATTTTATTCATGGGAAAAATGAATAATTTGCCTAAAGATTAATGATTTAGAATGTATCAGATTAGAAAATAAGAAAAAGAAAGGCTAAAAATCAATATCGATTTGGATTAAATGAATAAAATTAGTTACTTTGTCGTCTCAAAAAATGTAAGAAAATGGCTAGAGTTTGTCAAATATCAGGAAAAAGAGTATTAATGGGGAACAATGTTTCTCACTCAAAAAGAAGAACAAGAAGACCTTTTTATCCAAATTTAGTTACTAAAAAGTTCTATGTAGAAGAAGAGGATAAGCATATTACACTAAAAGTTTGTGCTAGTGTTTTAAGAACAATCGACAAAAATGGAATTTCTGCTGTAATTAAAAAAGCTAAAGAAAAAGGTACTTACACAGGTGCTTAATTGAAAATAAGTTTATTTTAAAAGCGTTATTGATGTAAATCGATAACGCTTTTTTAGTTCAATAATATTATGAGAAAAATTATACTATTTTCCATTACACTGCTAACATGTTATTATTCTTTTAGTCAAGAGGTTATTTCACTTGACGCGAAACAAATTAAACCAGATGATGTAGGGGTTTATGATATGGATTTATTACCAGCCAGTTTTCATCATGGAAGGAGAGAAGCATTGAGAAAAATGATGCCAGCTAATTCGGTAGCTGTATTATTTGCAGGGCCAGTTAGAAATAGATCGAATGATGTAGATTATGAATATCATCAAGATCCAAATTTTTATTATTTAACAGGTTTAAGAGAGCCTCATGCAGTAGTAGTTATATACAAAGAGGAACAAACTATAAATGGTGTACTTACCAATGAAGTTGCTTTTGTGCAAAATAGAAATCCTAAAAGTGAAGTTTGGACGGGTAAACGATTAGGAACAGATGGAGTTAAACAATTATTAGAGATAAAAACTGTATTGCCTAATTTTAAATTTAAGAAAACAGATTTAAGGTTAGATTCGTTAGAGCAAATCTTTTACATAAAGGATGCTGGTGATATTAAAAATACCATGGGAACTGATTTATTTGATTTAAGAAAGCATTTTAATACATCTGTAGCGGAATTAAAAACAAAGACTAAAAAGAGGTTTAAATTAAGTTCTTGGATGGCAAAGCTTAGACAAGATAAACAAGAGGAAGAATTAGTGTTAATGCGTAAGGCTATAACGATTACCTGTAAAGCACAAAGAGCGCTTATGGAAGCACTTGAGCCAAATATGAAAGAATATCAAACAGAAGCATTGGTAGAATTTCATTTCAAATATGAAGGTGCAGAGTATACAGGGTTTCCAAGTATTCATGGGAGTGGAGAAAATTCGTGTATTCTACATTACACAGAGAATAGAAGACCCATGACAAAGAATGATTTGCTTGTTAGTGATATTGGAGCAGAATATCATGGGTATACTGCTGATGTTACCAGAACATTACCTACAAATGGAAAATACTCCGAAGAGCAAAAAATGATTTACAATTTAGTGTTAAAAGCACAAGATTCTGGAATAGCTAAATGTGTTGAAGGAGCTAGTTTTTGGGCGCCAAACAATATTGCTGTTAAAGTGATTGCAGATGGTTTAATTGAGTTAGGAATTATTAAAGAAGCCAAAGAAGTGAAGAAGTATTTTATGCACGGCACATCTCATTACTTAGGATTAGACGTTCATGATATGGGAGATTATAGTGATTTAACTGCAGGTGAAGTTATTACTGTTGAACCTGGTATATATATAAAAGAAGGATCAGATTGCCATGAAAAATGGTGGAATATAGGCGTAAGGATTGAAGATGATATATTGATTACCAAAGGAGAACCCGAAAATCTATCAGATTGTGTGCCAAGAACGATACCTGAGATTGAAAAAATAATGAAAAAAGACTAGTTATTTTACCGTAAAAAGTTTCGTATCTAGAATAAGAGTCTTATATTTGCGGTCTGTAAATTCAAAGAAAATGGCAAAGAAAACAAAAGGCAATAGAATTCAAGTGATATTAGAATGCACTGAGCATAAGACTTCTGGTGTTGCAGGAACATCTCGTTATGTAACAACTAAGAACAGAAAAAACACGCCTGAAAGAATGGAGTTGAAAAAATACAACCCAATCTTAAGAAAGTATACAATTCATAAAGAAATTAAATAATTAAGACATGGCTAAGAAAGTAGTAGCATCATTACAAAAAGGAGGAGGAAAGCAACACACTAAAGTTATTAAGATGGTAAAAAGTCCTAAAACTGGAGCTTACCAATTTAAAGAAGCTATCGTTCATAATGATAAGGTAGCAGATTACTTTAAGAAATAATACATTAAGTAAATATTTAATAAGCTTCTTTCATTTTTGAGAGAAGCTTTTTTTTTACCTTTACTCAAGGAAAAAGAGATAAAAGCGAATGGTATTCAAAAAATTATTTTCGAGAGAAAAAAAAGAAACATTAGATAAAGGGCTTGAAAAAACAAAGCAAAATGTTTTTTCTAAATTATCTAGAGCAGTTGCAGGTAAATCAACTGTAGATATTGAAGTGTTAGATGAATTAGAAGAAGCACTTATTACATCTGATGTTGGTTTAGCTACTACAATTAAAATTATTGAACGAATAGAAGATCGTGTTGCTAAAGATAAATATATCAACACGTCTGAACTTAACACGATATTGCAAAATGAAATTGCAAGTCTTTTAGATGAAAATCATACGACCGATCAAGTAGATTTTTCAGTGCCTAAAGTAGAGGGCGGACCGTATGTTATTATGGTTGTTGGAGTGAATGGAGTTGGTAAAACGACTACCATTGGTAAATTAGCGAATCAATTTAAAAGTAAAGGATTAAGTGTGGTTTTAGGTGCAGCTGATACCTTTAGAGCCGCAGCAGTAGATCAATTAAAAATTTGGAGTAAACGTGTAGATGTGCCTATAGTGGAACAAGGAATGAATGCCGATCCTGCTTCTGTAGCGTTTGACACGTTAGAATCTGCAAAGGCAAGAAATGCTGATGTTGTACTAATCGATACAGCAGGTCGTTTACATAATAAAGTTAATCTTATGAAAGAGCTTTCTAAAATAAAGAGAGTAATGGATAAGATTGTTCCTAATGCACCTCATGAAGTGTTACTTGTGCTAGATGGTTCTACAGGACAAAATGCATTTGAGCAATGTAAACAATTCACTGAAGCAACAGATGTCACTTCATTGGCTGTTACCAAGTTAGATGGAACTGCAAAAGGTGGAGTTGTTATTGGTATTTCCGATCAATTTAGTATTCCTGTAAAGTATATTGGAGTAGGAGAGGGAATAGACGATTTACAAGTATTTAATAAAATGGAATTTGTAGATTCTTTATTTAGTTTGAAGAATTAGCCTGTTTATTTTGTCACACTGAGCGGAGTCGAAGTGTTTAATTATTTTAAAGATGGATTTATACATTCATGAAAATACAGGAGAAGAATTAGAAGATTTTGTAGATGATCTTTCTGAAATATTTAACCTTAAGTTTCTTGAAGGTGAATCATTAAACTATCCACCTCATAATAGATATTTTACTGGCTATGGAAAGTTTAAAAATATTAAGCTATGGGATGATGATAGTGAAACTATAAAAGGCTATACTTTTGTTCTTTCATTAGATGATAATACTCATAAAAAAGGACATGTTTTATTGCCTGATAACATTGTAGATATTGCTAATAGATTAGTAGAGATAGGTGTTAGAAGTTTTATTCCTGAAGGAAATTATTGGGAAATTGGATGGTTTAAGACTAGTCAAGAATATCCGGTTACCAATTAATCAATAATCCTCTCCACAATCTTCCCCGATTCAATTGTCATCTCTCTAATCATACCAGATGGAGCAACATAATACCCACAAAAGTATATGTTATCCATACCAAAATAAGTTCGGTCTTTTATAGGTTGAGTAATATCATTAAATCGTTCTTCTGGAAGATCAATATAGTTGCTTAATCCATTGTTATAACCTGTTCCTAATAAAATAGCATCATAATCTTTGGATTTGTTATTTTCAAAATGGATAGTGTTATTATGTATTGAAGTAATGTCTCCAAATACTTTTATTTTTCCTTTTTTAATAAGATCCATAGTGCCAATATCTAGCAAAGGAACTTTTTTGTATTTAACGATTTGTTCAATTGGTCCGTAAGGTGCTTTTTTTAACCCTAATGTTGCAATATTACCAACTTTAAATGCTATAACTGGTTTTGTTAGTATATCTGCAATTTTGTATGGTATTTTAGCCATTAAGTTACTTAAGGATAATATTGGAATTCTTGCTAAATCTCTAGGTACAACATTTACACCCGATCTAACTGATAAATCTGCATGTGCACCATGCTCAGTTAAACAGATAGCAATTTCACAAGCAGAATTTCCAAACCCAACAACTAATACATGTTTGTCTTTAAATTGCTTACCATTTTTATAAGCTGCACTGTGTATGATTTCACCTTTAAAACTAGATAGCCCTTCTTTTTCAAGCTTTCTAGGAACTGCAGCATTACCTGAGCATACAATAAGATGTTTAGCTGTGTATTGTTTGTTATTGGTTTCAATCTTCCAAATATTCTTAGATTTGGTTACTTTTTTAACTTCGGTATTAAATAGAGGATTAATGTTATATGTTTTAGCGTAATCCTCAAAATATTGAATGACTTGTTTTCGAGAAGGATATTTAGGAATTTCCTTACCAAATTTTTTAAAAGGAAGATGTGAACTGTTTTTATTGGTGTGTAGATGTAATCTATCGTAATGATTTCTCCAAGATGACCCAATAGTACTACTTCTTTCTAAGATAATATAATCTTCATTTGCTTTTGATAATCTTGCGGCACATGCAAGTCCTGCAGGACCGGCACCAATAATAAGGGTTTTAGTATCAATATTCATGTATTAAAAGACAAGTTAAAATTGAGAACTAAGGTTTAATTTTTTTTGATAGAAGCCGGAACTCGTTTAGTAAATACTGTTTTACAGTTATAACCAATATATTGATTTAGCTTACCGTCATTAAAAGCAGTAATAATTTCGTCATAATTGTCTACAGGTGGACATTCACAAATATCATAAAAAGAAATAGGAGTAACTTTTGATTGAAGATTATCAATATTTACCGGATTAATAACAGCATATTCTTTAAAAGATAAAGTTAAAAATTTAGACTTAGATGAAACTCCAATTTGGTCGATATACCAATTGTTACCTAATGCGATAGGCTTTTTGTATTTGCCGTCTATTTTTAAATCTGATGGGGCAGGGTAGGATACAATTTCATTATTATCATTTACAACAATAGGGACTAAATTATCTACTTTATCGGATGTTCTAAAAATGATTGTTTTTTCTTCTATCATGTCCATGTTTTTGGAAGCCTGAATATTTTCATTGTTATTCCCTTGTTTTTGAACTCCAGTGCAAGAACATAAAACAATTAATAACAGGATCGTATAGGTATTGCAATTAATATACATGAATTAAATTTAAACAAAAAAGAAGACCAAAAGGTCTTCTTTTTAATAAATATGATAAAAAGATTATTTAATTACTTCTAATCTTTTAGTAACTCTTTTATTGTCTCCAATTAAGTTAACCATGTAAATACCAGCATCAAAATTAGATACATCAATAGTTGTATTATCTTCTACATGTTGTAATTCTTTAACCAATTGACCATTCATAGTGATAACTTGAATATGGTTATAACCTTTGTGGTTAATGGTAACATTTGCATTAGAAGGATTTGGGAATAACTTAACTTTATTAAGAGATTCATTTGTAATAGAAGTAGTAGCAGCTTGTCTAATAACTTCAATTTCGAATAAATAAGATCCTATATCTTCAGCATAAAATGGAGCCAATTCAAATATAAAATCTGTTCCTGCAGCAGGGATATTATTCATTAAAATAGTTGGCATTTCTGCATCATCATAAAAAGTACCTTTAGTTGCTCCTTCATGATAGTTAAACATAATATCATTAGTGAACGTTCCTTGTCCACCTGTGTTGTAATTGTCATATACACGGGCATATACTAAGTAATCATAACCAGGGTCTAGATGAATAGCATAAAAATCTTTATCTCCTTTTAAATGAATATTTGCTCCAGAAGTTCTTATGGTAGCTATTCCAGAAGAAAAGGATAATGGAAATACATGAGGGTTAATAATGGTGTCATTACTTTCATATTGATCTGGAGTGTTTTCAGAAAAATCTAAACCAGTTATATCCACATTTCTTGAGTTAGGATATGTACCTTCTTCAATAATTTCCCATGACCCGCCAGTTGGTTTGTGCCATATCACTAATTCATAAGTTCCAGGAGTAAGTGATAAGCCTGTGTGATTTAACACAATATTAGATGTTCCACCAGCACTAATGGTTCTAGATACATGATTGATTTCATCAATCCAATCTCCTCCTAATTCATGGATATCAACTGATATTTGACCAGTAAAAGTTGTTGTGCCGGTATTAATAACGTCAATTTCTACTTGAAAAGATTGGTTTTGCTTAATTGGATCAGGGTTTACCAATATAGCGCCATCAGAGATAAGCCCAAGGTTGTTAGTTGAACTAACAATAACATCTAATGGATTAGCATAACTATCTTGATCAATTAATGACCATTGGTTTGTTCCTAAATCAGCATAAATACCTACCGAGTAAGTACCAGGTGTTACATTCATACCTGTAGTAGAAAAGGTATAAGTATTATAATTAGTAGAACTAATAGAAACTCCATTTAGTATTTCAACATCTCCAATATTATTATCTAATGAATCGAATAAAGCAGCTTTTAATTTACCATTATAATTTCCTCCTCCATAATTAGCAATATCTACTGCTACTGTAAACGGTTGGTTAAAGTCTATTTGAACAGGATTAACCACTATGTTAGAAAATAGTTTTAAATCAATATTTGTCACTGCAGGCTTTATACCTACAATAGCACCTTGACCACTATTCCAAGTATAAGTAGATCCAGGGTTAAGATTGTTAATTTCAAAATAACCATTATATGAACCACTCCATCCCCAATTTAGGTGAAATTTATCAGTAGCATCATATCCATCAATAACAAATGCGTGACCTGCGCTAGGATCAGGACAAAATCCTCTATGATAAACAACTCTTGCAGCATCTAATTCTCCTTTAATGAGGTTTTTCCAACCATTTAAAGAATAACGACTTCTTCTCTTCATTGAAATACCAGCATCATATCCAAAATAATTTTTAAGAACATCAGGAACATCACTACTCGAAGCACCACTTCCATTCGGAGAATAATTCATTTCTAATCCAACACCAATATGATACATTAATTTAGAAACCTCATCTTTTTTTGCAATTAACGTGTTAGAATATAGTTTGTTAGGCATTAAGCTCCAGTCATAAGTAGCTGCACCATAATTAGCACTTAATGTACCATAATCGTTATGATTAAAACTATGATTTCCGGTTCCCTGTGCAGGATGATTGTGATACTTCATTACTTGAGCAACTGCTGTAGCTACACATCCTGTAGGCGAATTATCTGGACACATTCTGTTATAATTAGGTCTTTGACTCCACTCAGTAGTAGTTAATGGAGAAACTGAACTTCTTGAAGCACCTACACTTGCAATAACACCCTGTTTTAAATTTGTCCAGTTGGCTGCAATTGTTTGTGTTGCTTGAATATTATTGTCTTTAGCTATTGCTTCAATTCCTTTTTTATACTGAATAAATAATTTTTGTAAACCTCTAGGCATATCAGCAGGGTTAAAATTACCATGGTCTGTATATCCTAAAATAGGCGTTACTTTATCATCTCCAGCAACAATGATAAAACCATCCTGTTGATTCATGTTAAAGACATAAAATGCTTTTTGAGTTTGGTTTGTATTGTTTACAAAACTTTTTGAGTATACAAGTTGTGTTTGAATGTTGCTTCTAGATGATACCTGATGTGTTGCTTGGAAATTAGTTTTTGCAACAGCAATAGCTTCAGCAGTTGTAATTTCACCTGCAAAAGAAAACCAAGTTATTAATGTAAATAAGGAAAGTAGAAGTGTCTTTTTCATTTGTTAATTATCAGTTGAATTTATTAATTTCACAAATGTATTGACAAAGCATTACATTTATATTAACTCAATGTTAAATTCTACACCATAAATTTATGAAAGTCTTAATTATCAATGGTCCTAATCTTAATTTAGTAGGCGAGCGTAAAACAGAGGTGTATGGTAATATGAACTTATTAGATTATTTAAGTTCACTTTCTACTAAATATGACATTGATATCTATCAAAGTAATGTTGAAGGAGAATTAATCAATAGACTTCAAGAGGCAGACCAGCAAGGGTATAAGGGTATTATATTAAATGCAGGTGGTTACACGCATACATCAGTAGCGATAACAGATGCTATTGAAGCGATAAAAACACCAGTATTAGAAGTGCATATCAGTAATATTTTTGATAGAGAATCTTTTAGAAATAAGTCATTAATATCTAAAAACTGTATTGGTCATATAAGTGGATTTGGAATTATAGGTTACGAATTAGGGGTGCAATATTTTAATTTAAAAGAGATTAATTAGGGGTATGCAATATCAATCTCCACTCCATATAATAAAAAATGAATTAGTAGATGCTAATCGTTTATCTCCTGACTATTTAAAGCAATTAAAAAAGCAGAAGTTACTTGAGCTTCAAATGTATGGTGGTGAATTACAGGTTGGAGAAAATAGTTACACAAAAGATGATATTCTTAAAGCATTTGATCAATTAGAAGATCCTACATTATTAAAATGTCATGCCGTTATTTGGGGAAGTGAGGGTTTACACGACTACTTGGTCAAGGGAGAGTTAACTAAAGTATCGGAGGTAATTAATACATTTCAATATAATCCTCTTTTAAAAGACGAAGTTTTTTATCCTCAATTTAAAGCGTTTGTTTCTCCATACATAGCCTATAGAATTAATAAAGAAGCTGGACAACTATTAAGGGAGGTGGATTTTGATATATTAAAAAAGCATACTGAACTATTTATTTATGTAGCCAATAAAGACAAAGAACTTGCATTAGAGAATATAAAATATCAAATTGAGTATTATACCGAAAAACTAGATGCATTAGAGCACAATCGCATTCCGTTCGATGCTCAAGAATTTAAGTTGTTTGCTAAAAAAGGATTGTACGAGATGCTTAATCTCTTACCCGAAGAAATGGGTAAAACAATAACTCAGTTTGCTAGAGACGTTATTAATTCATGTATTACAGTTGAAAAAAATCATTTGACTTATGTTTATGCTGTATACACTGGTTTTAGAAAGCTAATTGTTGATGATGAATTACAAAAAATAATTGAAGGGAATTATCAAATCTATAAAAGGAGATACGATAATAAAAAGAGTGGGAATAACAATCGTAATAAGGTAAATTATAATAAATCTAATAGGAATAAACAATCTACTGGTAGTGGGAAAAAAGCATGGGGAGTAATTGTGTTTATTGTTATGCTTATTGTTTTTGGTTCAAGATTAATTAGGGTGTTTAATAGATCGAGTAATTATAATAGTTATGATAATGAGTATTATGATAATGATTTTCAAGATTTACTAAAGGAATTGGAGAATGAAGGGAGTTATTTGTCAAGCGAAAAAAATGCAAATTTTGAAGACATGATTGAAGTGTTGAATAATGATCCTAAGGCAGAAGGCAATGTCGCTCCAACTTTGTTTGATAGTTATTTTAGAGCGTATGATAATAGATATGACTCTATTGTAGTCGATAATAAATCAAAATATGATATTGTAGTGTTAAGTAGTGATTACAGAGGAGGTTATAAATCTAACATTATCAGCAAACAATCTATAGCAAAGATTCCTCAAGTTAAAGGAGACTTTGTATTGTATATGGGTAATAATTGGAGTGATGATTTTATTAGCAATGGAGATTATGAATCTATAAAAGGAGGGTTTACTAAAACTTCTGAGCAGTGTAAAGAGCAATTATTATTGACCTACAAGAAATCATATGCTATGAAAACAATTGTAGTCGAGCAAAATAAGGGAATAGTAGAGGTGGGCTTGCTTAATATGCATGGAACAGATGTGAATGGATTAAAAATGAAAGATTATGTTTCGGGATTACAGTTTTATGTTTTGAAGAGATTAGGTTATGGCTCTTCATCCTCAAAAGAAAAAGATCGAGTAGTTAGAAATTTTGACGAAGTATTTCCACAACCAGTTAAAAAAGAAGAAGATGATAAGGTATGGATTCATAATCTAACAAAACAAGAAGTCATTATATTAAACAATTCATCATCCACTCAAAGTGGAAGAATAAAAGCGTTAGAAAGTAAATCTATTAATTCGATTGATGTAGATCACAATATATACATAGGAAGAGATTGGAGAGATGATAAAAGTGTAAAGTTCTATCAAGATGGTAATTATTATGATATAAGAGGAGCGTTTTATAAGGTGAGTGAACAAACAAAAAAGTTACTGCAACAAAAACAACCAACTAAATATGGTGTAGAAGATGTTTATATAACTGAAGATGAAAATGGGACAATATCTGTTCGTTATGAAAATGGGTTGGATAAATTAACAAATAAAGCTGTAACACGATCAGATTATAAAGTTGCTCTAATTAGGGATATGGTAACACCTAAAGAAAATAAATTACCTGACCTTAAAGTTGATAAAAACTATCCTTTAAGTTTTAGTAATATGTTTACCAAGGATAAAGGTTCGGGTTCATCATTGACGATTAAAAATAAAACGAATTATGAAGTAAAAATTTTGACAAATGGAACGTTAAAATCGATAGCTCAAACAGCAAAGCCTAATGGATCCCTAACAATTAAATTTTATGGGAAATATGATTTGCTAATTGGAAAAAAGTGGAATAAAAACAAACAGTATCAAGGAGATTCTAAACGTGTTTTTATTGGAGGATATGAAGAGCCTCATCCAAACTTATCAAGAATTCTAAATGCAGATTTAACATATTATGGATCTGGTAGTGTAATTACTATTAGAGAAATAGATGGTAATATAGAGCTTGTTGAAAAGCCGCAATATGGAGATGCTAAAAAAATAGCTTTGTAATGTTAGTGTACATTTTATCTCGATTTAGAAGTTCTTATTCTACTTCTCGTTTAAAAGAAGCAATAGAATCTCAGGGGCATAAAGTAAGAATTATTGATCACACTTTGTGTGAGTTACAAGTAGGAGAAGAGTCTTTAATTTATTATCAAGGGACTCTTTTATTGCCTCCAGATATTATCATTCCAAGAATTGGAGCATCCGCTACCTATCAAGGAGCAAGTGTTATTAGGCAATTTGAATTAATGCGAGTGAAAACATTAACTCCTGCTAATGGTTTAATTAATTCTAGAGATAAACTGAGAGCAATGCAGTTGATGTCTGTAAACAATGTGCCTATGCCCATAACGTATTATTCTAATGGAGTCAATGATTGGAATAATATTACTGAAACAGTTGGTCCAACTCCTTTTGTGATTAAACTATTAGAAGGAACACAGGGATTAGGTGTTTTTTTAGCTAATGATGATGATGTGGCTAGAGGGTTAATAGATAGTTATACTAGTATTGGTAGCCGATTTATGATTCAACAGTATATTGAGGAAAGTAAAGGAACAGATGTTAGGGCTTTTGTAGTTGGAGGCAAAGTAATTGCAGCTATGAAAAGAGTAGCTCCTGAAGGTGAGTTTAGATCAAATTTACATAGAGGTGGGACTGGAAATCAAGTGGAATTAACTGAAGAAGAAATTAACATTGCACTTGCTTCAGCAAAAACATTTGGATTAGAAATTGCAGGTGTTGATATTTTAAGATCAATAAATGGTCCTTTAGTGTTAGAGGTGAATTCTTCACCCGGCTTAGAAGGTATAGAGAAATACACGAATATAGAAGTTGCAGATTACATAGCTAAATACCTCAATAAACTAATGAATTGAGTATATTTGCATATGTATTCAAGAGTTTTATTTTTATTTATTCTTTTAGTGTTAGCATATAATGCTACTGGGCAATATTATACTCCTGCTCAAATTACGAATATTCATAACACAAAAACAGCCTATGAGGGTGATATATACTCAGATACTGTTAATGGAGACTTTTACATTGGTTTAACTAATGGACAGCTTGCCGGTATTGGAGATGACCAAGATATTGATAGTATTGTGGTGTTTAGCAACAGTAATGAACTTGCTATATATATAAGTAATGGTAAAGCTGATACAGTCGATTTTAGAGTAATATTAGATGTTTGGATAGATTCCAATGAAAATATTCTTTCCGAAAATTCAAAAGATCAAACGATTAACGGAAGAAGAAATGTAGTATTAGGAGTTGATGCTCTAGGTAATCCTAATGGCTCTGGCTCATATAAAATAGCCATTGGAACAAGAGCAATGGAAAATGATTCTGCTACCGGGAATGCATATTCTAATGCAATAGGTCATGAGGCTGGTCAACACAATACGTTCAATCATTTTAATGCAATAGGCTATCAAGCTGGTCAGCATAATAAAGCTAGATATGCAGTGTTAATAGGTTCTAATGCAGGTACTAATAATACGGGATATATGCATGTTGCTATAGGAGATAGTGCAGGATATAATAATAAAGGCTCTTATAACATTGCAATAGGTAAAAATGCGATCGCTAATAAACAAAATGCAGCAAATTATATTAATGCAATTGGATATGAGGCATCTAAAAATGATTCATCCACAAGTTCTTCGTATACAAATACTTTTGGTTATCAGGCAGGTTATAATAATAACAGTACCAATTTAAATGCATTTGGATATCAAGCTGGATACAGTAATGCTAATCGGTATGCTAATGTGTTTGGAGATAGTGCAGGATATGAAAATTCTGGATATATGTTAAATGCGTTTGGGCATAATGCTGGGTTTTCAAATAATGGAAGTTACAATAATGCTTTAGGTAATTATGCGCTAGCAAATCCAAGAGCTACCTCAAGTTACATAGTCGCATTAGGACATGAGACGTCAAGGTATGACTCTACAGTTGGAGGTGGCTATGTTAATGCTATTGGATATAGAAGTGGTTATAGGAATAGTGGAGAGTTTAGTAATTTAATTGGATATGAAACAGGTTATAACAACACATTTAATTATTTAAATGCTATAGGAACTCATACAGGTTATAACAACAGAGCTAATTACGCAAATTTATTTGGAGACAGTGCAGGTTTTGAAAACAGTGGTTATATGTTAAATGCATTTGGACATCAAGCAGCATATAATAATAAAGGGAGCTATAATATAGGAATAGGCTCTTATGTTTACCGTGATCCATACCTAACAGCTAATTATATAACAGCAATAGGATATGAGGCTTCTAGATATGATTCTACTAGTGGAAGTGGATATGTAAATTCAATTGGGTACCAAACAGGTTATATTAACAAAGGAACATATTTAAATGCTTTTGGATACCAAGCAGCATACAATAATAGAGGAAATCATTTAACGGCTTTAGGTACATATGCAGGATATAATAATACAGGAACAATTGTAACTGCTATTGGATATGGTGCTGCATATAACAATAAGGGGAATAATAATGTTGCGATAGGGGATTCAGCATACAGAGATCCAAAATCTACAGGAAACTTTAATGTCGCAATTGGTAATAATGCCGCCCGATTTGACTCCACAACAGGAACGGCTAGAATTGTAGCTATTGGATATCAAGCTGCATATCAAAACAAAGGAACTATTTCTAATGCAATTGGTGCATTTTCAGGATATAATAATAGTGGATATATGCTAAATGCTTTAGGATATGAAGCAGGATATAATAATAGAGGGAACTATAATACAGCTGTAGGAAAAAATGCTTTATCTAACCCAATTGGAGATGGAGCATATAATACAGCTATTGGATATGAAGCTAGTAGATACGATTCAACAAATGGAAGTGCTTTTGTGAACTCCATAGGAGCTTATGCAGGATACAGAAATAATGGTACTTATTTAAACGCATTAGGATATGAAGCGGGTTATAGTAATAAAGGAATTCATAATACAGCAATAGGATCTTTTGCATTAAAGAATAAAGCCTCAGCTTCTAATTATAATACTGCTGTAGGTTATGAAGCTTTAATGAATGATGCTTCTACAGGAAATTCATATAATAATGCATTAGGAGCTCATGCTGGGTTAAACAATACTGGTGTTAATAATAATTTTATTGGTAAAGATGCAGGTAGAAATAATACAGGAGGGAACAATAATTTAATTGGTACTGAGGCAGGATATAATATTGCTGGAAATCAAAATAGTGCTATGGGATATAGAGCAGGATATAATGCTCAAGGAAATAATAATATTTTTATTGGTACAAATGCAGGAACTAATGTTACAACAGGAAATAATAATATTTTTATAGGAAATGATGCAGGGCCTTCAGTGGCAACAGCTTATAATAATGTACTGTACATTGCAAATGCTTACGATTCGCCAACTATTTATGGAGAATTGAATAATCGAAGAATCGGAATTAATACAACAGCTCCTACCAATAATTTATCAGTTAATGGTACTGCAAATAAAACAGGAGGTGGAAGTTGGGGAACCTTTTCTGATAGGACCTTGAAAAAAGATATTAGACCTTATAGAGAGGGATTATCACTAATAAAACAACTTAACATAGTCGAGTACCAGTATAATAACAAATACACCAAATTAATTGGTAAAAATGAAGAGGTACTAAAAGGAAAAAAATATGTAGGTGTGATTGCACAAGAGCTAAAAGAAGTTGCGCCAGACATGGTTAAAGAAGTTGAGGTAAAAGGAGAAAAATTACTAGAAGTAGATCCATCTAAATTCACTTATACACTTATCAATGCAGTTAAGGAGCAACAAGCTCAAATAGACGAGATAAAAAATGAAATTGAAGAATTGAAGAATCAATTAAAGGAATAATGACATTACGGTTTTACATATTTCTTTTGGTGGTTTTAGGGTTCTTTTCAAAGAATTATGCTCAATACTATACACCAGCTCAAATTAATACTATTAATGTTACAAAAACTGCTTTTGAAGGAGATTTGTACTTGGATACTATTAATGCTAATTTTTATATTGGCCTCACTAATGGAGAACTTAAAGTGTTAAGAGATTCTCAAGATATTGATAGTATTAGAATTTTAATGCCCCAAAAAGCCTTAGCAATATATCTAAGTAACGGAGATGCTGATACTGTTCAATTAGATCCTGCACTAGATGTATACATTGATAACAATGAAAATATTTTGTCAATTAATACAGGAAATCAATCATTACCAGGAGATACTAATATAATATTAGGCTATCAGGCATTTAATAGTATTGGTGGTAATTACTCTAATACGATATCTTTTGGTTATCAATCGCTAAGAAACGATTTAAATAGTGGTAATGCCTATAATATTGGTATGGGATACCGAACGGGTTATAATAACCAAGGAACGTACATGGCTGCTTATGGATATCAAGCAGGATATAATAATATGGGAGATAAAACCAATGGTTTTGGAAGTTTTGCAAATTACAATAACACAGGAGATTATATAAGTGCATTTGGTTACCAAGCAGGTTATAATAATAAAGGAAATTATAATAATGCTATCGGATCTTACACATTTAGAAACACAGTTGGAAATGGTAGTTATATTAATGCAATAGGGTATCAATCTGCTAGATATGATTCAACTAATGGAGATAGCTATTTAAATTTATTTGGAGTAAACTCAGGATATTTAAATAATGGGAAATTTGTTAATGGTTTTGGAACAAGTGTGGCGTTTAGAAATAAAGGGCAACATGTTAATGCTTTTGGTAGAAGCTCCATACAAGAAAATAAAGGAAGTTATTTTAATGCTTTTGGATACCATGCTGGATTTGAAAATTTAGGAGATCATAATACAGTTATGGGTATGTATGGACTTCGAAATCCTAGAGGTAAAGCAAACTATTTATTAGGAATAGGTCAATATGTGCTGAGGTATGATTCTGCTAAAGAAGAAGATGCTTATGTACATGCAATAGGATACTATGCAGGACAAATTAATAAAGGACATTGGATAACAGAAATTGGTTATAGAGCGGGATATAATAACAGAGGTAGTTATTTGAACGGAATAGGATCTAACGTATTTTACAACAATAGAGGAAATAGCATAAATGCTTTTGGAGTTTCATCATCTTATTTTAATGAGGGAAATTTTATAAATGCTTATGGACATGTTTCTGCATATAGAAATAAAGGAGAGCATAATATATCAATAGGGATGTATAGTACAGCAGATCCAGCAGATCATAATTATAACATATCTATAGGAATGTATGCTTCTAGACAAGATTCCTCTGTAGGAGATTCTTACAATAATGCCATAGGCTATTATGTAGCCTATAGGAATAAAGGGATCAATAATAATTTATTTGGTCATCATAATGGATATCACAATACAGGAAATAATATCATTACAACAGCTTATCAAGCTGGGTTTAGAAATGGAGGAAATAATTTAATTGGATTAGGTTATCAAGCTGGTTATCAAAACAAAGGATATTCAAATATTGCAATAGGCTTAGGGTCTATTAGAGCGAATGATGCAAGCAATTATAATGTAGCTATTGGTCAATATGCTTTACGCTATGATTCTTCTTTGGGGAATGCATACAACATAGGTATAGGGTATTACAATGCATATAGAAACAAAGGTCATAATGTAGTAGCTATAGGAGGTAATACCGCTTATTATAATGAAGGTGATTATTTTGTTGCTTTAGGATATAATAATGGAGCAAGAAATAAAGGAGATTATAATAATGCTTTGGGTGCTTATGTGCTTGACCAAAAAATTGGCAATGGTAGTTATATTAATGCAATAGGTTATCAGTCAGCCAGGTATGATTCTGTTAATGGGGATGCTCATAATAATGGTATTGGTATTTATACAAATTATCGAAATAATGGAGATTCATCTAATGCAATGGGATATGCTGCTGGATACCGAAATAAAGGGAGTCATAATAATTTAATTGGAGCTTATACTTTTTATGAAAGAGTTAAACCAACAAGTTATAATAATGCCATTGGTTATTCTGCTTTAAGAAGAGATACATCAGATATAGGATACAATAATGCTGTTGGTACTAATGCTGGATGGAGAAGTAAGGCAAATTATATGAATGTTTTTGGAACGAATGTGGCTTACAGGAATAGAGGTGATTATTTAGTAGGTATTGGTCAAAATGTAGGGTACATAAATTCTGGAGATTATAATACAAATTTAGGATACCAAGCAGGATATCGAAACACAGGAGATAATAATGTAGCGATAGGTGTTAATGCTGGAGTATCAGTAGATACAGGAGATCATAATATTTTTATAGGATTAAATGCTGGTCCCTCACCAATATCAACATTAAATGATGTGTTGTATGTTTCTAATGTATATAATAATCCAACATTATTTGCTGATATGAGCACAAAGTATGTAGGAATTAATACAACTGTTCCAGATAATAATTTATCGGTTAATGGAACAGCTAATAAAACTGGAGGAGGGTTATGGGCTACTTTTTCAGATAAAAGATTAAAGAAAAATATTACTACTTATACCAAAGGATTAGCTCAACTTAAACAAGTTAATCCAGTTTCTTATACGTTTAATGAAGACTATTGGGATATCATGAATAATGAAGCTGAGATAGAAGACGCTCAATACATTGGCGTAATAGCACAAGAGGTACAAAAGGTTAACCCAGAAATGGTTAGCTCAATAACAATTGAGAATAAAGAGTTATTACAAGTAGATCCTTCGAACTACATATACATGCTCATCAATACCATTAAAGAACAACAACTTGTGTTAGAGGAGTTAAATAATCAATTAGATGAACTGAAGATATTGGTAAATAAAAAAAGTAAAAAATGATTATTAATAATCAATCAATAGCTAAAGGGAGTAATAAATTAATTCGTCTTAATGTATCTAAACTTCCATCAGGAACACCAATAGATATCCAAGCGAATATATTTAGAAGTAAAGTAGACGGTCCAACAGTGCTTATTCTAGGTGGTTTGCATGGAGATGAAATTAATGGAGTAGAAATTGTTAGGAGAGCATTAGCCGATAAATATTTTAATACCCTAAAAAAGGGTAGTGTAATAGCAATTCCTTTGCTTAATGTATATGGATTTAATAATTTTTCAAGAGAAGTACCAGATGGTAAAGATATTAACAGAAGCTTTCCAGGTACTACTAAAGGGTCATTAGCATCTCAGGTTGCAAGAAAATTAGGAAAAGAAATTTTACCACATGTAGATTGTGGTATTGATTTTCATACAGGTGGAGCTAGTATTTACAATGTTCCTCAAATTAGAATTGCTCCTAATGATGAGCAAGCATTTACATTAGCTGAAAAATTTAATACTCAATTTATTGTTTATTCTAATCTTATCCCAAAATCTTTGCGGAAGGAAATGAGTAAGCTTAATAAGCCTATGGTCGTATTTGAAGGAGGCGAATCGCTAAGACTAGATGAATTATCTATAGAAGAAGGGTTAAAAGGAATTACTAATGTTTTATCTCATTTAGAGATGATAGATAAGGTTAATAATACTCAAGAATCTAAAGTTATAAAAGAATCTACTTGGCAAAGAGCATTAGTTGCTGGTATTTTTGTCTCGCTTATAAAATCTGGTGATTTTGTTGCGAAAAATCAAGTTATAGGTAATATTGCAACTCCTTATGGTAAAATAATTAAAGAAATTAAAGCTAAAAAAGAGGGATATGTATATGGATTAAATAACAGCCCTGTTGTTAATAGGGGAGATGCTTTATTTCATATTGGGAAGTAGAATGTATTGGTAACAAAGTCTAAACACTAACTGTCATTCCAAACTAGATTTGGAATTTATTAATAATGCTAAATGCTGAATCAAGTTCAGGATGACAATTTATAGTTAACGTTAATCCTTAATAAATCGAAGAGGCATATTTCTATCAAGTATTAATAAATACCCTCCTTTTTTTAGAGAAGAAACATCAATACTACTATTTGTGCCACTTAACACCTTCTTTCCTAGCATAGAATATACTTCAAACTCATAGCTCTTATTAAGGTTAAGATAGTTGCTAGTAGGATTAGGATAAACGATTAAGTTATCGACAGTCTTTTCATCTAGATCAGTTAAATTACACGTTATACTACACCAACTTCTAGCATCTAATTCACAAATAATTTGTTCATAAGCTAATTTATTTGTTCCATTTCCGGGATAACTTCTAACACCAAGTGTCCTTAAGTATTCTTTAAATATAGTGTCAGAAATTCCATAATAAGTAGCTAAAGTATTAACATCACTAGTAGACCAATCGGTAGATTTAAAAATAGTGAGGTGTTTAATATGGTCTTTGTGAGAATCCCATGCATTAAACACGTTAGTGTAAAATTGAGCTTGTAAAGCTTCAGAGCTATTACACAAAGAGCTAGAAGCATAACCACATTCAGCAAAGTAAATGGGTTTAGTTGTATCATTATAGATACTTACTAAAGAATCAAAATCTGCTTGAACTACAGCAGGATTCTTCATGGCGAAATCATTATTTAAAGGGTAATAAGTAGTTGTAATAATATCTCTAGTGCTATTTAAGTTTTGAGCAAAAGAAGCTGTTAGTGGGGCTACAAGAGCATGATGAGTTATGGTGGTTCCAATTTTTAAATCTGTTCCATGCAAATTAAAGTAAAGAGCTTTTGCATAAGGAGTAATTGAATCCATGAAGGTTTTATACTCGCTATATTTGGTACTGTTTAATCCCCAAAAAATATCAGGTTCATTACCTATGTTTAATGCTGATAACGTTACATTGGGAATATGAGCAAACATAGTATCAAGCAATCGCTTAAATTGATTAATCATTAAAGGAGAATCAAAAGAGGTATTTGTTAATGAACTTGGTACTGATTTACTAGTCGTATTTATGGGGGCAATTTGTAATTCAACTTCTAATCCATAAGCAGGATAGTAGATGTCCATTACATCAAAAAAAGATCCTATAACGACAGGATCATAAACACCAGTATCGGTTTCAATACTAGACCATGACTGAAATAAATGTACTGATTCCATACAACCATAATATGCATAGGATATAGCTGAATCATAGTTGTTGTTTTGTGCTAAATCTACTTGCCAAGCAAGAGTTCTATTTCCTTTGGCAATTTGAGAAGTTACATGTAACATAGTTAAGCATAACACAATGGTAATGAATAGTCTCATATTAAAAATCCTTACCTTAAAATAAGCAAAAAAATAAAAGCCTAAGAACATCTTAGGCTTTTATTTGTAATAATATGATGGATTAAACTTTACTCTTCTTCAGTTACTTCTTCAACTTTAACAACTTGATAACCCCACTCTTTACCATCTTCATCTAATGGAACCTCTTTGTATGTAACACCATCTAATTTATATTCTGTTGAGCCATCATCAGCAATAACAGTTTCATACCCTTCAGGTAAAGCATCTACTTGAGCTTCCATTGGCGCATCAACCACTTCATATTCTTCACTGCCTTCAACTTGACTGTAATATGTTCCATAGTAGTAAAAGTAAGGTCTGTTTTTAACTACAATTCTTCTGTATCCAATAGGTAAAGTTCTAATTCTTAAACCTCTTCTAGGTCTAACTACTCTATAGTTACCATTATATTTTCTGTAGTAAACACCATTGTGTAACCAATATTTTCTTTTATTGTATTTAATAACGCGTGCGCCAGTAGGTCTCTTTTTTATTACAACACCTCTTTTAGGTAAATGCGAGTATCTAGTATGTGGCTTTCTTTTTATAACTGTTCTATTAGCAACAGTTTTGCCATTTCTATTTTTAACAACTGTTTTATGAGCTACAGTTTTACCATTTTTATTTTTAACAACTGTTTTTTTTACTGTTCTATTTTTTCTTTTAACAGTTTTAGTTTTTACTCTTTTTTGACTAATTCCTTCGGATGATAAACCTAATATTAAAAAGAAGGAAAGGATGATTGATAGCGTTTTCATGATGTTAGTTTTAATGAGACTTAATAATAAGACTTTATTTAAACAAAAAGGTTTAATTTTAAATAAAAAAAGTTTTGTCTAAAAGAGTTGTTGTAGGATTATCAGGAGGAGTAGATTCAAGCGTAGCTGCTTATTTATTAAAAGAGCAGGGGTATGAAGTAATTGGTTTATTCATGAAAAACTGGCATGATGAATCTGTTGTTATTGATAATGAATGCCCTTGGATTGATGATAGCAATGATGCGCTTACTATTGCAGAACAACTTGGGATTCCTTATCAAAGTGTAGATTTAAGTGCTGAGTATAAAGAGCGAATTGTAGATTATATGTTTGCCGAGTATGAAGCGGGTAGAACACCTAATCCTGATGTATTATGCAATAGAGAAATTAAATTTGATGTTTTTTTAAAGACAGCATTAGAACTAGGTGCTGATTATGTTGCTACAGGTCATTATTGTCAAAAAGATACAATTAAGAAGGATGGCAATGAAGTATATCGATTAATTGCTGGGGCTGATGATAATAAAGACCAAAGTTATTTTTTATGCCAGCTAAATCAAGAACAATTAAGCAAAGCTTTATTTCCAATAGGTCACTTACAAAAACCAGAGGTTAGAAAAATTGCAGAAGAACAAGGATTAATAACAGCAGGAAAAAAAGATTCTCAAGGGTTATGTTTCGTAGGTAAAATTAAATTACCCGACTTTTTGCAACAACAATTAAAACCAAAAGAAGGTAAGATTGTTGAAGTTCCTGCTCAGCTAGATCAATATGTTACATACGAAGACAAAGTTGAATTAAAAGAGCTTTCACAATCATTTACTTATTCGGAAGATGTAGGAAAAGTAGTAGGTAAGCATAATGGCGCCCATTATTTTACTATCGGACAAAGAAAAGGTTTAGGAGTAGGAGGTACGCCATTACCATTATTTGTTATCGACACTGATGTTCAGCAAAACATAGTATATGTTGGTCAAGGAGATCATCACAAAGGGCTGTACAAAAAGGCCTTGTTTATACCTAATGAAGACGAGCATTGGATTAGACCAGATTTAACTTTAACAACTGAAGAATCCTTGGTTTGTAAAGCAAGAATACGTTACAGACAGGATTTGCAAAATGTAACCCTGTATAAAAAAGATGAAGGGCTTTACATGTTATTTGATGAACCACAAAGAGG
>JAHDBM010000049.1:0-20811 GCA_020630395.1 Flavobacteriales bacterium
ATGATACATTTGAAGGAGAACAGTCATTCAAAGGTTATATTTATTTAACGAAGTAGTAAAAAGAAAATAAAGAAAAAGGCGATCATGAAATGATCGCCTTTTTTATGCATAACACTAAATCAACTTCAAGCTATTTATTCACTGAAAAAATCTCTTTTAATTGAGACACCATACCTCCGTTACCAGAGACTGTAATCTCACCTATTTTATCTGCAATTTTTTCCACATACTCCATTTCTTTTAATTTAAATAACATTTCGTTATCGTCCATTAACTTAGCAGTATTTAATAAACTTCTTGTAGCTGCAGTTTCTTCTCTTCGAGTAATCATATTAGCTTGTGCCCTTTTTTGAGCAACCAATACCTGGTTCATTATTTCTTTAATATCACCTGGTAATATTATATCTCGAATACCAGCATTTATAAGTTTAATACCTAAATTCTCAGTTGCTGTTTTACTTTTGGCTATTATAAATTCGCCAACTTTTTCTTTAGTTGCTAAAATTTCATCAAGAGTAAGGTTACCAACATATTCTCTTAACTGCATTTGCAATAGCGTATATAATTGTTTTATGTAATCCTTATTTTCAACAAGCACTTTATTAATATCGGTTATTTTATAAACTGCATCAAAGTTAATTCGCAAATTAGCTTTATCACTCGTTAAAATTTCTTGACCAATTAATTCCATGTTTTGCTGACGAACATCTATTCTCTTAACTTCTACTTTAGAAGCATTATTCCAAAACACATAATTTCCTGGAGTTAACGTTTCTTGCAATTTATCATCTATAAACAATAAACCTTTTTCATTTGACAATATATCAAATGCACGTATGTTTCTTAATACTAATGGATTTTTTAAAACAGATTTTTTTATCTCTTTAGGTACTTGTAATTCATCAGTGTTATAGATTTTAAAACTATAGTCAATAGGTTCTTTCCAAAAGGCATAAGTACCAGCAGTTAATATAGAATTAAACAGGTTGTTTTTGTACACAAGCGCTATTTCGTTATCATTAACAACCACCACATCAAGAAGATTTGCCAACTCATTATTTTTAACAAGAATAGCAATATCTATATGAGACGTAAAAGGTTGCATTTTGTTATAAATTACTACTTTTTCTTTTGCTTTTAACCAGTATTTACCCGTTTGTAAAACTTTAGTTAATTGTTGATTTTCGAATACTAATGCTACTTCGTAAGCATTTATTTGTGTTTTGTTAAACATGTTGTTTTGTTTTTAGTGTTATTATTTATTTTAATAGGTTTTGCAACCACATTTTGTTTGTTTAAGTAGGATTAAGAATGTTTAATCAATTCCCGCAAAGCGGAGAAAAGAAATCGTTACAATCTCGATAAGCGTTCTAGAAAAAAGGGAAAAACAATGAACCGAAGTTTATTCTTTTTTGCTGATTTCTGTACTGACTTAGTTTGATTATAAATCGATAAAATTTCGCAAAGCTTTTTGTGAATTTCTTTCTTTAAAAGTCTAGACCAATAAAGAAAGACGACTAAACATTTTTATATCCTGTTTTCCTTTAAGAGCAGATTTTCATCTGCGGTTTGCTAGATTAGAAGTCTAGTGCGTTTACCAATTTCGCCACTTTGGTTACCCAAAGGCAGGATTCGAACCTGCAGATTAAAACTATTGCTCTACCCACTGAGCTATTTTTGCTTTTACACAAAAAATGGGAATCGAACCCATGACCTATAGTATTGGTGGATTTTTTGGAAAAACCCCTAACCTTCAAGTCAAGTTGTATACAAATAATAGATGCTTCTCAGCAATTATCCGCACATTGGTGCTATACAGAAACACACAACAAGACCTGCTTGATATTTTAAATATTATGTATGTTAAAGAACGATCATTAAGTTTCCTTAATGGGCCCCCTCGCCATAATGCGAGGAGGGAATATTGGTACCCCTTATCAGATTCGAACTGACACTTTCGCTTTTACACGACCTGATTGGCTCTAAATGCGCTTCCCTACTTTTGGTCCTCCAATTTTGGTGCTTCTGCAAAATCTATTTATATAACAGTGTGCGTTATACAACATCATCCAATCACTCCATGGCTTCGATAAAGGTCTTTTGCTACAGCTCTTCCCTTTGAGCTAAAGAGGTATTTCATATTGACAAAACAAAGATTACAAACACCTGCGCAATGATTTCGCGTAGATAAAAAATAGAATAGCAATAACTTTTACTTATATTAAAATGTATTAATCAATACTCCTAGATGAAGTCTATACTAAATAGTATTTTAATATTACTTGTTTCTATCTGTACCATTTATACGGTTGCATTTTCACAGCAATTTGTACCAGGAACATCTGTTTTAGATACAACAGGTTATGTAGAATATATTCCTGGAAATTTACCAGTTATAATTTCGGTACCGCACGGAGGATATCTAGAACCTAGTTCAATACCACAAAGAAATTGTAGTGGTTGTACTTATATAAGAGATGCTTATACACAAGAGCTAGCCAGAAGCTTACAAGTTGATTTTTTTAACAAGACTGGTTGTTATCCTCATGTAATAATTAATCTATTACATAGAAATAGATTTGATGCTAACCGTTCAATTGCAACAGCTGCCGATAGTAATGTAACGGTAGAGCAATCCTGGTATGCTTATCATGAATATATAGATTCGGCAAAAGCAAAAATTACTAGAGACTATGGAAAAGGGTTATTTATTGATCTTCATGGTCATGGCCACACCATCCAAAGATTAGAATTAGGATATACCTTATCAAAAGCTCAACTTCAATTGTCCGATTCTGCATTAGACTCTCTTCAATATGTAAACATGAGTAGTATAAAATCATTAACACAAAACAACTTATTGTCTTTATCTCACTCACAATTATTAAGAGGACCAAATAGTTTTGGAACGCTTAATGAAAACAAAGGAATACCAGCAGTTCCTAGTATTCTAGATCCATTTCCCGTAGGGACAGAACCCTATTTTAGTGGAGGTTACAATACCGATCGTCATGGTTCAGTTAATGGAGGAACGATAGATGCTATTCAAATTGAATGTAACCAAGATGTCCGTTTCGATTCGTTAACAAGAGCATTATTTGCTGATAGTTTAACTGATGTAATAAATGAATTTATTAATTTACATTATATTAATTCGTATATCGGGAGTTATTGTAATTTGACAAATAACATTTGTAAAAATAACTTCGAAGAAATACTGATATTTCCTAATCCTGCTAATCAAACAGTATATTTTAATACTAAACAAACTCACCTTGAAGTTTCCATTTACGATTTAGTAGGAAATCATATACATAAGATGAAACTAGTCAAGAATACAATGGATATTAGCTTTTTAAAAAAAGGAGCTTACTTATTTTATATATCAAAAGACAATAGGTTTATTGGGGTCAATAAAGTAATAAAACGATAGGTTTAGATTAAAAAACACCCCTAACAAATTAGATTTATTAGGGGTTTTCATGTGTTTAATAATTATTAGTCATAATGTATCCAAGTGGTGTACCGGCAGGCGCAGGCCTAGTAGGTACGATAGGAGGTAATGGTTTATCTCTAAGACCAACTTTTTCAGCAAAAGGTATTAGAGTAGATGATTTCCAATTTTGATACCATTCTGTATGAGAAGCAGCTTCAGCAATGTCCCATCCTAATCCTAGAGCCTTGGCATATGGGTGTTTACCTTCACTAATTAATGCAACTCCAACTTTAATTGATGTAACAAAACCGCTCTGCCTTCCTTGTCTATATTGGTTTAAATCATCAAGAACTCCAATCGCAGTGCCGGCCTTACCTAGTCCATTTGCAACCTTGTTAACTTTGTTTTGTAAAATTACGGTATGTCCTCTTGCACCATATTTACCCCAACTGGATCCATTTAATTTATTTCTTCTCCACTTACCATCTACTAGTGATCGCCATTTTCCATCTTTTATTAATTGACCTGAGAAAAAGTTTAAGGAATGACCAGTCCATGCCATGGTTTGAGTAATATAATCCCACCTATTAAAGGCTGGTTTATGTATAATAACATTTGTAACTGTAGACATTTGGTAATACACACCATCATCTCCTCTTACTATTTCAGGGGCATGATCTTCTTGATAAGCGCTTATAGGACAATCTGGGCAAGGAGGATCATTGTGTGATCTATGGTTTAATGCAGTAATAACAAGTCCTTTTCCTGCACCTGCAAAAAAGTTACCTCCACTTATAACACTCGTAATTCCGCCAGATGCTGCACCAGCCGCATAGGCTTCTAATGCACTTGCATTATCGGTTAAAGATCCAAATCCTGAAGAGACAACAGAAGTTAGGAATCCACTTCCAAAACTACCACCTTGCATTATTGAACCAAAGCCACCTACCATACCGTGTGCTCCAGCTCTTAGTAACTCTTTTCCTGCCGAACCAGTAGCTCCAATTGCTGATCCTATACCAGATGTAGCAGCAGAAGTTACACCACCTACAATAGCACCAGCTATAAATCCTGTGGCAAAACTACCACCTTGCTTATGATTACTTATTCCTTGAACAATTCCACTAATTACAGCACCAATTCCTATAGCAGCTATAATACCTAAATCTCCTTGAGGATCGGCATACATAGCAGGGTTATTATTCATACTTACATAAGGAGAATAAGCCGCAACTGCATAACCCTTTGGATCTACTTGATACCATCTTGCCATAGATGGATCATAAGTTCTATATCGGGTAAAACCTAAATTTAAATCGAAAGAAAATTCGTATTCGATTCCATTATATAAATAATTGTTTTCATGTCCATTAGATGCATTTGTGTTATTAAGGCTTGTTCTAATGTTGAAATGCTGCATCCCATAAGGATAGTAATCGGTTGCTTGAAGTATTTCATTGTCCTCGATAGATCCATTATCGTTTAGGTCGCTATATACTGCTCGTGTATTGCCTAAATGATCTTGTATGTAGTAATCATATCTTGGCGTACTGTGTATGTTGTTAACTCTATAAAAACCACCATTAATGGTTTCATCATTATTTGTGTAAATAAAGCTGCCAATATAATCTGTAACTTCAGTTATCGATCCATTGTGAGTAACCGTTTTTTGAAGTCTACTTCCATTAGCATCAAATAACCATTGTATTTTACCAGTTTGATCTGATTTTTCTATTTCATATGGAAGGTCAAAATAATTGTACAAAATATTAATTTGTCTACTAGGATCATATGTAATATTACCATCTAAGTCATATAAATATTTCTCATTACCATTCCAGGAGTATTGATTTTTAGACTCATAACCTGGAGAATGATGGGTATAAATAGGAGAATAGTTATATTCCCTAATGCGCTCAAGTCTATTATAATAATTGTTCTCATACATATAATATAAATCATCAACTTTTACTCTATTATAGCCTTGAACAATATTATTGTAGCCTACACCATATCGTATTAACCTTTCCAAATTTCCTTGATCATCATAACTATAAGAACAATCATATAAGCCCACAGATTGATTACCATTACCCTCAGAGTAAATAGCTTCAGTTAATCTACCTATGTAATCGTAGCCATAATCATAGTTTTTCCAGGATTCATTTCTGTGTTTCCATCTAATAGCTGATAGTTTACCATCTCGGTAGGTGTTCACACCAGTTAAACTTGTATTATTTGTTTCATAAATGAATGACAAACTAAAAATATCATCAGCTGTTGGGTTTGCATTTATACCCACTAAATGATTTTTTTCGTAGGTATAATCTATTGTTTGAAGCGCTCCGTTATTATTAACTCCGTTTTGACTTTGACTAATTGTTCCATCAGCATTAAAGGTATTATGTGATAAATGTTCTGTGTGTCCATTAATGGTTTGGTAAGCATCAGTAGCTATGCCTTGAGGAGTATAAGCTGTTTCATTTTCAATTACAACTGGATTGGCGTTAGCTGTTTTTCTTTGTGTTACACGCCAACTAATTATGTTACCTGCAAAATCATAGACATAATTATCAGTTACTTTGGAACCGCCAAGGTGATTGTCTTTTTCTACACGTAATAACCTTCCATATGTATCGTAATCATTTATAGTTACCAGTCGATTGGAGGTTAATTGAAATCCATTAAACATGGCAGTTTCTTGTCGAACCACTTTGTTAATGCTAGTTCCAGAGTTACTGTAAAAAGTTTCATTCCAGATATTTGTTGCTAATAAATTTTCAACATTGGGTTCTCCATTTAAATCGATATCACCCGATCGAATTAATCGCCCTTTCGTGTCATATTCGAATACGTTCCATTTATTTAAACTGTTTAATTTGCTGGTTTGTTTTGCGACTAGCTGGTTAAGACTGTTATATCTAAACTTAACTATTCCTTTATCAGGAGATTTTAACTCTATTAAATTACCTTGCCCATCATATTTTTTTAAGAAAACAGAATTTGTATTACTTGTAGAAACAGAGGGAGGTATTACTTTAATTATTCTAGCTTTATGATCGTATTGTGTATAAGCATCTAGATGATCGTTAACTGTTTGATAGGTGGTTCTTGCTAATACTGTTTTTCCTTCTACGTCATTAAACGTAATTGTTTTTTTTCCTTCAGGTGTTATTACTGTTGTTTTAAATAGTTTACCCTCTGGAAAGAACCCTCCATTATCTAAGTTTTTTACATTATCTGTGGATAAATTGTGTCCGTATGAATAATAAGTTGGTTCTCCTTGTGGAGGTGTTACCTCCATTAATCTACCTAATGGAGACAATTCATATACATATTGTGTATATTTTGCTATAGCTGGATCAGGGAATAATTGAAATTGTCCATTGTTTCCACCTTCAAATTCTTGATATTGGAAAATATCTTTACCTACTTCATCATAATGTGTTATGTTAACCAAATCTAGTCCATTTACCGAAGCATTTTCATCTACCGCAACAATAACTCTTCCAATACCATCAAAGTAATTTCGAGCAGCTTTGTCTGCTACAGGGTTTTCGGGAATTTGTGTGTAACTCACATTTGTTCTTGTATAAGGGTAATCATCATTTTTTATATCGCCCATGTGGTAGCTGTGGGTTGTAATGATGTTACCTCTAGCCTCTGTTTTGGTGATTAGTCTTCCAAATTGATCATAAACAAAATCAATTTCTTCGCCACTAATAGAGGTTATTTTAGATACTAATCGGGTATTGGGATAATAATCGCTATAAGATGTATTACCGTTAAAAGATGTACTAATTAATTTATGATCTTCGTAGGTCATAACTTGTTCTCCCCATCCTGGTTTTTTTGTTCTTAAAATATTTCCGTCTCCATATTGAACTAAGGTATCAGTTGGTATCCAACTCCCTGTATAATCGTCTTCTACGTTTTGTGTTCCTAAAAATTTATAGCCAACATGTGGGTATAGTTTAGGCATAAATAGACTTTGTGTGTTCAACATATGGCGGTAATCAATAATACCGTATACATCTACTAATGGATGATAAGATGCAGTATTCATCACGCCATTTTCATCAAAAAGTTCGAATTTTGTTTTTACACCACCAGTTTGTATTTTTTCTCCATTTACTCGTTTAAACACCTCTGTTTTTAAAGGTATGTTTTGCAAGTTTAACGCCAGTAAAACTTCATCTGCCAAGGTACTATCATCTACTAAATCAAACGCATAAGAATATTCTTCTTCTCTTCTATTACCATTACTGTTTGTTGTTACTTTAGCTTCTGGTGCAATGTGTGGGTTAATTGTATTGTAATAATAATCGGTTCTAACATCAACACCATCTTTTATCGACTCTATGGTTTGCAATTGATAGTAACCATCTTTAATGTAATATTCACTACACGATATGAGGTTTACTTTATGGGTTCCAAAACCTCCGTTATCTCTTCTAAATGATACAATTTCTCCAATCTTGTACAGTTTTTCGGTTGAGTGTAAATTCCAATATGAATCGTAGGGAGTATAAGTTGTTTTGGCAACTTCATTATTAAAGGCATCTACCATAATTATTTCAGATACTTGGCCCGTAAATGGATTAAAAATTGGAGGTGTAAAAGGAAACTTATGTTCATTAGGAGTAACCCAATCTTGCATTTCTTGTTTAAACTTATAAATGGTTTTTCCATTTCTAGGAAGATGAACTTCCTTTACTTCTGTATAAGCAATAGGTGTCCCGTTATATCCGCTTAACGGCATAAAACTTTGATCACTAAAATATATTCTCTGAAAATATGCATCACGTGCCCATGTAGGTAAGTTTACTCCATCATCTCTATGGTGAAGGTTCCAGCTACTTGAATTTGGGACTTCTCTTTGAGCGTAATCAAATTTATTAATATTCATGCTAAAAATAGGTTCAAATAATCTTTCACCACTAGACTCTGTAGAATTACCAACAGTATATTCAAATTCAGTTATTATATCATTATCAGTTTCTTCAATTCCATCTTCAACTGTTATCCTTTTTATTCTAAGTCCAGGCGCAAGCTTGTTAGGGTCAGGTACGATTGATGGTGTTTTTAGTTTTAAAGAACCTGGTCCACCTTCTATAGTAACTTTAAATTTATAATTAACATTAGCAGTTAATCCTTGTAATGGAGATGTACCATCTTCTTCTTTAATTGGGAATGTAATATTACCCGAGTAAGTTTCATGATTTTGGATATTAAAAGACCGAGTAAGTGCTAAATCGTTAGTAGCAGTTTCAAAAATTTCGATTGTCATGTTTGCTCGGCCATCAATAGTTGGGTCGTTACAACCTTCTATGGTAAAATCTTCTAAGTCGTATGGAGATCCTGTATTGTTGTGATTATTATCAATTGGATCGTTTCCTCCTACAGGTGTAAGATGCCCACCATTTCCACCATCATTTATAAAATGATTAATAGCTAGATTCACGGTAAACGTGCTATTTCTTAGTTCTTCCATTGAAGAAAATGTATAAGTAGCTTCATCTTCTAATTCATTACAACAAGCTAATTCACCATATTCGCACCCTTCAAGTAAAAAGCGAGTATAGAAATTAGATAGTTCTAAAAAAGAATATCTATGCCCTTCCCAATCATAAGAAGTTGAGCCTCCTGTAGGATATTGAACTTTTGTTAATACTCCATATTTTGCTTTTTCTTCATTTGCAGATCTATTGGCACCACCCTTATGTTTGACGATTACTTGATTTGTAACTGGGTCAACAAGTCTTTCTGTTCTTGATGGGATATTATCTGATCGGTAATTGTTTAATGATGCTCCATTGTAATATCCCATTTCATCTGTAGCTTTTGATAACCTACTAGGAAAGTATGGCTCGTTATCATTAGATGAGTCGGGAAAATGATACGTTAATTCGTAGGGAGGCATTTGTATGCTTTGATCACAAGATACCTCTTGAATACTTTTTAGAAATAAATTTTTGTTTTCGGCAACATCAGTTGGGTTGTTCAATAAATTAATATCATCATCATGGGTATATTCGTATGCTAAAATATATTCTTTACAAAATGAATTATTACCACTATTAGCTGATGCACCAATGTTTTTAGTAATAATTTTATTTAGTTCTCTAGGTATATCGTATGGTGTATAAGGTATAAAGTTTGATGCATGGTTACCCCATCTATCTATGTCTTCACGAGCATTTTCATATTCAAATTCAATAATGTCAAGGTCACTTTCAATTTTTTGTAATCGAACTCCTTTAATAAGGTTTACATCATAATTATGTCTAGCACCATAATCTTCTATACGATAAGAAAATCTTGTGCTACTTGTATTAGCAGCAACTGATCCATTTACCCCATAAATACTGGTAGGGCTTCTTTCTTTTACCCCATTAAGATTTCTTGAATCATCAGTTATTGATTCGTCAATTTCATAATTTTTGAATCGAAAAGTATTTCTTGCAGGCGTTTTTACTAAATAAGATTCTTGTTCATAATAAAAGTTTAGATTATAGTCTAAATTATAATCTTGCATAGCAAGCAAGTGCCAACTTGTAATGATTGTGTCTTTTATTATTCTATTTCTATTTTTAACGGTATTTCCATTTTGGTCTATAGTATATTCATATTGTTCTGTTGAGCTTGTTTCAATTGCATATCTTCCTGCAAACCTTCCAAAAAAGTAGTTGGTTCCATCAACATCAATAAGAGTAAAGCCAATTATTTTTCCATTTTCTCTAAATCTACTTATTCTTATATCACTTCTTGGAATACAGTGGGCGTGTCCATTCTTATCAAAATAAAATTTACCAGACAACCCGTTTACATTAAAGCTGTACATATCTGGCTCAAGATCTTTGTTAATATGGGTAGCTTCATGATCTGAGTCATCATCAAGATCAAATACTAAGTTATTTTGATATCCTGTTAGGCCTTCGTCATCTGGTTTATCTTGTACTTCTCGTGATATTACTCCTCCAGCTATAAGTGACCAACCTTTTCCAACCATTGATGCAGGAGTGTTAACAATTAAGTTTCCTTGGTGGTAAGATAAACCAACAGATGTAGCTAATGAGCCTTCTTTAACAGATCCAATTGGAATACTTATGTTTGGACTTCCTGTATATTGACTAACAGGACTATTACCATATGTTCCCAAGCTAGCTGCCGAAGGAGATGCTTGAGAAAGAAATTGATTAATAGTGATTATAAAACTTAAAATTAAAAGAGTAGACTTCATTTTTTTCTTTTTATAAAATGTTTATTAGTTGTTTTTGATAAATTTTGAAGTAATAATTTGTTGATTAACATTTACTTCAATGGTGTATATTCCTCCAGAAAGTGATTCAAGGTTTAAGAATTTTGTTCTACCTTTTATTGATGTCTCTAGCTTAGTTTTTCCTTGTGCATCTATTACTTTTATAGAAAAATCTTCCATTAATTCTTCTGAAAGCGTAACAGTAATATTATCTATAGTTGGGTTTGGGGATACAGCAATATTTATATTAGGGTAATAATTCTCGTCATAAATATCTATTGGTTCTGCATCACAATCAATATTTTTATTTCTTAGTATTTTACTCTTTGTAATTAAGTTTGCGGCTAATATTCTTCTAATTTGGCCATGAGTAAAACTATATAAACACTTATCATTAGTGTTATCCATGTAGTTAAAGTAAAGCTCTAGTTTTCCGTCTATTGTATTAACATGTCCGTCTGCAGGGCATTCGTCATTTGGGTCATTATGTAGAGGCGTGTCATATACTTTATCATCTTTTCCATTTTGATACCATAAATCATATAAACCCATAGAATTTCCTAGTAAGTGGATAAGTGTAGCACCTTCATTATAGCGTTTAAACTTTGCTACCTCTTGCATACCAAAAAAACTTCTATTAATTGTTACATGAGTGTTTTCTATTTTCATCCATGGCATTAAAGACCAACCAGCAATTGTATCATTAAGAGGTAGTATTGTAACAATTAGGAACTCATTAGGTTTCCAAAAAGCAGTGTCGAACCTTTGTAAAATGAATTTTGAGTATTCAATGCCTAATTTGTTGTTTTTTTTGGCTAAACAAAACGTTATGCTTGGCAATCCATCAATTTGAAAAGCTTCATTAACTTTATTTAATTGATCTAGTATATTGGTATGAGTTAATTTGTTTTTTTCAGCTCCATAAACTTGATGAAATACAACTGGAATTGTTTGATCTTTTATTGCACCTCTAAAGATGTAGTTCTCAATTTTTTGCTCAATTTGATTTTTTGTTTTTTTTATTGAATCATTTTTTAATTGTTCAGATTCCTTTTTTTGCGTTTCATAATTTCTGGGAACAATAGCACTTTGAGCATAACCTAAAGTAGATTCTAACATTAGTAGAATATAGGTTAAACAACATAATATCATTTTTTTTGATTGCATGGTTAGGTTTTTTGATCTAATTTATTTGCAAAGGTATAAAATTAGTTCTCACAACCTATGCTTATAACAAAAAAGTTTTGTTTTTAACAATTTGTTATTTTTAAATCTTATTTTTTTAATAAGATCCTAAATGGGAATATTAGAATAATTTTTATAACTAAAAGGGTGTCTTCGGGGATCGACCCCTGTTCTCTTGCTTCACAGGTAAGCACTTTACCGAATAAGCTAAAGACACTATAAAAAATTGCCCCGACAGGGATCGAACCTGTAGTACAAGGCTCAAAATCTTGGGTGTTGCCGTTACACTACGGGGCATTTTAAATTCCTATCCAGATTCGAATTGGGACTGTAGAGTTTAAGTCTACTATCTCTGCCAATTGGATTAGAGGGACATTGTTGTAATCAGAGCGGGTTAAACAGCTAGCTTTTTATTAGCTTAAAAGATTTATCTGCTTATTTAGGAATTTCACAAGTTACATTGAGTAGAATTCGGGCTGAAATCTAATTTTTTAACATATGTAAAATTTATTGTGACTTTTTAGTCTTTCATTTGTAGTAGCTAAACTTATACAATATGAAATCACTTAATAAGAAACAAATTGGATGCTATGCTATGTTTATATTAATGATACTTTCCGCATCTTTTAAAATTCTACGTTATGGGCCATCTGTACATTTTTATGTTTATCCTTTACCAGATATAATGTTAAACTCTGTTGGATATATAGAGCTTATTTGTGGAATTTTATATCTCATTGGAGTTAAAAAAGTATCATTTAGAGTTTATGGAGGCATAATTGTAATACCTCTATTGATTGGAGCTGTTGGCTCTCATATTGCGTTTGGATGGTTCAATTTGTTTGATGGAATAAGTGAACCTTTTCACTTTACTTTACCATCATTTATTATTTTATGTCTTGCCATTTGGATTTCACATAAACCTATTGTAAAATTTGTGAAGTCAGGCTTTAAAATGGTTGAATAGAAAGGAGAACCCTTTTGGTTTGTATGGCTTTTTATTAAATAAAAAAAGTACAGAAGGAGAGACTCGAACTCTCAAAAACCTGATTCTAAGACAGGCGCGTATGCCAAATTCCGTCACTTCTGCATGTGTTAAGATGCTGTTCTTTATTTACTATTACATTTGTTCAGTCCATATTAATTGAATGCTTAGCATTCCGAATCCTTATCTTCCGATAGAAAGTCGGATGCAGGATCCATTATGCTAATGGAGCCTTTTTTGTATGGGAAACAGGATTCGAACCTGCAACCTCCCGCGTCCAAGGCGGGTAAACAGCCTTCGTTATCTTCCCATATATAAATACTCACAGTATTTTTTGTAGAAATAGCAAGAATCGAACTCTCACCTTTGGGTTCGTAACCCAATATTCTATCCGTTAAACTATATTTCTATTTTGTCTGAGAAGCAGGATTGACATAGTCTTTCCTGCAATTGCTCAGCCCGAACCAAATTTAAGTAAACTTGTTTTGGTTTCTTCGTCTGAGAAGTAGGATTCGAACCTGCGACCTCTCGCGTCCAAGGCGAGTAAACAACCTCCGTTATCTTCTCAGTTGAGTAGTGCCGATCCAGTAGATAGGACAATTAAATTAAGAGACAGTTAATCTAAATCAATAGGATATTATTGCGGCACTTGTAAAAAGTAGGAATAGCAAGAATCGAACATGCAGCTTTGGAGCTCTCCCCCAATGTTTTGCCATTAAACTATATTCCCATGTAATATGTTCCAACATTTTTTCTGTCAGTTCGAGTGATTTTTGCGAACAGCTAAAATTATATCGAGAACAAAAAAACAAGTGGAAGCAGTAGGATTAGTTCACTAATGTGTATATTTTAATTGTGTTCACTGAATGCTTCGCATTTCGAACCTACAGGTTCCGAAGAAACCAGATTTTACTTCATTAACGTGTTTATATTTAAAGGTATTCAGTGAATTCGCCAGCTCATTTCAGTCTGGCTAGCCAACCAATTGCTCAATACTTCCATAAAAGAGACAAGAGTGAGATTCGAACTTACACAAAACAGGTTTGCAGTCTGTTGCCTTAGCCGTTCAGCCATCTTGTCTTTATGCGGAAAGAGTGGGAGTCGAACCCACACGAGTCATTATCTCCGAACAGTTTTCAAAACTGTGGCCACCACCAATTGGCTTGCCTTTCCGTTTTTTATTTTTATCAATAAGTCAAAGTTTGAGACACAAAAAAAGCGTCTCGGTAAGGAGACGCTTTATAATTATTGATAGATATCAATAGATCATAAAAGGCAATTCTCCTGGTTATATATTTTCTGCGAAGAGGGATAACATAATCGTAATGCTTCTAGCTGAAGACTCGGGAGTATATACCCAAGTGTTTCTATAATTTGTTTGTTATTTAATTTAAAATGTTTCATGTGTATAATGCTATACATATTTATTGTTTTCGCTCTGCAAATATCAAAATCATTTTTTTAAAAAACAAATAAAAAATCAATTTATTTTATTGATAATCAAATATTTAAGCTAAAATATAGACGGTTTTCTCCCTGTCCACCTATTGGTAGATATTACATGTTTTTACAATCGACTGTCTCTCAATTATTTCTTGTTTCAAATGCTATTTTTTAGTTTCTTATTTCATCAGTTGTTTTTAGTAAAAAAAAATCAAAAAAAAAGCGTCCAATATATTGGACGCTTCGCTTTTAGTTTAAAAATGGATATAAAATCAGTTCATATTTTCGCATAAAGTTACATATCGTCCTTGTTTATCAACATAATTCGATTGATAAGCACTCGGTCGAAGCTCAAGGCAAAAAAGAATATGTAAACTGTTTCTAGTCATTATTATACAAAGGTATATAAAATAATTTACTGAATGATGATTTCTTTTATCTCACGAATATCTATTTAAACATGACGAATATCTATTCAATTTAAACAGAAATAGACTACCTCTTTACTAGTGCTATGTTCTACAGTAGTTTTAGACATAAGTTTTTTAAAATTAAAGTTTAATATAAACCATTATAATATGAAGTATTTATTAATTGCTGTAGTTGGTCTTGTCAATATAGGTTACAGCCAAAATAGTGTAAATAGTTCCGGAGGAGATTTATCGGGATCGGGAAGTATTAGCTATAGTGTAGGCCAAATAACAACTAAAACAATAGCTAATTCAGGAGGAACATTATTCGAAGGAGTTCAAAGAGCCGAAGATCAATACACAACTGGAATTATGACTCCATCTGTTGTTAAAATTGAAATAGTAGCCTATCCTATTCCGACAAGTGGAAATGTAACACTAAAATCGAGCGGTAATACAACCATGTCTTATAGCTTATATAATAATCAAGGAGCATTACTATTATCAGGTGTACTTAATAATGGGTCTACAATTATAGAAACAGAACACTTAAGTAATGGGATATACAATTTAAAAGTAACAGGAAAACATAATCTAAATAAGAATATCAAAATAATTAAAAACTAAGCGTGATGAAAAAATTAATAACAATATTAAGCGGAATAATGCTCATGGTAAACAGCTTTTCCCAAGCACCAGAGAAATTTAGCTACCAAGCTGTCGTACGTGATGCAACTGATAATTTAGTAGTGAATAGTACGACTCCTATTAAAATAAGTTTATTAAAATCTACTATTACTGGGACAGTAGTTTATGAGGAAACACACACACCTACTACAAATGCAAATGGTTTATTAAGTATTGAGATAGGTGGAGGAACCGTTTTAAGTGGTATTTTTGAAAACATTGATTGGGGCGGAGATAAATATTTTGTTAAAACAGAAATAGATGTAGATAACAATGCAAGTTATGATGTAACTGGAACAAGTCAACTATTAAGTGTCCCTTATGCTTTGCATGCAAAAACAGCAGATAGTTTAGCAGGATTATCTAGTGCTAACTTAGCTGATCTAATAGCGTTAGTAACGCCACCTCAAATAGGAGATTTTAGACATGGAGGAATTGTATTTTGGATAGATCCATCAGATCCATGGAGTGGTTTGGTTTGTGCTGTGGATGACCAAACTGCTGGTACTACAGTAAGATGGTCTAATAACACTTCTGTTACTGGGGCTTTTGATACCATTATTGGAAGTGGACAATCTAATACAACAATGATTGTTGCCTCTCAAGGTTTAGGAGTATATGCAGCTAAAATGTGTGATGATTTAACGTTAAATGGATTTTCAGATTGGTTTCTTCCTTCAAAACACGAGTTAAATGAAATGTACATTAATAAAACAACTGTTGAAAATGCATCTATTGCAAATGGAGGTACTGGGTTTGGTCTTCATTACTGGAGTTCTTCAGAGATAAATGGAAATGCAAATCTAAGTGTTATGCAATCTTTTTCTTTTGGGGCTCAATATAATGCTGCTAAGTTGAATTCAGCCAATGTTAGAGCTGTAAGAGCTTTTTAATCAATTTTGTTTATCCCTTAGGGATATCTTTTTCTCTGAGTCGACTATTTGGTAAAATAATCTTGGAGTGATGTTGTTTAAGAGAGAAAAGCAGAAGGAACTATTTATTGTTTCTTCTGCTTTTTTTGTTTCTGTTTTACTCGTTTGTTTACTTCATTTAAGTAATTCATATAATCACTATTATACGTTTCAGTTTTAGCCAACTTAATAGTTTTTATGGCCTTTTTATACTGATGTTTATATTCATATAGCAGAGCTTTTTTTGCATAGATTACTCCTTTATCAATTCCTTTAATCGTTAATGTGTAATCAATTAACTTAAACGCTTCTTTATATTTTTCTAAAGATATTAGAGAAGAGATATAGTAAGGGTAAATTTGTAAGCAATACATGTCGGCTGCTAATGCATCCTCATAATAATCAATAGCTGTTATATAGTCCTTAAGTTGTTCGGCAAATACACGTCCTTTTAATAAAAGAGCATGTGCTTGATCATCTCCATACGATAAAGCATAATCCAATGCTTCCATTGTTTGTGGCAAATCGTAGGGGTAATGATCTATTGCCTCTAATAAATATTTTGTTGCAAGCGTCATGTTAATTTAAATTTTTCTCCTTTAAAAACTAAGGAAGCATTCCCTCGTTCTAATTGAAGATGATTATTCCATTTTTGTTCAATTGTTTCTTCTTTTTGTTTCCTGTTTTTGGCCTCAATTTTTTCTTGCAAACGTGCAATAGCAAGTTTTTTATTCTGCAATTGAGATCTACTGTCACTCGAAACAGCCATTATCCCAGTTGGTTTATGAATAACTCGAATAGCCGAACTTACTTTATTGGCATGTTGGCCTCCAGGTCCAGAACTTCTCATTGCTTGAAACAATAAGTCTTTCGATTTTAGAGACAATGCAGTTTCTGTATTTATCTGATTGCAACCAATAAACCAGTTTTTTCGTTTATGATTTTTTCTAAAAGGAGAGTTTCCAATCCATTGTATTGAACCTAACCAAGGTTGTATAAATGTTGCTACTTGTTCACCTTTTATTTCAATAGTTATTGACTGAAAGCAATTGTCGTATTTACCTCTAATCATTTCTTTTATCGCCACCTTTATATTACTGTTTTGGCATTTTTTTTCGAAATAATTAAAAGCTTTATATACGAACCATTCACATTCTGATGGCCCCCTACCTGCTGTAAATTGTATAGTTTTTGTGTTCATTTTAATTCGGTTTTTCTGATAATAGTTTGTTTCCAATTATTTCTTTGTTTAGTGCTAATAATGCAATAGCTGCTTGAACTGCCCAGCACTTATCACTAGAATGTATATTCGAATAAAAACTTAGTAGTTTATCTGGTCGCACTATTTGCCAATCATCAATTAATATAAATGGTAGATTAGCTGATTCAAAAAAATCAATTGTTATTCTTGTTTCTCTATCATCATCCAGACTAACTATTTTTTCATATCGTCTAAAATTTTCATTGCTAGGTCTATTGTAATATCGCGTCCATACTTTTTTGAAGTTTTCTGCAAGTAAAATTGTCATTACTTGTGGAACATTTCTTGGATTCACAAACAAATCAATATCCTTGTGGTCATGTGCATGTTTATATTCTGTATGATTTTTAGGAGACATAAAGTGCCAAGCCCAACCGCCAGAAATAATTACCAATGGTTTTATTTTTTCTAAAATTTCTAAGCCTTGATTAATTCTATAATCCGGCCATTTTTCTCCATATCTTTTTTTGTTATGTGGTGCTCCCATAATATTGATTTTTATTAGCTAGCATTATCTTTTTAATGCTGGCTAGCATTTAATAATTCATTCGGACAATTTTTGGTTTAAAACTGCCCACTACTTCAACCAATTCTTCTTGGTTTTTCATTACACGATTAATGTTTTTATATGCCATAGGCGCTTCATCAATTCCTCCACCAATAAGTTCTACTTCGTGCAACTTCAATTGCTTTTTAATTTCACTTTTGGTAAAATGTTCATGACATTCACTTCTGGAATAAGCTCTTCCTGCTCCATGAGATGCAGAATTTAAACTCCCCTCATTTCCTAGCCCTCTTACAATAAAACCAGGAGCTGTCATAGAACCCGGAATAATTCCCAGTTCACCTTTGGCTGCTGGAGTAGCACCTTTTCTATGAACAATACATTCTTTACCATTTATTATTTCTTTCCATGCAAAATTGTGATGGCTTTCTATAGTAGCAAGCGTTTTTGTTCCTAGTAGCTTTTCCATTCGTTTATGAATATTATCATGACATGCTTTCGCATAATCACCAGCTAAGTTCATGGCTAACCAGTATTCTTGTCCGTCATGTGTATTTAAATCAAGCCAAGCTAAATGCTGCACTTGCTTTGGTAACGGACATTGTTTGGTAGCCAAGTAGGTGTATTGTTTTGCAATATTTGCTCCCAACCCACGTGAACCACTGTGCGATAATAACCCAACATAATCTCCAACAGGTAAATCCCACTCTTTGTTAGGATCCGTAATGGAAACCGTTCCAAACTCCACAAAGTGATTTCCTCCTCCAGAAGTTCCAAGCTGTTTATACGCCTTTATTTTAAGTCTTCTTAATAAAGGAATATCTTGAAATTCTGTTCTCGAAAATATTTCATGATCATGTTTTACCTTATGCGTTTCGTACATTCCAAATTTGGTATGCTCCGCTAGGTGGTTTTTAAACTGATCCTTTTTTCCTTTTAAGTACGAAACCGGAATAGGAAAAATAGAAAGCGCCATTCTACATCCAATATCAACTCCAACTCCGTAAGGAATTACAGCATTATCGGTTGCAAGAACTCCTCCAATTGGCAATCCATAACCATGATGCGCATCTGGCATTAAAGCACCTTGCACAGCAACAGGAAGTTTTAAAGAATCGAACAGTTGGTACTTTGCTGCATCAGCAATTTCATCTTCTCCGTAAATTTTAAAAGGCACACGAGTTGATTTTAATTGGTGCTTTTTTATTTCTACAGGATCTTTTAATGCCTCAGCAACTTTTCCCCAAATGTGATTTCCTTCATACTTTTCAGGATTAAGAAATACATCTTTTGCTTCGTTTAAAATCTTCTCTTTGCTTTCTTTTTTTCGGTATCTACTTATTTGACCTAGTGTTATATTAATCGTATTGTCTTGCGGGAATCCTAATTTTATTAGGTCTTTCCCTTTTAGTTTCTTTCCCATAATGTATCTATTATACTTCTTGACGAAGTGTTTTTAAAACGAGCTAATTGTTGATTAGATAGATGTCTATCTTTTCTTTTTTTTAGCAATTCGTTTATGTATTTGTATCCATACTCCAAGCCTATGTTTGCTTCGTAATACCCTTTCTTTTCTAGTTTATGCCATAACAAAGACTCTTCACTAATAAGACAAGGATCTATTACTTTAACATGCGTGTTGTAAGCTCTTGTATATTTTATTTTGTAGGCGTTTTTTGGTATTTTGATATAATATCTAGTTCTCCACTTTTTATGTTCCCGATAGTTAAATGATGTACATAGTTTTTGCGCTTTTTTAGAGAGCTTTCCATATTGTTTTTTACTGATGGTTGGAAAATTTAGGTAGATCATTGCCTTAGATGTTTGATTATCCCAATGCTTTTCACATTCCTTTTTGTTTCTTCCCCAATAGAGTTTCTCTATCTTTTCGAAAACCTCTAATATGTATTGCTCATTTTTATATCGTTCTACATTGGTTGTAATAACTATTTCTTTATACCAACCATGTCGAATAGGTTGTGCTAGTTTTTTATATCCTAGTGCTTTTTGTTCATCCCAATTTGCACGTATGTCTTTCCAAACTTGCCGAACCTCTTTTCGCCTGCGTTCTTTTATATGAACTGGTTTCATTTCTTAACCCATTAAACCCTTGAGGGATATTTAATTTTTAATTTGTTTTCGATCGAATCCAGTAAACGCTCCTGCTAAACTGAACTCTTAGATTTTAATAGCGTATTTCATTGTTATTGATTTTTGCTCTTGCAATAGCAAGAAAAATTATACGTAGTTGATTAATTGTTTCCAGACTTGGAAAATGAGAGTCATAAAAAAAGTCCGAAACGTTAGCTTCGGACTTTTCAATTATGCGATTTTGAAGTTTTGTTAACTCATGCAAAAAGATATCCAAAGCATGTTCTTTCCAAACCCTGGGTTTGCAAGAACGGTTGTATGTAAATTAAGATTTAACATGTTATACTTTAGTTTAAAAATTTATATTCTTTTTGTTTTCGTTACACAAAGGTAAGGTGAAAAATTTCTTATTTCCAAACACTTAACGCAGATATTTTTTTTAGGGTTGCCAATTACTACGTAGTAGTAAGATTTTTTTAAAATGCAATTATTTTTTTGGAAATGGGCTGATATAATCATTTTCACCTAACCATTTTTTAAAATAATTAAGACAAATTTCATCTATATTTTCGCGATTAGCTCCTTCCCAATATGATTGCCATGTTGTGTACTCTAATTCTTGTTTTGCATAAGACA
>JAHDBM010000049.1:20911-22613 GCA_020630395.1 Flavobacteriales bacterium
CCTTCCCAATATGATTGCCATGTTGTGTACTCTAATTCTTGTTTTGCATAAGACAACAATCGAATATCCAACAATTCATCTTCGAAATTAGAATGAAAATATAGGTCATTGAATTTAATAAAGGCACTATCAATACTCATTTTTCCAACAAGAACTTGCTTTATAATTGATCGGACATAATTAACAAAAATTGCTTTTTCACTTATTATATCCAATCCCAAAGATTCAAAAACTCTATCAGTTAGGTCATTTAATTCAAACTGATTATAAGGTTTTTGTTCTCCAGCTAACTCAATTAAGTATTCATTTTCATAACCAGTAAGAAGCATTTCATAAGCCCAATTAATCCATGCTTCATCTACTGATTTGCCAAGGTGTTTCCATAATAGAATTTCGTATGTAGACTCAGGTAGGGTTTTCATTTTTAATAGTTTATTATTTACTTCTCGATACTAATAAAATTATTCGTTATCACTCATTATTTTATTCACTCGAAGTGACAAGATGGATATTGTTTTTGCTAGTCAGTTAGAGGGGTTTTGATGGTAATCAAAATTGTATCGAGAACTCTATTCATTGTAATTTTATTATTGACTTTTTTCAATTTGGTCTAAATCCATTAGAAATGTATTCAGACTATTTTTCCATTCTAACATTGCTTTATTAACTCTTAACCCTTTGTCTTTAGTAAAATGCAGCCTAACCTCATGTTGCCTAATTTTACAGCATGAGCAGTCATTAATGTGAGTTTCGTAAGTCATATAATCGTTATAACCTATAAAGTCTAGCCAAATTGGGTCATAGCTTGGATTTCTGTTAATTGCCCAAGAATAAATGAGATTAGGAGTTTTATCTTTCAATTTCCATTTAAGTTTACCTTCAAATTCTCTTTCATTTTCTTTAATGATTTTCCATCCAGATTTCTCCAGCTGATTTTTTAATTCAGAAATTTGTTTACTTTGTTTAGTATTCCTTAAATCTATTTTTGACATAGTTTGCTATTTACTTCTCGATACTAATAAAATCATTCGTTATAACTCATTATTTTATTCACTCGAACTGACAAATGCATACTTGTTTTGATTTGTCAGTTCGAGTGATTTAGAGGAACTACAACTTGTATCGAGAACTTTATTCATAAGCTCCCGATACAATTAATCTATCTTTTCCTTCTCCTCTTTTTCCAAGGAGCATTTTTCTCCCAGTCTCCTGCCATAATACACCCGTAAGGCATTACTTCATCTATAACTTTACCCAAGTTATATTCTTCCATTTGTTCTCTTACAGTTTGTGCATTTTTGTATGCAGAAGGTAACTCAGAAATATCAATTTCATTCGAGAAAAAACGTACATCTAACCCTTCGGTTTCGTCCCATAATATTGCCTCATTGGTTCTACCAACTTTGTTTCTTTTATGCTGAGATCTACTCATGTTTCTACCCGCTCCATGAGGTGCAAATCCTAAGTTAGATTCAGTAGTTTCACCATCTACAATTGATACTGGTTCGCTCATGTTTAACGGTATTAAACGAGGACCAGTAATATCTGGCATAAACTTTTTATCTAATGGTGTAGCACCTTTAGCATGGTAAAATAAATCACCATCTTTAAATACAAAGTTATGTTCGTTCCAGTATCTGTTTTCAGCTTCTAAACCAAGTTTTTCAAGTGTAGCATTATGCAAAACCGTATGGTTTTCTTT
>JAHDBM010000049.1:22713-24074 GCA_020630395.1 Flavobacteriales bacterium
GAATGAGCAGCATCTAATACCGCTTTAGGATCAGCTTTACCAAAATCCGTAAGCATAACCGAACAGCAAATATCAGCACTATGCATTCCTGGGTGTATGGCATTTTTAGCTACTACAACTCCACCAACTGGTATTGTTCCTGCTGGACCTGTAGGACAAGCATCTGGCATAACAGCTCCATTTACAACTGTAGGTGTTTTCATTAATACCTTCATGGAATTAACAACCGATTCTACATTTGTTTCTTCTAATTCGTTTTCGGCTTTTATGTTGATGTTAAAATCAACATAGTTTTCCTTTAATGGAATATGAGGAGCTGGACTTACTTCTTCTAAGTATGCTTTCATAGCATCTCCAGTTAATTCATTTTCATTAATGTAGGCAATAGCTTCTCTAAACCATTTTCCTTGTTCGTAACCTAATTCGATTAATGTATGTCCGTTAATTTTCATGTTGTTTGTTTTTGTTGAAACAAATATTTAATCTATGTGCGCAATTATTTTGCGTAGAATAATTAAATTTAAATTATGGCATTAAATAAAAACGCATTAATAAGATACAAAACCATTGATAATTGTTTGCAAAACAATTATCGACAATGGACACTAAACGACTTAATTGAAGCTTGTTCAGATGCTTTGTATGAATACGAAGGAAGAGATATTTCGGTTAGTAAGCGAACAGTTCAATTGGATATTCAAATGATGCGTAGCGATAAATTGGGATATAACGCTCCAATTGTTGTGTACGATAAAAAGTATTATAAATACGAAGATGACGATTTTTCGATTACTGATATTCCGTTAAATGAAAATGATATGCATGTGCTTTCTGAGACTGTTGAAATGCTAAAGCAGTTTAAAGACTTTTCTTTATTTTCTGAATTGGGTGGAATTATTCAAAGGTTAGAGGATAAAGTATATAGTGAAAAAACACATCAGGCATCTATCATTCATTTAGATAAAAATGAAAACCTTAAAGGATTAAAACATTTAGATACCTTATACCAAGCGATCTTAAAAAAAATGGTGTTATCTATTACCTATAAATCATTTAAAGCAAGGGATGCTTCTGTTATAAAATTACACCCTTTTATTTTGAAGAAATTTAATAATAGGTGGTTTTTGGTTGGTAAGAACAATAAAGGAGAAAAGATGATGACGTTAGCATTGGACAGAATGGAGGAAATAGACATTGATTTAGCTATTGATTATAGTAATGAAAATTTTAATGCAGATGAATACTATAAGAACACTTTTGGAGTAACCGTTTTACCAGAAGAACATGTGAAGAATATCAAACTAAAAATAGATGCTTCTAATGCGCCTTACGTGTTGACAAAGCCATTTCATCATTCGCAA
>JAHDBM010000123.1 GCA_020630395.1 Flavobacteriales bacterium
ACCGCTCGAAAATGAGCCATAGTTGAAAAAAACGCATAAACGTCTATCCTTTTGGACTTCAACATAAAGGTTACAATAACGTGGTAAATGGTAGAAGTCATAACTACGGCTTTGGTGGGAAAGAAGAACAAAACGAGCTTAGTCTTAACTGGATAGATATTACAGCTCGTAATTATGATCCAGCTCTTGGTAGATGGATGAATATTGATCCATTAGCGGAGCAAATGCGTAGACATAGTCCATACAATTATGCGTTTGATAATCCTATTTATTTTTTAGATGCTGATGGAATGATGCCACAAGGAAGTATTGATCCTAAAAAAATGTTTAAAAGAGCGATAAGTGCAGCAAGATCATTACAAAACAGAGGGAGTGCGTTAACAACAAGAACAAGTCAATCTGCAAATAGCTATACTCAATCAGCAAGAAATAGTATTCAGGGAGCAAGTAATATTGTTACTCAAGTATCTCAAAGTGTTGCAGAAACTTCTTCCGCAGCAATTGCTGATCATTCAAAGACAGCTAAGGCTCTCTTTGGAATACAGGCTCAAATGGGTGGTTCTGGCGTAGGTCTTGCAGCAGGATTGCGTTCTACAGCAAATAAAGTTGCTAGTGTTGTTGAGAATACTGAAGTAAGTGGAGAATTATTAGCACGAACAGCTACTACAGTTGATAATTTACAAGCTACTGGTCAGAAACCTTCTGTACTTGTTGGCGCGGAAGTTAATGGGACAAAAGCAATTGCTACTAGTGGAGAAGCACCAGAAGTTATAGCACCATCTCTGAGTAAGGCTGCAGACGAAATTGGAGGTGTAGGTACTAAAACAGCGTCAGGGAATACAGTTGGATGCTGTGGAGAATTTAGAGCAGCTAATGAAGTATTATTAAAAAACCCGAAAGCAACACCAACTCAAGTGAAATTTACTCCTGCTGTTAGACCTAGAAATGGACAAGTCATACCAGCTTGCGAGAATTGCACTTCAATTTTTCCTCAATTAGATAATTAATAATGTTGGAACAATTTATAGATATAGATTGGTTTTTTATAGATAAAAATGATGTAATAGTATTTGTTGCTTCAGGAGGAGGCATTTTGCCTAATGAAATTAAAAATGATAAAAATTATAACTTAAGAGAATACTTTAATGGCATCCCCAATATTAGCGAAGATTATTTCATAAATGAAAAAGTTAAATCTATAACAGGAATCCATGATGATGAAAAATTGAAAAGAATTATTTTTGATTTTATTTCAATTACTAAAAAAGGTATTTATTCTTTTGATAAAAGCGTCTTGAATAACCTTCAAGACGCTAATTATCATTTAGTATCAAGTCCAAGTACTGTATTAAAACTTCAGGATTTGCCTGAGAACATACAACGTGTTATTAAAAAGACATGCTTCAATGTAGATATTAAAAAGGAAAATAAAATTAATTTGAAAAAACTTTTATTTTAAAACAATAGCTTCATTAAGCTTAATGTCTTCAAGTTTTGCTCCATCTAATAAAAACTTATTAATAACGTTAAATTCAGCACTTATACTAGCGACTTTAAGAATAGTATTTTTATTTGGGGATTTTTTTATGTAATTATCTACTTCAATTTCTATAATTCTATACCTTTCATTTTGGCTATATTTTTTTTTAATTTTATTACCAAGATTATCTTGTTCGAAATAATTATCAGGAAAATTAACAGTTGGCAACATTTTTTTGCAAAAAATCATAGGTAAAAACAGATATATGTCTATAGCTAAATCTTTGTTTATACCATTTATCATAAATGCATTAAGAATGTCATCGTATATGATGGGTTTTTTTAATTCTGTTAATAAATTTATTGCTAATTCTATTTTAAAAGTAAGTTCGATATTCTTCATGATCTATATATAGCTCTATTGTGTTTTCTAGAGAACACTTAGTTTAATACAAATATTAGTCCAAAATATTTATATTTTTAAGCTTTAGGAATAAGCTTGTTTAGTTTTAAAGTCCCGAATTAAAGCATCTAATAAAATATAAATATGCTTTTTGTTATCATTAGAGAACTTAGAAATATCTTCTACTCTTTTTAAAGTCTCTGTATCAAGTTCTATATTAGTGTTGCCAACAAGGTAATCTAAGCTTATTTTTAAAGCGTTAGCAATTTTGTTAGCCATCTCAATAGTTGGCTTTACTTCATCACGCTCATATCTTCCATAAGCATCTCCATTAATGTTAATAATTTTACCAACATCAGCTTGAGACATCTTACGTCTTTTTCTAACAATTGCTAAGCGCTCACCAAAAGTCATAAATGTATGTTTTTATACAGTATTTAATAATAATCTTCAAATATACAAACAATATTTGTAGGTTAAAATCAAATTATGCTTGCTTGTTTCATTAAGATATTATAGTTTTGCTACAAATATGTAGGAATAAACTTTTTTAACAATGTTAAACACAACCAATACCAATAACTACGAATACATCACAAATCATTTAGAATTGCACGTTTTAGGCGGTATAAAGCTGAATAAGTTAGACAGTTTACGAGTAACCTTAAGCATTAATAAAAAGGAACACCACACAAAATTGCGTCATAATATTGATTTATATAACGATAATCAAGTTGAGAAATTAGTTAGAAAAGTAGCAGAACGTATAGAAATAGGAACAAGTATAGTACGCAGAACATTACAGGAATTAACCAACGAACTTGAAACCTATCGCCTATCAGAATTAGAGCAAGAAGACGAAAACGAATTTACGATTAGAGAATTAACCAAAAAGGAAGAAACCGAAGCCATAAAACTACTTAAAGAGCCAAACCTATTACAACTTACAAATGAGCTAATCGGAAATAGCGGAGTTATTGGAGAAGAAACCAACAGACTTTTAATGTACTTGATATTTACAAGTCGTAAAAGTTCAAATCCATTGCACTGCATCAGCTTGGGAAGTTCCGGAACAGGAAAAACACATTTACAAAGTAAAGTAGCGGAACTCATACCAGAACACGACATCGTAGATATGACGGTACTCTCTGAGAATGCTTTTTACTACTTCAATCGTACCGAATTACAACACAAGTTAATCCTAATCGAAGATATGGACGGCGCAGAAAATGCACTCTATCCATTACGAGAATTACAATCGAAAAGAAGCATCACAAAACGAGTAAGCCATAAAGACAGAAACGGAAATACCAAAACCATAAAACTAACGGTTGAAGGTCCTGTATGTGTTGCAGGCTGTACCACACAAGAAAGTATTTACGAAGATAATAGCAATCGTTCCTTTTTACTATACATCGATGAAAGCCACGAACAGGACGAAAAAATAATGCAATATCAACGCAAGCTATCCGCAGGAAATGTGAATATCGATGAGGAGCTAAAAGCCAAAAAACAATTACAAAATGTGCAACATCTACTTAAAAAGATACGTGTTGTAAATCCTTATGCAGAACATTTACAATTACCACAATCCGTATTTAAACCTCGTAGAACCAACGGACATTATTTACAATTTATAGAAGCTGTTACCTTTTACAAACAGTGGCAACGCCACAGGCATTATGATAAAGACACTGGAGAAGAGTACATCGAAACTACCATCGAGGATATTAAAGAAGCTAATAATTTACTACAAGAGGCACTCTTGCGTAAAAGCGATATGATAAGCGGAGCGTGTAGAAACTATTTAGAAAGCCTTAAAGTGTATTTAAAAGTGAATAAACAAACAACGTTTACAAATGCTGAAATAAGACGAAATCTACGCATAAAAGGAACAACATTACGAAGATATCATACCCAATTAATAGCAGATAATTACATTAAGAAAACCACAAGTAATAAGTACAAAGGCTATATCTATGAGATTGTAAGCTATGAAGAATACACAGAATTACAGGAGCAAATAAATAATGCTTTAAACAACTGTATTACCATAATGGAAGTGAGCCAGTAAGCCACCAATGAGCCACTAACAA
>JAHDBM010000050.1:0-12721 GCA_020630395.1 Flavobacteriales bacterium
ATTTTATAAACTTACACTTGGTTGTTATGGCAACCATTTATCGAAGTATTTATTGCTTAGTTTTCCTCTTTTAATTAGTCCATCATCAATAAACTTATTTAGTGCATTATTAATTAGAAAGTCACTTTTATTGGATAGTGTATCCATTATAAGCTCTAATTCGGTAGTAAAAGAAGGAATACCTTTGTCATAAAAATTCCATTTATCTTCTATTAATTTTCCCGAAAAAGAATCTACCTTACCTACATCTTCTCTTGGCCCCTCCCTATTTACTAATATAAGTGCTTTGGTAAAGTCTTCATTGGGTAGTACAAGAGTTTCGATAATTGGTCGCTTTTTGTATATCTGTAAGCTAGTAACACCTTGATTAACCCATTCGACTAAACAATTTTTAAAAGCATCTTCTAAAACAGCATATTGCGGTTTAGCTTTAGATGCTTCAATATGCTGATGAATATATTGAGTACCCATTTTTAATTCTTCTTTACTGCATTTTCCTGCTGTTAAAACAAAAAACAATAGCAAAAAAAGGACATTAACTCTAAAAACCTTGAACTCCATTAACAGTTGTATATTTTAATACGTTCTTTTTATCCGGGTGTATTCTGGCAAAAGCCGATTGAACCATTAATGTTGCTTCATGAAAACCACACAAAATTAATTTTAATTTTCCTGGATAAGTATTTATATCTCCTATGGCATATATACCCGCTATATTGGTACTATAATCAAATGTATCCACTTCTATAGAGTTTTTAGATATATTTAAACCCCAGTCGGCAATTGGTCCTAATTTTGGTGATAAACCAAATAATGGCACCCAATGATCCGTTTGCTTGGTTATTTCTCCTTCTGTTTTGTGCTTAATGGTAAGCTCATTTAACACTCCATTTCCAGCAACATCAATAACCTCAGCATTGGTAATCAAGTTAATTTTACCGCTATCAGCTAAGTCCATCACTTTTTGAACTGAATCTAAATGACCTCTAAAAGAAGTTCTTCTATGTACAAGAGATACTTCACTTGCTATTCCATTCGCCAAATATATTGTCCAATCTAATGCTGAATCTCCTCCTCCCGAAATGACTACTTTCTTATCCTTATAAAATTCGGGATCTTTAATTATGTATTCAACTCCTTTATCTTCAAAATTTGGTAGATTTTCAATTGGTGGTTTTCTTGGTTGAAAAACACCTAAACCTCCAGCAATTGCAACACAAGAACCAATATGCTTTGTTCCTTTATTGGTTGTTACGATAAACTTTTCATCATCTGTTTTGTCAATAGTGACTGCTGATTCTCCTAAAGTAAAACCTGGATTAAATGGCTTTATTTGTTCCATTAATTTATCCGTTAAATCTCCAGCTAAAATTTCAGGATAAGCCGGAATATCATAAATTGGTTTTTTGGGGTAAATCTCCGAACATTGGCCACCTGGTTGTGGTAATGAGTCTATTAAATGACATTTAAGCTTTAATAAACCTGCCTCAAATACTGTAAACAACCCAGTAGGACCAGCTCCAATTATAATTATATCTGTTTCTATCATTATTATAAAATTACACTATAAAATTACGTAAAGAAAAAACCAAAACAATCAAACAGGGATGTATTTATGATATTTTATGAGTTAACATCAAGCAATAGCATCTATTTGCTTTGCACATTTAACATATTTATAATATAAAACAAGGAAGATTTAACACTATTATTCAGCTTAATAACTCCATCAAATTGAACTATATCTTTTTGATTTACTGTACATTCAAAAGATTTAATTTCTTTAAACTTATGATCAAAATCTATAAACAACTGCAAATCGTTAATTAATTTTTTTAAATTAAGCTTTCCTTCTAAAAATGGAGATTGCTTTTTTATAGGCAGTTGAAATTGGTTAGTCGACAATAGCATAAACTCATTTGTATCTTTTGTGTAAAGTTTATAAAAAGGAAAAGGAGTAAATACATCCATTCCGTTAACTTTCTTTATTAAACTATCTCGTTTAAAATACAATTCTCCACCTTCTGTTTTTTTATTTAATGCTACTTGGATATTAGGAACTACAACCTCTTGTATGTTCTTTTGCTCAATTAATTCAAAATTCTCATCATAATCATATACTAAAACTGAATCTTGAATAGTATTATAACCTAAATAACTAATACTAACTGTAGGTTTATAATATTGGGCAATTGTATCTATTGACAAATTAGTTAATAGCAAAATCTTATCTTTTAAATCTTGAGTGTAAAAATTAGTATCTGAAAACTCAGGAAAGCCTATACTTATATTACTATTTTCTTTTCCTATGATTGAATAAGAAGTTATCTCTTTTGGAAAAACTGAATGGGCAAACTGAAAGTTTCCATTTACTTTTATTTCATTATCATCATAGAATAAAGAACCCGAAGCATAATCTTTAAGACTTTTGTTTTTTACAACTAGCGTAACATGATCGGTACTTGATTTAATTTCATCAATTTCTTTTGATGATTCAATATCTAATATGTTTTTATTATTTAAAAGATTTAAAATTACTTTAGAAAACTCACTCTTACCTGATACTACATTATTCCAAAAACTTAGTGAACAATTATACACAATAATAAGTTCTTCTTTACTTTCACTTATAGCAAACGTAACATTATCTTTATTATGCAAAGTAACTCCCGAAAAACCTTCTTCACTAACTTCAAACTCTCTATTTTGAAGAAACTTATTTAGTTTGGTCCTATCGGCTATTAATTGATGACTAAATAGTTTATTGCTAACTGTAGGACTAGAAAAAGCTACTAAATAATTTGGTCTTAGAATACCTGCTTGAGAAAATATGTCTTTAACACTTGATTCATCATCTTCTTGAAAAAAGTACTGCTTGATAGCTGTATTTCTTAGGTTATGAATATCACAAGATATAAGGACATTATAATCCTTTAACACTCTTGAATTAAAACTAGGTTTAACTGACCATAGATAAAATAACACACCTCCTATTATAAGTAATAAAAGGAGTAAGATAAACCAAACCTTCTTCATTTATTTTTCTATCTTTTTCCAGAATCTATTTGATACATATCATTAAAAAAATCGAACAAATAGGTTGCACTATTTTGTTCTCCTTCAGGAATATTAACAATCATTTCGGCTTTCATTTCACCATTAGAAAAATGTTGAGTCCATGAAGCATCTCTAGAGTTATCAATAAAATATTGTAACATTTCTCGTTCTTTAGTCCGTCTAATATTTTCCATTGGGATAGATGACATCATTTTTTGATTATTATAGTAAATTACATTAGAGTTATTTAATATAGTTTGCTTCTCTTCACTAGAAACACCCGTTTTAACTCGACCAGATATCATTTTTTTAAGATCATCTTCGGTTGTTCCCATAAAAAATCTTCCATTTTTATATGACATGTATAGTTTAAATGGTAAATCTCTAGATTCTTTCGTTACATATATTTCTCCTAATTTGTCTAACTCTTTCTCTTTTACACCCAATTTGAATAATTTATCTACAATTGTTCCATACTCACAAGCCGCAACAAATCTAAAGTCAGGAAATATTTCCTTTTTAGTTTTCTCTACTTCTTTTCTGTTATAATTTTCATCATACTCATATCTTGTATAAGTAACCTCTTTCTCACTCATGCCTGTTAGAGCAAACACAATATCTCCAGGAAACATCTTAGCTGCATCCTCTTCATCTAATAATATCTTCATTACATCAGCTGTTACATCAATTACTTGAGCATATCTAGGCATAACTGACTGATAACTTCTTTTATATAAATATGGCATAGCATGAAGCATATTTTCGGTACTCTGCGAATAAGTCCAGTATGCAATTGAATTATCAGGAATATAATTTAAAAGCTCAGGATTAAGCCTTGTACTTAATACTGGAGCAATATATTTAATAACTGAATCTCCGTATGTCATCTCAATTTCAGTTCTTATTTTATCATTTTCCAAGAACATATTAGAATAAGTATTACCAGTATTATTTAATAACTGCATATCCTTACCTCTACTAGCACCTGTAAGTCTTCTGTATGACCTAAAACCACTTAATAATGGCGCATATAATCCATTTTTAGACCAATAAAATGCATCTGCCTTATCATTCATTCTATTCGCTAATTCCTTGTTATTGACTATAGAATTATTGTTTTTTGATTTCATAAAAAAAGAGGCTAATCTAGTATTAACGCCATCTATTGTTAGTTGCTCTCTTTTATTTCTCCTTTCATCTTCTTTTTTTCTATTCTCTTTTTCAAAATAATCCCTTACTTGATTTTTTTTATCGTAATAATCTTCTGTATAATCTCTTTTGGTGTATGCTTTATCATAAGTCACTTCCTCAATCGCATTAGCAGCAGCATCCTCTTTACTTTTGGCTTGTTCAATCTTTTTATATTTTACCTCAACAATGCTAATAGATTTTTGAATATCATTATTCTCTAAATATAAATCCATTACTTCATCAACCTTTCTAGATCGAGTTCTGTAAGCTTTGTAATCATATTCATATTTAAACTCATTTCCAATGTATTCGCCATCTAAAAAAACAAGTTGTTTTTTATTCCATGCCAATATATCTCTACCATATTTCCACTTAAAATAAGTATACTTTTTCCCTTCAATAATTTCTCCATTTTTAAAATCGGGACTTTGCTTTAGAAAAGATTCGAACTTTTTTTTATTATCAAGAGCATACAACCCAATAAAAAACATAAAATCTTTTGTGTTTTCAACAGCAAATACAAAATCCTTATTCATATCTATACCTAAATCATCTAAAGTTGCATTAGATCGATCACCAAAAACTTCTTTTTGAAACAAAGAAAAAATAGGTGATTGTTCTATTACTTTTTTAGGAAGCTTCTTTAATATATTGCTGTTCTTTACATCAAAAATTAAAATAGCATCATTAGATATTGATGAGATATTAGTTTGAGAATATATATTGACTGACAAACAAATTATTAGGGTAAAAAATATAGACTTCATTAGTTTAGTTGTATCGTATTTTTAATTGTTTTCTTTTTATTTATAACATCAATTACATTAAGCCTTAGCATTACTGCCTGTTTATTAGCTGAAATTTTAGCATTACTATTTGAATTAGAATTAACTTTTCGAGCAAATTTGTAAACTCCAGTAAAAGTTGCTTCATCAAATACCTTTTTATCCTCTGCACTAAGCTTTAAATAATCTTTTGTCCATGCAAAAGTAAAATTTCTTTTCATTTTTTTTGCATCTATTTCATAATCAACATATTTATCTCTGGTGACAGGCTTTTTCGATTTTTTCTTCCTAACAGCATAAATTAATGAATTAAGCTTGTCAAGATCAGTAAAGTCACAAGAGAAAGAAAATATATAATCGGTAAAATCGTATGTATGAGCTGCATTGGAAATTCCATTTATTGCATTAGCTGTAGAAACTAAATCTTTAAATTCTTTTTTAATTTCTTCTTTTTTAGGAACTCTATGGCCGTTCACTTTTTCCATTAACATGATAGATTTCATTTTAGTTTTAGACTGACTAAGGTTTAACTTAATGTTTAATGTACCTGAACCATCATTCTTTAGCGTAATCTGCTCTAAAACTTCAAAACAACTTGAAAAACTAAACATTAATAAACATAAACAAACGTATCGCATATCGTTTTTTCTTTAAACATAGACTATTATGCTACATATTAAAAAAAATTAACAACTATTTATATCATAAATATCACTTATTTAGATAGCTCTACATAAAGCGATTCTCATTTTTTTTGGCTAACTTATAGTATCAAAAAAGCTAAAACATGAAGTATTTTATCCTTTCTTTTCTTGTAGTTATTGGATTTTCAGCCAATTCGCAATATGATATACAATTAAAACGTGCTCCTTTAACATTAGAACCTAATCTTAATCAATATATTTTATCAAAAAAACTCGATAAAACTACTTTTGGTCGTTTCTACAAAATAGTGCAATTTACCACTATACCAAGTCAAGAAAAGAAAGAACAATTAGAAAACATGGGACTTATATTTAATGAGTATTTACCAAAAAATGCTTATATCGTTTCTTTTCCTAAAGGTTTTAATAAATCTAAATTAACTGGTTTTAACATATATGCCATACATAACCTTACTGATGAGTTAAGAATGGCACAAAGAGTTGAAGAAACTCCACATCCTAATTGGGCTTTAAGTGAAGGTAATATTCAATTATACATTACGTTTCATAAAGATTTAAACGCGCCCCTTTGTTTACAACAATTTAAAGAAGCAGGATATCCGGCAGCTGGTTTTAATAAGGAAACATCAAAAGTATTAACTGAAGTTAATGTAGAAGATATGTATTCATTATTAAATGAATTATATATAAGACATATTGATTTAAAACCAACTCCAGGTGATCCAGAAGATGATTTAGCTAGAAATATGCATAGAAGCAGTGCCGTAAATACTAATTACTCTAGTGGAAGGAAATATAACGGAAATGGAGTAAGCTTATGTGTTAATGATGATGGATTTGCTGGTCCACACATTGATTTTAAAGGTAGAGACGAACAATCTACAGTGGCAAGTGACTTGACTGGTACTCATGGAGACATGGTTGCCGGTATTGTTGGGGGTGCTGCTAATTTAAACCCTATTAATGGAGGAATGGCAGACGCAAGTTTTATACATGTAAGACAATATAGTTCTGCACTTCCAAATACTGTATCACTTCATGTTAACGATAGTGTAATGGCTTTTAATTCATCATACAGTAATGGATGTAATGCTGGATACACTTCTTTAACTCAGCAAGTAGATCAAGAAATAAGACTGAATCCAACCCTAATGCAAGTTTTCTCAGCAGGAAACAGCAATAACAATAATTGTGGTTATGGGGCTGGAAGTCAATGGGGTAACATAACAGGCGGCCATAAAATAGGTAAAAATGTTATTGCTTGTGCGAATTTAATGCGAAATGAAACGATAACAACTTCTAGCAGTAGAGGTCCTGCTAGTGATGGTAGAATTAAGCCAGATATATCATCTCAAGGAACAAGTCAAATATCTACTGATCCTAATAATGCCTACAGAGCTGGCGGAGGGACATCTGCAGCAGCACCAGGTATAACTGGTATTTATGGACAAATGGTTCAAGCATATAGAGGTATGAATAGTGGACAAAACCCTGAGTCATCTCTTATTAAAGCTATCTTATTAAATTCTGCTGATGATATTGGAAATGTTGGCCCTGACTTTACTTTTGGCTGGGGAAGAGTGAATACATTAAATGCCATAAGAACACTTGAAGATGGACGGTATACTTCTAGCACTATCAATCAAAGTGGGAACAACACCCACAATATTACCATACCTGCGAATGTAATTGAAGCAAAAATAATGGTTTATTGGATGGATTATGAGGGAAGTGTATCTGCTGCACCTGCATTAGTTAATGATTTAAATACAACTATAACCAATGGAGGGTCAACTTATTTACCATGGATATTAGATCACACTCCAAATGCTACTACATTAGCTTTACCTGCTACTAAAGGTAATGATTCATTAAATAATGTTGAACAAATATCTATCGTAAATCCATCTGCTGGCACTTACACGTTAAATGTAAATGGTTTTTCGGTTCCTCAAGGACCACAAAAATATTGGATCATTGAAAATTACATCTATGATGAAGTAGAATTAATAAGTCCAGCTGGAGGAACTGGTTATGTACCAGGCGAAACAATTAGAGTGTTTTGGGATGCAGAAGGTAATACCGGTAATTTTACTTTTGAATATTCAACTAATGGAGGAAGTTCTTGGAATACTGTTACTACATCAATTCCAGGTAGCGACAGAATATACGACTGGACGGTTCCTAATTCATTAACAGGTAACGCTATGGCTAGAATTAGTAGAAGTGGTAAATCTGATGTTAACGATCATCCATTTTCCATAGCTCCAACTCCAACTAATATTCAAATTACTCAAGTATGTCCAACCTATCTTCAAGTAAGCTGGAATGCAGTTTCTGGAGCTAACGAATATGAAGTATATATGCTAGGTTCAAAATTTATGGATCCAGTTGGTAGAACAACATCAACTAGTTTTCAAATCCCTATCACCAATCCTAGCCAAGATTTTTGGGTATCAGTAGCTTCAATAGTTACAAATAGCAATAGCAATGTTGGAAGAAGAGCCATAGCCGTTAATTATGGTGGTGGCTTACTTAATTGCTCTCAACCTGTAGATGGTTCTGTAACCAATGTTAGTGCCCCAGGAAATAATGGTTGTGCTAGTGGTCCTGTAAACTTATCTATTGATATAATGAATGCTGGTCTAAACTCTATTAGTAATTTCCCTGTTAAATATCAAATTGATAATCAACCAATAGTAACTGAAACATATACTGCTTCTATAGCAACTGGAAATACAGCCACTTATACCTTTACCACACCATTAAATCTTGTTGGAGGTGGTCCATTTACCATAAAAAGTTGGGTTGATATATCTGGTGATGGAAATGCTGCTAATGATTCTATGTCTACGAATTACCAATCTGTTAATACTATAAACACACAATTAACAGAAGATTTTTTAACCTCTACAATCTGTAATAGCACTAGTAATTGTGGAGCTACTAATTGTGCTTTAAATAGTGATTGGAGTAATATTATTAATGGTACTGATGATGATATTGACTGGAGAACAAACTCTGGCTCTACGCCATCTAACAATACCGGACCATCTGGAGATCATACAACTGGTGCTGGAAAATATATTTACTTAGAAGCATCTAATAATTGTTATTTAGAAACTGCAACTTTAACATCTCCCTGTATTGATTTAACTGGAATCTCTGATCCTGCTCTTGAGTTTTGGTATCACATGTACGGTAATAGTATTGGAACACTTACAGTAGATGTTTTTGATGGAACATCTTGGAATAACAATATCATCTCTATTTCTGGAGACCAAGGAAATCAATGGAATGATACCATCATATCATTATCCTCATACGGTACTTCTACAATACAAGTTAGAATTAATGGAATAACTGGTTCTAGTTGGGCAAGTGATATTGCATTAGATGATATTAGTATTACCAGTACAACAGGGATAGACAATAAATATTTAAATAACCTTTTTACCTTATATCCTAATCCTGCTAGCGAATTGGTTACGGTTTCTTTTGGAAATAATAAACCTAATAATGCTACATTAACCATGTATGATGCAGCTGGCAAGATGGTTTTATCTCAAAATATTAATCAACCTAAAATTGAAATACTGACTAATCAATTTGAAAAGGGAATTTACTTTATTGAATTATCAGATAAAAGTGGAATTAGTACTAAAAAACTTATTATTAAATAACTCATTGAGGTATTGCACAATTAACAGATAAGAATTACTTTCGAGTCTGTTAATTGTAAAAAAACTACCTAATGTCTACCTACAAAGAAGTAAAAAAGGTTACTACTCATGTTCTTCAAGCTATGAAGAATAACGGAGAAAAAATATCTATGTTAACTGCTTATGACTTTTCACTTGCAAGAATTGTTGATGACGCAGGTATTGATGTTATTCTTGTTGGAGACTCTGCCTCAAATGTAATGGCGGGACATGAAACTACCCTACCGATTACATTAGATCAAATGATATACCATGCATCTAGTGTTATTCGAGCAATTGATAGAGCGCTAGTAGTTGTTGATCTACCTTTTGGAAGTTATCAAGGAAACTCTAGAAACGCACTTGATTCTGCTATAAGAATTATGAAAGAATCTGGGGCACATGCTGTAAAGTTAGAAGGTGGACAAGAAATACAAGATAGCATAACTCGTATTTTAACTGCTGGTATTCCTGTTATGGGACATTTAGGATTAACACCACAATCTATATACAAATTTGGCACCTATACGGTAAGAGCAAAAGAAGAAGAAGAAGCTGCTAAACTTATTGAAGACGCTAAATTGCTAGAACAAATTGGTTGCTTTGCAATTGTATTAGAAAAAATACCTGCTGCATTAGCTGCTAAAGTTGCTAGTGAAATTAATATTCCTGTAATTGGAATAGGTGCTGGATCAGGTGTTGACGGACAAGTACTAGTATTACATGATATGTTGGGCATTAACAATGAATTTAATCCTAGATTTTTAAGAAAATACAACAACCTTTACGAGCAAATTAAAGACTCAATATCTGAATACGTTAAAGATGTAAAAGATGTTGACTTTCCTAACGAAAAAGAACAATACTAATTATACATTTTGGATACGAGTGAATTAGATTTATTCTTTATAGAACAACCAGAACCTAATAAAAGTTGTTTGCTATTTTTAAGATCATTCTTTAAAAATCACCCATCTAATCTCTTTACCGAACATTTTAAATGGAAACTTCCTAACTACTATTATAAAGGGAAACCATTTTGTTATTTATGGATTGATAAAAAGACTTTACATCCATATATAGGTTTTATGAAAAGTAAACATATTGATCATCCCTTATTAGAACTAGGAAATAGAAAATCTATTAAAACTATATCAATTGATCCAAATCAAGATATTCCTATAGCTGTTTTAGAAGAACTCATTGAATTGTTAAATTCTTTATATAAGTAAAAAGCTCTATTGTAAATCAATAGAGCTTTTATATATTTTTGGTTACTAATGTTTACTACTCGATAAGTAATTTTAATAGTAATTGAGTTCCATTTGCATGATTAATGATTAACTCATTAGTTGTAGTGTTAATATCTCCATTCAAAGGGTTAAAAGTACCTGTAGCTACAACATCATCAGCTGAAGTAGCATCATGATCCATTACTTCATAATACCAATCGGCATTTGTTAATTGAAATTGAACAGCAGTTACCCAAGGATTAACTGAGTTAAATACTGCATTTGTAATTTCATTTCCTTTAGAAGAAAAGAAATTTGTATAATCTGCCTCAGCAACTGGTTTTAACTGAACATATAAATCAGCATCTCCACTTGGCCAATCCCAGCTTGATCCATTATCTTTTTCTGGAAAATTTACAACCTGAACTTCAGTAACTTTAGCATACTTACAAGATCCATCATCAAAATTAAGTCCTGATTTGTAAAACGGAGAATCGCTATCTGTACATCCACCTACTTTTTGAGCTTCTGCTTCCTCTTCTCCTTTTTTCTTACATGAAGTAAATGCAATTAATGAAACTGCAGTTAATGCCAAAACCATTTTTTTCATAATCTATTTTTTATTATTTATTTTTTATTGAGCTAATACTTTTAATCTTACATGTGTTCCATTGGGATTAAAAATATCTATCCAATTGTTGGATGCACTGTAAGATGTTATCGGATTGAATGTTCCTATTGCTACTTGATCATCATCACCAGCAAATGCGCCATCCTTGTCCCAAATTTCATATTCCCAAGTTTCATTAGTTAATTTAAATTGAGTGGCTGTAGTCCATTTGTGAATATCAGTATGAACAGCATTACTAATTTCATTATCTCTAGTAGCAAAATAATTATTGTAAGACGAAACCGTAGCTGGCTTGATTAAACCATATAAATCTGCTTTTCTTTCATTCCCGACTGCTGCTGCATCCCATGCTTGAGAACCATCTCTTTCGGGAAATGCTCTAACTTCTACTTCTGTTACGTATAAATATTTACAAGAGCCGTTATCAAAATCAACACATTTTTCTATAAATGGAGAATCTTTATCAGTGCAACCACCTACTTCTTCTTTATCTTTATTTTTTTTACATGAAGAAAACACTAATAGTAATGTTAAACTTGATAATAAAATACTTTTCATTTGCTTATTGTATAATCGTTTTTACTCGAATTTGAACTTCACCATTATCATTGGTTAACATTACCCATTCGTTAGATGTACTAAACTTTTGTATTGGATTCATAATACCACTAGCTATTTTATCATCTGAACCACCAAAGAAACTATCTTTATCCATCAATTCCCAATACCAATCTTCATTGGTTAATTGAAATTGAGTATTTACTTCCCAAATATTCAATTGATCAAAAACTGCATTTCCAATGTCGCTTCCAATTGAATTGAAATAATCATCATAATTAGCTGAGCTTACTGGCTTAAATCTTACATAAATATCAGCTTTCCCTCCAAAATCATCCCATGATGACCCATTATTTTTTTCTGGAAAATTAACTACTTCAATGCTGTCTACAAAAGCAAACTTACAAGAACCATCATCAAAATCTAATCCAGCTTTGTAAAATGGTGAATTAGTATCAGTGCAACCACCAACTTTTACTTCTTCTTGAGCTTCTTTTCTTCTACATGATCCTAGTAAAAGACCGATAGCAAATAAAAATAATAATGATTTTTTCATCTATCCAATTTATGATTTTCGTTAAATTACAAATAAAATGTGAAAATTACAATACTTTTAGAAATGCTTACCTATTGATATTCCTCCCCATGATTGAAATGCAGCTCCCTCAAATTCAGGTTCATTATACAAAATAACAGGTGTATATGATCCTTTAACAAACCAACCCTTACTTGATAATATATGTTTATATCCTAAAGTAAAATAGGTGTAATATTCGAATTCAACTTTTTGTCCCTCAGCTTCAAAAAAATCTAATACCTTATATCTAAAATACATTTGCCCACCTCCAAACTCTACGATTGATTTTTTTGCTGCTTGATATGAAATGGTAGCTCCAAGACC
>JAHDBM010000050.1:12821-22764 GCA_020630395.1 Flavobacteriales bacterium
CATACACATAATTTTTGATAAACAAATATAATAAGTATAATGATGCTTCCTAAAGTAAGTTTATAAAAATCTGATTGCTAATAACATGTGTAAGATTTCAACAACAGTCTTCATAACTTTATTAACCTCTTCCATATTTAACATTAATTTAATATTAAATTAGAAATTGATAGCTATGCTTGAAATATCTAAAAAATATATAACACAGGAGTCTAAATTTATTGAGGTAATGGATTATAAAGTTCATTATAGAGATGAAGGTGAAGGGTTTCCTATTATTTTAGTTCATGGGTCGTTCTCATCCTTACACACTTATGATAGATGGTGTGATATACTACAAAAAGATTTTAGAGTTATTCGGTTGGATTTGCCTGGATTTGGACTAACTGGCCATAATAAAGATACTATATTCGGTATTACCTTTTTTTGTCGCTTTTTTAATGCTTTTGCTGATGCATTAAAGCTTAAAAAATTTCACATAGCAGGTAATTCACTTGGCGGTTGGTTAGTGTGGGAATATGCCTCAAGAAATAGTACCCGAGTGGATAAAATGATTTTAATAAATGCTGCTGGTTTTATTAAAGAAAAAGAATATCCACTGCCTTTTGTTATTGCCCAAACTCCCATGCTTAGAAATGTGTTTAAATACACTCCAAAAGCAGCTATAAGAAAATTTTTAAGACAAGTTTTTAAAGACCAAGCTAAAGTAACAGATGAATTAGTAGACAGGCATTACGATTTATTCCATATGGAGGGTAATATTGATGCTTTTATTAAAATTGCCAATACAAAATTTGAAGAAAACACAGATAGTCTTAAAAACATGTCTACTCCTACCCTAATTTTATGGGGAAAAGAAGACGAATGGATTAATGTTAATTATGCTTATAAGTTTTATAATTCATTATCTAACTCCCAATTAATTGTTTACGAAAATGCAGGACATGTACCTATGGAGGAAATCCCTAAAAAGAGCGCTACAGATGTAAGGTTATTCTTGATGTAACATTGTTTTTTTTTCTTAAACTCTAAGAACAGGAGTTTTGATCTTTGTTTGATATAAATAACGAAGTTAAAAACTTCTATTATTTTGCCCACAAGTTGCAAACTTGCGGGAACCAAAGTTTCAATTGCCATTATTCCATTTTATGTAACCAATACTTACTTTTCTCTCCGGTTAACGACCGTTCTTCTATTTCATCTGGAATATGTTCGTCAAAGAAATAATGAATCTCTTTTCTAGGTAAAAACACTTCTTTAAATGATTGAGGATTTATTAATTTACTCTCTATATCTTCCACTTCTAATGAACTTGACTTACGTGTATAAATAATCTCTTCTAACACTAAAAATTTAGATGAATTGTTTATTATTCCAACCTTATCATGAGTAGCATATATCTTTACTTGTTTACCATTACTTAACGGCCAAGATGTATTTCCTATTATTCTATGGGCTTCGGCTGTTAATTGACCATTTAATTCTTCCTTTATCACATATACCTTCCCTGCAAAGGTTTGACCAATTCCTGAGTATACTGCAGAACACAAAATAGCGATTACAACTTTTCTTTTGTGTTTAATAAACATCAACACCAAAATAAAAAGAGTAATACTACTCGTTACTAAAACATAAGTGAATGTATTGCTCTCAAAAATCATATTAATCTATTGTTATTTCATATTAATGAAATCTAGAACTTTTTCATCAGTCTCGTTTTTCTTTAAATCGTTTAGTGATTTTTCAACTTTATCTCTCGTGATTTTAATTTTATTTAAATCCCTTTCTAAAGAAGCTTTTTTCATACTATCACTAGAGTTTTCTATTTCAGTTTCTATTTCTTTAATTCTATTACCAACTGTTTCTTGTAAACCATATAATGATTGGTAGCCCTGTATTTTCATCCACCACATTGCTCCATTCTTAGCAATATCTTCATACACAACAACTGATTTTTCCATTTCAGAATCTGGTTGATTTTTAATGTATCGTTTATAGTTCGATAACATTCCAAATTTATTAAACCCACTAGCAGATTGAATAGCATTTATAAAAAATTGGTGTTCTTCTACTCCGCCCTCTTTTGCATATATATCGGCAATAATATTATTAACAGAATTATTCTTTTCTTTTTCTAATCCTTTTGCCATTTGTAAGGCTTTTTTAGGATCTTGTTTTACTAATGATTTTAACGCTTGTCCCATAACTTTATAAGATGGATCATTCACAGCATTTGCCATAGCCTCCTTTACTTTTGGATCTTCATCAAAATACTTTTGAAGTGCTTTTAAAGCATTAACCCTTACCGAAGCTTTTTTATCTTTTGTTAATTCTAATAGTTTAGCTTTTACTACTTCTTCATTTGTTGATTTAGCTTTACTTAATGCATTAATTGCCATATTTCTTACACCATAATACTCATGGTCTAACATAGCGATAATGGCTTTATGTGCCTCTTCGTTTTTACTTCTTTTAAGTTTAGCAAAAGCCTCCATTTTATCTACATACAATGGTGCATTAGCTAATTGATAAATCCATTGTTCATCCGATTTATTATCTTTTTTATCTACTAGTAATACCTTCTCAGCATCAACATTAACTAATAATGGAGTTGAAGTTTTAAATACAAACTCTTGAACTGATTTATCCATCCACACTTTTTTCCTTTCTTTCCCATTTGCTGTATAGATATCTATATCAATAGGCAATTTAAACAAAGGGAAACGTTCAAAATCTTGAGTTTGTTCAAGGGTTACTACTAACTCTTGATCACCTTCGTTATACGATTGGTTTATTTCTAAAGTTGGATGCCCTTGATCAAAAAACCATTGGTTAAAGAACCAGTTCATATCTTCTCCAGTAATTTCTTCAAAAGAAAGTCTCAAATCATGTACTTCTCCTGTATTATACATTCTTTTCGTTAAATAATCCTTTAATGATAAAAAGAATGCTTCATCTCCAATATGTTTTCTTAACATATGTAAAATTCTACCTCCTTTATTGTAAGAATGTCCATCAAACATTTGCTCTCGCTCATCATAATCGAACCAAATTAAATCATGGTATCCACTTTGCATAGCCGACAGCTTATATCCTTCCATTTCTCCGTAAGCATTTCGATCAGCATGCATTCTACCGTGTTCCATCTCATCCCACAAAAACTGACTATAATTAGCAAAAGACTCGTTCATTGGTAAGTTAGACCATGATTCGCACGTTACCAAATCTCCAAACCAATGGTGAAATAATTCATGTGCAATAATAGACTCATTATCACTATCTAGCAACTCTCGATCAGTTCTATATAAAAAATCTCCGTGAATAACCGCAGTAGTATTTTCCATTGCACCAGAAACATAATCTCGTACTACTATTTGACTATATTTATCCCAAGGATATTCAACTCCTAATAAATTAGAAAACCCTTCAATCATTTTTGGTGTTTTACCAAATATAGCCTTAGCATATTGCTCATATTCTGGTTCTACCCAGTAATCCACTAACATTTCACTACCATCTTTCCTTTTCCAAGAATCTTTAACAATTTTAAACTCACCAATCCCCATCATAAATAAATAGGGAGCATGTTTTTTGTCTTGTTTCCAATAGTCGGTTCTGGTACCGTCATTATTCTTTTTTGAAGAAATAAGCACCCCATTACTCAATGTTTTATATTTATCTTTTACTGTAATGTATATCTCTTCAGTAGTTTTTTCGTTTGGTGAATCAATCGTAGGAAACCAACAAGAACTTGCTTGCGTTTCTCCTTGAGTCCATATTTGAGGCATTTTATTTTTGTCTTCCCCCAATGGATTAATAAAATATAATCCTTTATCACTTGTAATAGCAGCACTACCTCCTGCTTCTAATTCATTTGGTTTAGCAACATAATCTATAAAAATAGTATACTCCTCTTTTCTAGTGTAAACTCGACCTAAATCAATAGTGATTTTTAAGTCATTATAGGTATATTTTAAATCTGTTTTATTACCATCTTTTATTAACTGGACTTTGTTTACATCAAATCCTTTAGCATCTAATACTAATTCTTTAGTATCATAAAAAAATGGTTTAAGCGTTAGTGTCGCTTTTCCAATAAGGTGTTGTTTTTGCCAATCAAACTTAACTTCTAACTTAGTGTGTAATAAATCATTTACTTTTTTATTGCTTTCTTGGTATTTTGCAATTGTTTTAATCTCATCATCAACTTCAATCTCCTCAGCTTCTATTGTCAATTCAGGTAGAGCTTGTTCTTCTACAGGATCATTATCTTTTACTATTTTTTTAGCCCCAGTACACCCTATTAAACTAGCTGCAACAAAAATGCTTAATATATTAACTTTCATGTTTATTTTCTTTTTTCGAATTCAAATATATTCATTATCTCTTGCCTAGAATAATTTAATTAGATAAACGGTTAAAAATCTCCTTTAACGAATAAAATAGCTTAATTACGTTTAGTTTTGTACATTTGTACACTAGCAAAGTTACAATACATCATATTGAGTAAATCAACCTTTTTTCCAGCTTACTTATTAACCTTTGTAAATACCTTAGGTTTTAGCATACTTATACCCGTTTTACCCTTTATTGTAGAAAAATACAATGCTCCAGAATATGTTTATGGGTTAATATTATCTTTATATGCATTTTTTCAATTTTTAGGAGCTCCTTTTTTAGGTGGTTTATCCGATAGAATTGGCAGAAAACCTGTTTTATTAATCTCGCAAATTGGCACATTATTAAGCTGGTTTATTTTTGCTATTGCTTATTTTGTTCCTAGTGATATTGAGTTTATCTATGCACTTCCTATTTGGATTATTATTCTAGCTAGAATATTAGATGGATTAACTGGTGGTAATATTTCTGCAACTAATGCTTATATATCGGATGTAACAACAAAAAAACAAAAAAGTGTCATATTTGGCTATTTAGGTGGTATTGCCGGACTTGGAATCATAATTGGACCAGGAATTGGAGGTGTTGCTGCTGGCGGACCTATTAGTTGGCTAGGCACTATACTCATAGCACTTTCTATCTCTTTATTAACTGTTTTTGCTATTCAGTTTATGCTAAAAGAATCATTACCAATAAACAAAAGAAGGCAAAAAAGTAAATTCAATTTATTAACTACTTTACTTGTTACAAAAAGAATTAAGGAACTTAACCCTACATCATTTATTAAAAAAGTCTTTTTATTAAGACTTATAATGGGCGTAATTATGGCTTCCTACATTGGAACCGTAGCGTTATACATTAAAGATTTATTCTTGTTTAATGAACAAGAAGTTGGTTTCTTTATGTTGTTTGTTGGAGCCTACTTAGCCATTAATCAAGCTTTTCTTTACAAAATTGTTGTGAAAAAATTAGGTGAACTTAAAACCATGGTACTAGGTTTTGCCTTAATGATGATCGGTTTTGTTTTAATTACCATTAAAGTAGATATTGTCTTTTACATGATGCTATACTTTGTATTAAACTTAGGTTTTTCTTTAGTTCTACCTGTTTTTAACTCTTTAATTTCTCAATACGGAGAAGCATCCAAACAAGGAGAAGCTATGGGGATTAGTGAAAGTATAAACTCTCTTTGCATGGCAATCTTTCCTATTCTAGCAGTGCTCCTGTTCACTAAAATAGATTATCAAATTTACTATATTCTTGGACTAGTACCTTTAATAGGGATTTTCATTATCTTTCGCATATTAAAAGAAAGTAAAAATGAACAACCTGTTATTAAATCAGGAATATTGGAGCAATCGATATAAAGCAAATGAAATAGGCTGGGATATCGGATACCCATCTACTCCTATAAAAGAATATATTGATCAATTAGAAGACAAAAGTCTATCTATATTAATACCTGGTGGTGGAAATAGCTATGAAGCAGAATATTTATTTTCTAAGGGATTTAATAATACTTATGTTATTGATATTGCTAAAGAGCCCCTTGACAACTTGTCTAATAGGTCGCCTGAGTTTCCAAAAGAGAATTTAATTCATAAAGACTTTTTTAGTCATGTTGGGCAATACGACATCATCATAGAACAAACATTCTTTTGTGCTATTAATCCTAGTTTAAGAAAGGACTATATTAAACAAATGGCTAAACTATTAAAACCAACTGGTAAATTAGTTGGTTTATTATTTGACGTCCCTTTAAACTCAGATCATCCACCTTATGGCGGAAGTCGAGAAGAATATGTAAAGCTGTTTGAACAGGCTTTTAACGTGAATATAATGGAAACTGCTTATAATTCTATACTACCAAGAAAAGAAAAAGAACTTTTTATTAATCTTTCTATAGCATAATTTGATGGAAAATATAATTCTTACACATAAACAAATTGAACAAAAAATTGACCGTATAGCCTATCAAATATTAGAAGATAATATTGAAGCAAAAACAATCCATATTATTGGAATAGCAAATACTGGTTATGAAGTAGCAAAAGCGATAAGCGATATTCTTAACACGATTAGCAATAGCGATATTAACCTGCACAAACTCACTATCAATAAAAGAAATTCTGTATTATGCTTAACAGAAGACACGAATTTTACTATTGAAAAAAATGCGATCGTTATACTTGTTGATGATGTATTAAATACTGGAGAAACTTTAATGCACGCTTCTTATATTATTCTTAAACATAAAGTAGCGAAGTTTAGAACAGCCGTATTACTCGACAGAAGACATAGATTATTCCCTATTAAAGCTGATTTTGCGGGATTAACCTTATCCACAACTATTGAAAATCATATTGAAGTAGAAGTTCAAGACGGAAAATTTAAAGCATTATTAAAATAGATAATATGAGTACTGAACGTTACAAAAAACAATTAGCCTATTATGATGCTATAGTTGATGAACTGCCCAATATTAAACGAAAAGGAAAAGCTAACCCATACACTTCCTTAAACGGACATATGTTTTCCTTTTTAGATAAAGAAGCTACTCTTTGTATTAGACTAAGTAAGGAGGATAAATTAGCATACGAACATAAATACAAAACAGGTGATGTTATTCAACATAATTGTGTTATGAATGGATATGTACCTATTGTAGATACTGTATTAAATGATAAAGATGAATTATTGGGTTTCTTTGAAAAAAGTATATCTTTTATTCAATTATTAAAACCTAAACCAACAAAAAAGAGCTAGTTACATAACTAGCTCTTTCGTTTTTTCAAATAATTTACTCCTTATAAAGCCTTCATTACATCTACCAACACTTGAACACTTTCTAAAGGTAATGCATTGTACATAGATGCTCTGTAACCACCAACTGACCTATGTCCGTTTAACCCATTAATGTTTGCTTCCTTAAGCATAGATTCAAATTTCTCTTTTAAACTTTCATCCGTTAGATTAAAGGTAGCGTTCATGTTACTTCTATCTTCAACTGCAGCATATCCTTTAAACTTAGGGTTATTATCTATTTCTGCATATAATAAAGCCGCTTTCTCATTATTTACCTTTTCAATGGCTTCAACTCCTCCGTTCTTTTTTAACCATCTTAAGTTAAGCATAGATACATATACTGCAAATACGGGTGGTGTATTAAACATGGAATCTTTTTTGATATGCGTTTCAAAATCTAACATAGTCGGTATATCAACTCTGTTACGCTTAAGAATTTCATCTTTAACAATAAAAACAGTAGTACCAGCTGGTCCCATATTTTTTTGTGCGCCAGCATATATTAAATCAAACTTTGAGACATCAATTTGTTGACTAAAAATATCCGAAGACATATCTGCCACTAATGGAATTGAAGTATTCGGTATTTCTTTAAACTGAGTACCAAAAATGGTATTATTAGTCGTATAATGTAAATAATCGGCATCAGTTGGGATAGTATATCCTTTTGGAATATGATTAAACCCATCTTCTTTAGATGATGCTATAACATCAACTTCACCAACTAAAGCTGCTTCTTTTAATGCTTTGCTAGACCATGTTCCTGTATTGATATAGGCAGATTTTTTATGATCTCCTATCATGTTATAAGCTGTCATTAAAAAACCTAAACTTGCTCCACCTTGTAAAAACAAAACAGTATATCCATCTGGCACATTAAGTAATTCTTTTACTAAGCTTCTAGCCTCTTCCATAACGGCTACAAAATCTTTACTTCTATGAGAAATTTCAATTAATGAAAGATTTAAATTATTGAAGTTAAGTATAGCTTCTGATGCTTCTTTAAAGACCTCTTGAGGCAAAATACATGGGCCTGCACTAAAATTATGAACTTTTGACATTTTTCTTTTCTTCTTTTTGTTATTCTTGTACTTTGCTTACTTCAATCACTGAAGTAACTTCTCCTATATCGTAAAAACGAATTAAATTTTTATCGGTATGTAATATTACATGATTAGGATCTACTACTTCAATTGTAAAAGTAGCATCTACTAAATCTCCTAATCTTACCACATTTGTTTCATAATCGGGCATGCTCCAAGTACCAAATAAAGTTGAATCTATTTCTCCAAAAGAGTAATGATCTGATTTTAATACCCCAGAATTAGAAAAATTCAATATCATTTTACCATTACCAGCCTCATGGTCTGCGAAAAAAGCAGCTACCATATTTTCTGATCCACCACCAATAGTAAAACTATCAATTTCCCACTGCCCCTTTAACAAGTATGTTCTTTGAATTTTGGTGCAACTATATAGTGTAACAATAGCAACAAGACTAGCCAAAATAAATATTATCGTATTTTTTTTCATAAGAAGAGCGTAGATTTTTATCTTATCTTGTTAAATTTAGCAATATCTGAAAAGGAATACTCTGTTTGCGTATTATTTTTTCATTAACAAATTAAACTAATATTGTTGATATGGAGGTTATTGACATACTAAAATACTTATCTATTCCACTTATAAGTGGCCTAATTGGATGGGGAACAAATGTTTTGGCGCTTAAAATGACCTTTTATCCTTTAGAGTTTAAAGGAATAAAGCCTTTTTTTGGATGGCAGGGTATTATTCCTGCTAAGGCTGCTAAAATGGCGGCTACTGCAGTTGATTTATGGACGACTAAGCTGATAAACGTTACCGATATTTTTGAACAAATTGACCCCAAAAAGGTAGCAGAAGAAATGGCGCCTAAATTTGACCATTTAGCTAAAGAAATTTTAGACGATATCATGTTTAAGGAGTCTCCAGCACTGTGGGATAAAGTACCTCAAAGAGCTAAACAAGCTATTTATGATCGATTAGCCAAAGACATGCCAGGGGTTGTAGAGAACATCATGCAAGAGATGAAAGACAACATCAATGATGTGTTTGATTTAAAAAAGATGATTGTATCCTCTCTTACATCTAACAAGGCTTTAATGAACGAAATATTCTTAAAGTGTGGAGAGAAAGAATTTAAGTTTATTGAACGGTCTGGGTTTTATTTTGGGTTTCTATTTGGGCTATTTCAAATGATACTTTGGTATTTCTATCCAGAATGGTGGATTTTACCTGTTGCAGGATTATTAGTAGGCTACGCAACAAACTGGTTGGCATTAAAACTTATTTTCGAACCTATAAACGAAAAAAAGATTTTAGGCATGCCTTTTCAAGGCTTATTTATTAAACGACAAAATGAAGTTGCTAAAGAATATGCTAGGCTTTTAGCTGAAAAAATACTTACTCCTAAGCAAATATTTGGAACGATTATTAATGGTCCTGGAAAAGAGAATTTCATGGACATTATTACCTTGCATGTTAATCGATCTATTGATGAAGCTGCTGGTTTTTCTAAAAATATTGTAGCATTTGTGGCAGGTAATAGAAAATATGAAAAGCTTAAAGAAATGGCTGCAGACAAGGTAATTGAAGAACTACCTACTTCCATAAACTCTATGTTTAGCTATGCTGAAGAAGCCATGAATTTAGAAATTATACTAAAAGATAAGATGCAAGCTTTATCATCAGAGGAGTTTGT
>JAHDBM010000051.1 GCA_020630395.1 Flavobacteriales bacterium
GGTCCAGTTGTGGAGTTCAGTATAGCACATTCTACTTTTGCTCCTTTTTCTATGTATACTTCGTTTCCAATAATGGTATTGGTATCACTTGGTGTTTCAAATCTTGTTTTTTCTTTAATGATTTCTAGATCAGCTTTGATTTCTGCTTCATTAAGTTTAAAGATATCCCAGGGATGGTTTAGTTGATTAAACTCACTTTCACTCTCCACTTTTCGGCATTTGCTTAAAAAATCAGTAGGATCTTCCCCTGAAGTAGGTAAGGGGTTAATAGCAATTACTTTACCTTCTTTCATTAAAATTTCATTAGCATTTAATGCATCAATTTCTTGCACTAAATCATCATTTGGAATGATGGAAGCATTAATTCCAATTCCTCCACCAGTTGTATTTCCTTTAAAAAGATCAACTAAATATTCTTGTGTTCTAACGGCTGCTGGACCAGTGGCATAATGATTCCATTTTTCTCTAATTGTTTTTATTCCTACTCTAAGATCTGCAACAGGTTTTGTGTAAGTAAGTGGAAGTAATTGTTTATGGTGAATACCATCAAAAAGAATAATGTTCATTGTTGTTTTATTGAATAGTAAAAATAGTTAATTATGTGTTGAGCTAAAATAAAAAAGGAGATAACTTTCGTTATCTCCTTTACTACAATTGAAGTAGTTATTTTACTTTATGCTGTTGATTAATTGCTTAATCTTCCTTTTAAAGCCGCTAACCTTTCTTTTGCACTTTCAATTTTATCTTGTTTAGTAGCAATTTCTTCAGCTGTAAGAGAACCATCAGCTTTAGCAGCTTCTAATCTTTCTTCAGCAGCAGTAATTTTATCAGCTAAAACACTAGTTCTTGAAACAAGTTTTTCTTTCTTTTCAGCCCTTAACGCTTCTTTTTCTGCTTTAAGTTTAGCAAACTCTTCTTTTTTAGCCGCCAATTTTTCTTTGTCAGCTTTTATTTCATCAAGTTCTGCTTTGTGTTTTTCTTTTAGTTCCGCTCTTTTTGCTTCTCTTTCTTCAGCTCTTTTAGCTTTAGCTTCTTCTCTTACTTTCGCCATTTCAGCTTTGTATCCCTCAACATCATCACCAAATTTTTCTTTTAATTCAGCTCTTTTTGCTTTTCTTTCGTCTATTTTAGCTTTAACAGCATCTTTTTTAGCTTGAATTTCTTCATCAGTCATGCCCTTCATTTCACCTTTTTTCTCAATGAAGTCATCTTTCATTTCATTTTTTGTATTCTGAAATTCTTCTTTAAGTTTTGCTTTTTCTTCATCAGAAGCACCTTTCATTTCTTTTTTAAGTTCAGCTCTTTTTTCTTTAAGATCATCTTTCATTTCTTTTTTAGCTTCCTTAAGTTCAGCTCTTTGTTCTTTATCAAGTTTTCCAGTAGCTTCTCTTAAATCTTGCTTTTTATTTTTGATGTCTTGTTTGATTTCTTTTTTTTCAGCTTTAACATCTTTAAGTGTTTGGGCAGTTCCTGTATAAGCAAATGATATTGCTAATGTTAATATTGCTAACTTTTTCATTTTAATGTGTTTATATGTTGTCAAGTTCGTTTTCTAAATCGTCTAAGTTGGCTTCAACTTCATTCATTTCTTCAATCTCTAAATTGATAGCATCTACTTCTTCTTCAATTTGAAGAGTTGATTCTAATAATTCTTGATCTACCTCTTGTGTTGCTTCACCACAAGAAGCAAATCCTAATACTGCTATGCAGCTAAATAATACTACTGTTTTTTTCATGTTTAGTTTATTATGTTGTTTTCTGTTAATATTTGTTTCATTTCTTGTTGTATTTCTTTTGCTTTACTTCCAGCTGCTTTGGCAAAGTCTTCATTATGACTAGCATAAATAATACCCCTTGAAGAATTAACTAAAAGACCACAATGCTTATTCATTCCATAATGTGCTACATCTTTTAAGCTTCCACCTTGAGCTCCTACTCCAGGAATTAACAAAAAATGATTAGGCACATGTTCTCTTATCTTGGTAAGCATGTCGGCTTTTGTTGCTCCCACTACATACATCATGTTTTCTTCTGTACCCCAATTTTTCGATATTTTAAGTACTTTTTCAAATACAAAACTATTATCATGTAATTTTTGAAGTTGAAAATCTAATGCTCCAGCATTAGAAGTAAGTGCCAGTACAATAACCCATTTGCCTTTATGTTGTAAATAAGGAGTTACCGAATCATGCCCCATGTAAGGTGCTACTGTTAATGAATCGAAATTATAGGTTTCAAAATATGTTTTACCGTAGTAGTCTGTTGTATTACCAATATCCCCTCTTTTAGCATCAGCAATGGTGAAAATATCTTTTGGAATATAGTTTAGCGTTTTTTCTAAACTCCACCATCCCTTTTTGCCTAACGATTCATAAAAAGCAATATTAGGCTTGTATGCTACACAAAAGTCTTTTGTAGCATCAATAATTTGTTTGTTGAATTCAAAAATAGGATCCTCACAACTCAGCAAATGTTTAGGTATTTTATTAATATCTGTGTCTAACCCAACACAAAGAAACGATTGTTTCTTTTTAATATTATTGACTAGTGAATTAAAATCCATTTACTTGATGTATTGTTTTACAAGGGTATCAAAAATAAAAAAGATAACCCAATTGAGTTATCTTTTTTATTAACAATGGGATAGTGTTTTTAACTTTCTGATATTTCTGCTCTAACAGTTTTACCTTCAACATCTCCACCATTCATGCCTTTTACTACTTTAGAAGCAACTTGAGGTGCAAGATCAACAAAAGAGAATTTTTCCATCATTCTAATTCTACCTATGTTTTTTCCTGCAATACCACCTTCATCACAAATAAGTCTAATTAGATGACCTTTATCTTGAATAATATCAGAACCAAGGTTTAAGAATACTGTTGTAGAGTTTTCATCTAAATTTCTATTATGCCCATCTCTGTCATTTCTATCTCTACGAGCTCTTCTTTCTCCACCTCTTGCGTCTCTATCGCTTCTGTCTCTTCTTCTATCATTTCGTTTATTGTCGAAACGATCTCTCCCGCGCCCTCTATCTCTTCCTCTTCCACGATCTCTATCGTTATTTCTTCTATCTCTATCTCCGCTTCTTTTTTGAAGATTAATATCTCTCGCGTTTTTATAATAGGCTAAAAATCTGTTAAACTCAGCACTAACGAAATGTTTGATTAAGTCTTCTTTAGAGAATTCAGCTAATTTTTCTTCAATAGCTGGTAAATATTGAGCAATTTGATCTTCTTTAACATCAACTGCAACAACTTTATCGACAAGGTGCATCAATTGTTTTTCACACACTTCCTCACCAGAAGGAATTTTTCCTTTATTGATTTTTGTTTTAATAACCTTTTCAATAGCCCAAATCTTTCTTTCTTCTCTTGAGTTTGTAATAATAATAGAAGTTCCTGTTCTACCAGCACGTCCTGTTCTACCAGACCTGTGTGTGTAACTTTCTATATCATCTGGAATATTGTAATTAATTACATGTGTAATGTCGTTAACATCAATTCCTCTTGCTGCAACATCAGTAGCGACAAGTATTTGTAAGCTTTTGTTTCTAAAGCTATTCATTACTCGGTCTCTTTGAGCTTGAGATAAATCTCCATGTATAGCATTAGCGCTATACCCATCTTTCATTAATTTTTCTGATACGGCTTGGGTTTCTCTCCTTGTTCTACAAAAGATTAAGCCAAAAATATCAGGAGAAAAATCTAATACTCTTTTAAGGGCATTATAACGATCTCTATCATCAACAGAGTAATATAAGTGCTCAATAGTAGAAGCCCCAGCATTTTTAGTTCCAACTGATACTTCAGCAGGATTTGTCATGTATGTTTTTGCGATTCTTGCAACTTCTTTAGGCATAGTTGCTGAGAATAACCAAATTCTTTTGTCTATTGGAGTTTCTTCTAAGATGAAGTCAATGTCTTCTTTAAACCCCATGTTTAGCATTTCATCTGCTTCGTCAAGAGCAACAAACTCTATTTTTGATAAATCTGCTTTTTTACGTCTAATCATATCCATTAAACGTCCTGGTGTAGCCACAATGATTTGCGCACCAGCTCTTAATGCTCTTGATTGCACATCAATACTAGCTCCTCCATATACAGGAACTATGTTTGCTTTTTTAAATTTACTCGAGAATTTTTCAAAGTCTTTACAAATTTGAATACAAAGCTCTCGTGTAGGAGCTATTACTAATCCTTGAGTTTTTTTGCTATCAAAATCGATCATGTTGATCATAGGTAAACCAAAAGCGGCAGTTTTACCAGTTCCAGTTTGTGCAAGACCAACAAGGTCTCCTTCTTCTTCTAAAATTTTAGGAATAGCTACTTCTTGAATAGGAGTAGGAGTAGTAAATCCTAGATTTTCTAATGCGTCTAAAAGCTCTTGCCTTAGACCTAAGTCTTCAAATGTCATGTTTTTAAGTTTAATTTCACATTTAATAATGATCCCTTAAAAACATCAGCTGAAAAATAAATGAAAGGGTAAAATCTATGTTTACCTGAGCACGCAATTACTGATTATAATCTTTAAGAAATCTTTATTTCTACTGCAAAGATACGTTTTTTTCTTATGTTTAGTGTGATGAAAGATAATTTACATAAAGGTGAACCTCTTATTATCCATTATAATAAAGGATTTGCGATCATTTTTTTAATATTAGGGCCCTTGTTATTTTTAGCACAATTATTTTTGATGTCTTATGACATTCGAGTGAGTGGACTTATTAGCATGGTAACGGCTATTTTTGTTACTATCATTGGTTTTAGGTACTTAAGAGGGGCTTACTTTGAATTTTACAAAGGCAGAATTGAGCTAAAGAATTTATATGGAGTAACGGTAAAAAAACATGAGTTTTCTAGCATTGAACAACTTAGTTTTATTGATGGTAAAATTTATTTGGAAAAAGATGGAAAAAGTAAAAGAATTAGGCTTAGTAAGATGATGTCTAGACAAGATGAGTGGGATCAATTTATTTATATGATAACCAAGGATGATTATACCAAAGAGTTACATAATGATTAGTATGTTTATAATATGAGAAGAGGATTAGTCATTAAATCGACAGGAAGTTGGTATATCGTTAAAACAGACAATAAGGAAGTTGTTGAATGTAGGATTAAAGGAAAATTTAGGTTAAAAGGTATTGATACGACTAATCCTATTGCTGTTGGTGATTATGTTCAATTTGAAATGATTGAAGATGGTACAGGTGTAATCTCTGTTATTGAGGATCGTAAAAACTACATTATTCGTAAATCTGTTAATTTATCTAAGAAAGCTCATATAATAGCAAGTAACATAGATCAAGCTATACTTGTTGTTACCTATAAAGAACCAAAAACACATATGTCTTTTATAGATCGGTTTTTAGTTTCTGCTGAGGCTTATGATATTCCTGCCATTTTAGTATTTAATAAAGTAGATTTATTAGATGAGGAAGAAGAAATGGAGTTATTAGGATTAATTCATATTTATAATCAAATTGGATATGACTGTATGACTACATCAGTTACTGCACATGCTAATATTGATGAATTTGGTAAGCTATTAAAAAATAAGACATCTGTAGTTGGAGGGCATAGTGGTGTAGGGAAATCTTCTCTAATTAATGCAGTAGATACTAACATGGATATACGAGTAGGAGAGATAAGTGATATGCATAAGCAAGGTAAGCATACAACTACTTTTGCTGAAATGCATGAACTAAGCATAGGAGGGCATATTATTGATACACCTGGTATTAGAGGATTAGGTTTAGTTGATTTAGAGAAAGAGCAATTAGCGCATTTTTACCCAGAAATGAGAGCAATTATGCATGAGTGCAAGTTTAATAATTGTGTGCATATTAATGAACCTAAATGTGCTGTTAAAGAAGCAGTAGAAAATGGAGGTATATCGGAGTTTAGGTATGAAACATATTTAAGTTTATACCATGGTGAAGAAGGAATAGGAGGGTATAGAGAAAATTTATATGGACCAAAATAAAAAAGCCAGTAAATTTAATTACTGGCTTAAATTCATACTATGCAGCTAATGAATTTCTCATTTTTTTTACCTGTTTAATTGTAGTATCTAACGTGTTTTTATATAGAGACTCTGACAATAAACTTGAGTGCTTTCCACTGGTTAATCTTTTTAATTCATTGTAAGCTGTGAGTTTACTTTGTTCAAGCACAATTAATCCATTATTAATTGTACTTAATTTGTTGTGGTCACTCAATGTTTTACAAGTGTTTGAAAAGAATGTTTTTTGATTAGAAATTATTAATAATTTTTGAATCCTTTTCTTAGTGTTGTTCATGGGATTCATGATTACACATATTTTTTATTACTCCATGCTGTTAACTTCCAATGATTAGTTTCAAATGAAACAATTAAGTTATTCATCATGTGAGTGGTACCAATATCTCCATTTTCAGTAGCTATTTCACTAGTTTCTAAAGCGAAAGAAGCTAAAGTTGATAAATCTTTAATAAGTTCTTTAACCATGTACTCTGCACTTAGTTCATGTGTGGTTTCTACAATTTCAGATTTGTTTAAATACTCAGATAATTTATAAGTTGGTGTTTTACCAAAAACTCTTATTCTTTCAGCAATTTCATCAATATTTGTTAATCCATTTTCGTACATCTCTTGTGTAATGTCATGAATATCATAAAAATCGCTACCTACCACATTCCAGTGGTAATTTTGTAATTTGTGAAAGAATACTTGGTAATTCGCTAATAATGTATCTAGTTTATTAACGATTTCAACAGTTTCTAAGTGATCAAATCCTAATTTTTTAAAGGGTTTTTCTTTTAATAAAGTTTCCATAATGTTTGGTTGTTTTTAGTGTTAATATTTTAGCTTATTAAATCTCCAATCATGTCTTTAATTTGATCTTTCTGACTAATTTCCAGTGTCCTAATAGGGAATGGAATGTTAATGTCATTATCATCAAAGGCACTTTTTATAGCTTTAATAGCTTTACTTTTTTCTTTTAAATAGTTTTTTTGTTCGTACATGTCTAGCCAAAACCTTAGGGTGAAGTTTATAGAACTATCTCCGAATTCGTTATACATTACTTCAATTGGCTTTGAGCTGTCGTATCCTGTATTATTCTTTATCGCTTCTATTGCAATTTTTTCAGCAAAATCTAAATCGTCATTATAACCTACACCACAATTTACATCTACTCTTCTGTAGTGCGTTAGCGAATAATTTTCTATTGGATTTTGCAAGACCATTTTATTGGGAATAATAACATCTTCTCCTGTGAATTTTTTTACATGCGTAGATCTTAATGATATCTTTGTAATAGTTCCTAAATAGCCATTAGTTTCTACCATATCACCAATTTTAAATGGTTCTCTAACAGACATCATAATACCGGATAATACATTTAATATTGGGTCTTGGAAAGCAAGACCAACAGCTAAACCTACAACACCAGCACCAGCAAGTAAAGAAGTTACGGTTTTATCAAGATTTAATATCCCTAACGCAATAAATAGTCCTACGGTAACAGATACTGCTGTTATAATATTTGCCAATAACTTATTTACAGCTACATTGTTTGAAAATTTACTCATTAATTTTAAGAAAAGCTTTTTAAATAGCTTTGCTAAAAATATAGATCCAACAAAGACCACAAGGGCTATTGCTATGTTCGGAAGCATAACTATTACTGCATCCAGCCAGTTTTCTAATTTATCATATAATTTATTTATTGCATCTTTCATCTTGTCAATTTTTTAATTTGTTAATATTATTTTTTAGATAGTAATTTTGGTTCTAGTCCTGGCTCTATAGCTTTTATAAAGGCATTACTAAGAAAAGTACTGATAGATTTTAAAATTTTTATGTCAGGATCATTAATGTCTCCTTCGAAAACTATTTTACTTCCTAATTGATCTTTTTTATTATTATCTAATACTTTGCTTGCCAAATTTGCTGCACCTTCTCTAACTTTTTCAATAAATGAATCGTTAGCATCTGCCCCTTTTATAGAAAGTAATTTAATATCTTTTACTAATGGTTTAATGTAACCATTGGAATTTCCATTTTTTACGTCAATTTGACCAAATAAACTTATTGTGCCTTTTTCAGCATCTACTTTAGCATAATGCTTTAAATAGTTATTTAATTTGGGAATGGAGAGTGCTTCCATCTTTATGTTACCATCAAAAGTAAGGTTAGTGTCAAATGGATCTAAAGATGTAGCTAAATTTAGTTTCGCATCATTCATTACTACTCCATTAATGTTTACATCAGCAACTTTACTTTTTGATAGTTTAGTTGAATTTGTTAGGTTTTTAGCCTCACCATTAAGCTCGGTTAACATTAAATCAATTTTAGGACTAGCAGTTAAATCTTTATAATGTATTTCACTATTGTGTAAGGCTAAACGGTTAAATTTTAGTGGAAATAAATCATTAACAACTTCTTGCCATCCTGCTTTTTCAACATCTTTAAAGTTATTTTTTTCAGTATTGTTTTCAATACCTGTGGTAAAATTTACAGCCAAATCATATATATCAGCTTCACCTACAAAAGAACCATTAAAAATAGATTTCCATTGAACAGATAAATCAACTTTACTTAATTTAACTAGAGGAACATTTTTAAAATCATCTGAAAATAAAGTAAAATCTTTGATAACATAAGCACCTCTATAAAGCGCAATGTCAATATCATCTATTTTACCAGTGTAGCCATCTAAACTTGCTAATTCTTTGTTTACATAATTTTTAACAATTGATGGTAACATAATTCTAGCAGTAATCACAATAACTAAAATTGAAATCAATATTGTTCTTTTTCTTAAGAGTATATTTTTCTTATTGTTCGACATTTTGCTTAAAAGTTTGTATGAGTATTGAAATGATTGCTAAAACGAACAAAATATGTATAAAACCTTTGAGGTTAAGTATATAATATCCGGCAATCCAACCCATGATTAATATTATTGCTATTATGTATAAAACTTTGTTCATAATCTTGTTTAGTATAAAGCGATAATTGTACCGTTAATCCTATTGAGGTTAAACTATTGATTCACATTTGTTTATTTTTTTTAGAAGTAATTTGTATTGTGGTAATTTTTCTCACTTGTGGTAATTTTTCTCAATGGGATAAGGTGATTAAATTATAATGGATATATAACTTTATTTTTTTTGAAATAAATAGAGTAGGCTTGGTTTTATTTCGCAAAATACATTACATTTATGTGGATTTATTACACTTTCTGTTATGAGCAAGATATTAGTTATAGATGATAATTTAGACACCTGCATGTTATTAAAGTCTTTTCTCTCACGTAAAGACTATGAGGTAGATTATGCGACTAGTGGATCTGATGGATTAAAAAAGATTATTAAACAAACACCTGATGTTGTGTTGTGTGATTTTCGTTTACCTGATCGTGATGGTTTGGAAATGATACGTGCAATAAAATTAAAAAATCCATCTATTCAAGTTATTATTATTACTGGTTATGGGGATGTTCAGTTAGCAGTTAGAGCTATTAAAATTGGTGCTTTTGAGTATGTTACTAAACCTATTTTACCAGAAGAAATATTAGTAACTATAAAACAGGCGCTAAATACACCAAAAAGTGATGATAATGTTACCAAATCAACCACACAAAATAAAAAAGGTGATACTAAAAAAGTAACACAAGTTAACCATAGCATTATTAAAGGAACAAGTGAGCCATCCAAACAATTACACAAGCTTATTGATTTGGTTTCACCTACTGATATGACCGTAATGATTTTAGGAGAAAGTGGAACTGGAAAGGAAGTAACGGCTAATCTAATTCATAATAATAGTAAAAGATCTGATAAACCTTTTGTGGCTGTTGATTGTGGTGCTTTACCTAAAGAAATTGCTGGGAGTGAACTTTTTGGACATAAAAAAGGTGCTTTTACTGGAGCATTAAAGGATAAGAAAGGATACTTTGAATTAGCCAATGGAGGTACACTATTTTTAGATGAAATAGGTAACCTAACTTATGATAATCAAATAAAATTACTTCGTGTTTTACAAGAAAGAAAAGTTAGAAAGCTAGGGGATGAAAAAGATATAGCTGTTGATGTTAGAGTTATTGTTGCGACTAATGAAGAACTAAAAAAGAATGTTTCTGAAGGTAATTTTAGAGAAGATTTATTTTATAGATTAAATGAATTTAAATTAGAATTATTACCTCTTAGAGAACGGAAAGGAGACTTAAAAGAATTTGTTGAACACTTCATAGAATCTTCTAATAATGAGTTAGATAAATCAATTAAGGGATGCAGTCCAGCCGCATTGAAAAAATTCCAAACATATGGTTGGCCTGGAAATGTAAGAGAGTTAAAGAACGTAATTAAAAGAGCTGTTTTATTATCACAAGATAATGTTATAAAAGAACAACATCTTCCTCAAGAAATTTTAAATCCAGAATTAATGCTTTCTAAAAAATCTTTAATTGAAGATATGGAAATAACAGATTTGAAATCTCTGGTAGAAGAAGTGGAAAGAAAAGCAATACTAAAAACACTAAAACGAACATCTTATAATAAAACAAGATGTGCTGATATACTTAAAGTAGATAGAAAAACTTTGTATAATAAGATGAAAGCTTACGGATTAGATTAAGCTTCTTGCTGGTTGATTGTCAAAGAAGAATTATTGTATGATTTTAATTCTACTACATCTCCAGGAAGATTAATCTGTTCATCATTTAATTTTTCTAAAATTGTAATAGTTACTTCTTCTTTTGCTTTGGATGACGACATGTTTTTATCAAATGTATTTATCCAATAATGTATAGTTAGTGTTAATGAACTATTGGCTAAATCATTGATAACTACTGTTGGTTCCTTACCTTTTTCTTGTAAAACATTTTTAAGGTTTGGTAAAGTATCTCTAATTAACGTTAATGTACTCGTAATATTTTCTTCGTAAGCTAATCCAATATTAATAGAGTACCTCATAAATCCATCTATTGTATGGTTAACTAAATTATTTTTTACTAATGATCCATTTGGTATGAAAATATCTTTTCCATCAAAGGATTTTAAGTGAACGTTTCTAAGATCTAACGCAATTACTTTCCCTATAACATCATTAGTTTCTATTGTATCTCCTACCATGAAAGGTCTAGAAAAAGCTAGCATTATACCAGCTAAAAAATTTTCTCCAATATCTCTAAATGCATAACCTATTACAAAAGCACCAATACCAGCACCCGCTAAAATTCCTCCAGCCACATTGCCAAAACCTAATACATTAAGTGTTATAACGACACCAATTACAATAAAAATCCAGTAAATGAACTTACTTATAAAAATGCTTAGTAGTTTGTCTTCTAGTTTTTTATCGAATATTTTTTTTGTAGTTCTTTTAATAAGTATAGCAAGAATTATAAATAAAATAAATGTAGCAACTCCTATTAATATTTTTGGAGTTGCTACATATATATCTTCTATATAATCATTAAATAAAGATGTTAATTTATCCATTAGTTGGTATTATTTTTCATTAATAATTTGCATAGCTATAGTTTCTGATTCATTTACTATGGCACTTAAATAATATTTTTTTTCAGTATTGTCATCAATAGTTACAATTTCAAAATCTTCTTGATCGTTTAAATGATTTTTTCTATGTTGAACAACTCCATTTTCATCTGTTATATATACCCAAGCAGAATCAATATTTTCAAATTTATATAAAATAGTATTGTCTGTCATTTTAACTGCAGTAAGATCAAAATTTATTGAATCTGACTGCAAATCTACTTTTAAACCATTATGCAGTACAGTTTGAGACTGAACATTAGTATTACCAACACATTTGTATATATTATTACTTTCATTTGCAGTGCTGTAATTAGTTGTTTTAACATTTATTCCATCAATGCTATTTTCTTTTGTGCTGAATGCTTCATCAGGAAAAATACAATTTGTATTTTGTGAGAATGATTGAATCCCAAATAATAAAGGGATTGATATTATTAGTAACAGGTTATTTAATATAGTTTTCATTTTTATGTTTTTTTTAGTTAATAATTTATTTACTAACTATAATTCAAAAAACTATCCAGTATTTAAATTGCTGAAAATCAAAAAATTAAAATTAAATAAAATTAAATTAGTGTGTATAAATTACACGATTAGGGAAAAAGTTAAGATTTTATTCGAAATAAATTGAGAATTTAGTACCAACATTAACTTTAGAATTTACTGTGATGTGTCCATTATGAGCAAAAACTATATTTTGAATAGTAGACATTCCAATTCCTAAGCCTTCTTTTTTTTGAGTAAAAAATGAATTAAACAGCTTGTTCTTAGTGTTTTCATCCATTCCGCAACCATTATCTTGAAAGATTACTTTTACACCATTTTGAATATTAATTGAGTCAATACAAATTTTTGGGTTTGAGGTGTCTTTTAGCGCCTCAATAGCATTTTTAATTAAGTTTGTAAAAACAAGCGGTAATTGTTTATTGTCTAATTCAATTTGTTTATCAGCTTTAAGTTCTAATTCTAGCGATATGTTATTTAAGCTGATGCTGTCTTTACAACTTTCAATTGCTTCTTTAATAATATCGTTTACACATAATTTTTGAAGTTTAAGTTCAAGAGGTTTAGTACTATTTATAAAATCTGTTACAATAGTATTAATCTTTTGAACATTCCTATTGATGATGTCTATAAATGGTTCTTGATCTTTGTTTGTAGATAAATTTGCTACTTCGGCAATGGATAAATTTATGTTTGTTAATGGATTTCTAATTTCATGTGCAATAGATCTAGCCATTTTGCCAGTAGTAGCAATTTTTTCTTGCTTACTAGCTTTTTCTCTAATTCTATTTAAGTGTTCTTGAGTTTTTTTATGTTCAATTGTGTAACGAAAGCTTCTATCTAAAATTCCAGCAGTTAGTGTTTCTTTTGGGAGATAATCAGCAGCCCCATTATTCATTACTTCTATATCTTTTGATCGATCTGTTAAGCCAGTGAGAACTATAATTGGGGTGTTACTTGTTTTTCCATAAGAATTTAAAAAATCTAATGCTGTTTTTTTTCCTAAATAGTAATCAACTAATATGATATCAAATTCATTGTTCTCTAAAGTTTTAGTGGCTTCTTCTAAATTAGAGTTCCATGTTAGTTTAGCTTTTATGTAGGAATTTTTTTGAATTAAATGATTAACAAAAAAGTAATCATCTTCATCATCTTCAATCAATAAAACTTTGGCTTTATTTGGCATTAGATCTAATTATGGTAATAAAACAGTATGTAACCAATATGAATTTAAATTATCTACAATGAGTTCTAATTCATCAAAGTTATTGGGTTTGTGAATATAGCTGCTCGCTCCTAATTCATAAGTGCTTTTAACATCATTATTTTCTTTAGATGTTGAAAACATAATAACAGGGATATTTCGCCAGTTAACGTTAGATTTTAGATCATGTAAACAATCTTTTCCATTTTTTCGGGGCATATTCAGATCTAGTAAAATAAAAGAGGGTAAATTATTCTCTTCTTTATCTGTCATAGCTTCAATTAGTTCTTGACCATCATTTACAAACTCTAAAGGAATGTTTAACTTACTTTTACTAAATGCATGCTTAACTAATAATTGGTCATCTAAGTCATCATCAGCTACTATTACATATTTATTTTTCATTAATTAAGTTATTTAAGGTTTGTGGGTAGGTATATATAAAATGTACTTCCTTTATCTAGCATAGAATCTGCTATAATTGCTCCACCATGATTTTGGCATATTTTTCTACATATCGCTAATCCAATTCCAGTTCCTTTGTATTCTTTTCTTCCATGTAACCTTTGGAATACCGTAAATATTTGTTCTTTATATTCTGTTGAAAATCCGATACCATTATCTTCAACAAGAATTTCAATGAAATTAGTAAAATTAGATTCAAATTGGTACTTAATCTCTTTTTTCTTCAATAATTTGTAGGTAACCTTAATTTCAGGAGTAATATGCTGTTTAGAAAACTTTATTGCATTAGATATTAAGTTTTGAAACAATTGATGAATTTGAGTTTTATTTGCAATAATATCATGTTTAAACTCAAGAACGCTTATGGAAGCATTTTTTTCTTCTATTAATATAGATAGGTCATCTTGTACAGAATTTATGGTTTCATTAAGATTTACCTTAGATAATTCATTTTCGGTATTACGTGATATTCTAGAATAATGAAGTAAGTCTTTAATTAGCTGCTGCATTCTTTGAGCTGCATGTTGAATTCTATCTATGTATGGGTTAGGTTCTTTGCTTTCATATTCATCTACTAACAGAGTAGTGAACATTCTAATTTTACGCAAAGGTTCTTGTAAATCATGAGATGCAATGTAAGCGAATTGAGATAAGTTTTCGTTTAAAATTTCTAGCTCTTCGTTTCTTAATGAAATTTCGACTTCTTGTTTTTTTTGATCTGTTATATCTAAAATTGATCCAAAATAAAATAAATCTCCATCAATTTCTTTAGGTTTCCCCCTAGATAGGGTTATTTTTTCAGTTCCGTTTTCTAATTTTAATTTTTGTTCAATGCTGTAAGGCAAATTATTAGAAACATGATACTCCAATTCTTTGGTAATGTTATCTACTTCATCAGGGTGAAAAACTTTACCGAAATAATCAAAATCTATGTAATCAGTATTATAATCTAAGCCAAAAATCTTATAAACTCCTTTAGAGCATTTTACTTCATTTGTGTTAATATTCCAACTCCAACTCCCACTTTTAGCTATTGATTCTGCTTGTTCAAGAAGTTCATTTTGCTTCATGTTTTCTTGATGAAGAATATTATTTTGTTTGATTTGATTTTTTATAGTGTAAAATACTGCTATAACAACTATACAGGCGAACAAAGCAAGTAAAATAATAAAAATGATAGCTTTATTTTGTAAAGAGGTAAGTGATGCTTCTTCTATATCGATTTTTTGTTCTAAATTTTCTTTTCTAAATGCAATATCATCCCTTATGGAGTCCATGATAATATCCCCTTTGGTAATATAATATTTTAGTCCTCTTTGCAGTTTTTCTTGGTTAGTATCAACAAGCCTAATTTGGATAGACTCGTTATCTAGTTTCTTAATAATTAACTTTTCTGTTTTATCAATCTCAATTGAATCATATAGTTTAGTTTGAAGAATAAAAGATTGATAATCTTTAAAAGAATTAATTAACAATTGTTTAGCATCACTAAATGTGCTGGCCACAGAGCTGTCTTTTGTTATTATTAGGCCCCTTGCAGTAGCTTCCATTTCATAGCAAGCACTAAGTACAAGATCTAATTTTTTTTTGGCTTTTTTACAAGATAATACAGTGTCGAATTTTTCGTTAGTTTGTTTTGATAAATATAAGATGCTTATTACCAGTATGGTAAAGCATGCTGTTATAAAAAAGACAACAAAATTATTTTTAACAGTTGTTTTCATAAAAAAAGCGATCTAATTAATTAGATCGCTAAATTAAGTGTTTGTTTTATATCTTGCTATTACTGAGGCATCAAATGTAATTCAGTTTCCCTACCTTCTTCTCTAAGCCATAATTCATCTTCTTTAAGCTTTAAAATTTGATAACGCATATCTGCATCATCATTTTCGTAATCGGTAACTAATGTTTCTTTGTTGTCATCAAACATCCAAGTACCATCAGTTTCAAATTCGGCTGTAAAATCTCCAAAAGAGTAGTTTGCAACTATTTTGGAATCACCATCTTTTGATAAAAACAATTCATATTGGTCATATTCATCAGTTACATCTTCTCCATCATTCATTGCTTTTTCAATTTTCCATGTATTAGCAACCCTTTCTTTTTTTGAGATCAAACTAAAACCTGGCCCTTCCTCATATTTTTTACAACTTGTTATTGCTGTCAATAATGTAATTGACAATATTATTGTACTTATTTTCATTTTATTCAATTTATTATTTTGTTTTTAAATATATTTCTCGCTCACTTCCTAATTCTCTTATTCTAAATTCTTTACGGGTAAGCTTTGTAATTTGATATTCTTGATCTTGAGAATCATCTTCAAAATCAAATTCGATTGTTTGGTCATTGTTTTTAAACACCCAAGTACCTTCTGTATCAATAGCTGAGTTACCAATGAACATATCGTATTCTGCATTTAATGTTACTGTACCATCATCTTTAATAGTTAGATCATATTGTTCATAATCGTCTGTAACATTAGTTTCGTTTTCATAAGCCGCTTGTAATTCCCAAAATTGTGTTACCCTTTCGTCTCTTGGTATTAAAGAAATACTAGGGTTATCTTCATATTTTTTACATTGGGTAAATGTTAACATTAAGCCTAAGGCTAATAATATAATTTTCATGATTTAAATTTTATAAGTTATCTATCCACTCCTTAATTTTTTCTTTTGCTTCTCCAGTTTTCTTTTGAATTCTTCCAATTAATTCATCAGTATTACCTTCTCCTTGTTTAAAATCATCATCAGTGAGTTCTCCGTATTTTTGTTTGATTTTACCTTTAATAACGTTCCAGTTACCATTAATTTTGTCTGTTAATTCGCTCATTTTTGTTGTTTTTTAAGTTATACTAATTATTATACTATTATCTAGCCAAATCAATATTTTGTTGTTTTTCAGCTTGTTATATTGTGCTTGCAATGAGAGGGTTGGGGTGTTTTTTCTCGAAGTGTGGATTTACTCAACATTTTAACTAAATTTACTATATGAGGAGCATAATGATATCTATAAGTGTATTGGTTTTTTTAATATCATGCATTAAACCTAAACCTAACGAAAATCCTGAGGGACTAAATATTTTAGATAGGGAAGAGGTTTTTATTTCACCAGATTCGCTTGAATTTACAGATACAGTATATGTACCTATTTACTCTGAAATTTACACTAAAACAATGACTTCTAATATATTATTAACTGCTACTTTAAGTATTAGAAATACAAGTTTTAATGATTCTTTGTTTGTAGATGTCATAGATTATTATGATAGTAAAGGAAATAAAGTAAAAGCTTTTATTGAGCAGTCTATTTTGTTAAAACCAATGGCTTCAATTGAATATGTTATTGAAGAAAATGATGAAGTAGGGGGGGCTGGTGCGAATTTTATTATAGCATACAGTTCTAAATCAAATGATATTAAACCAATTTGCCAAAGTATAATGCTTGGTACTTTAGGACAGCATGCTTTTGCGTTTACATCTGATGGAATTTCTATAAAAAGATAGGTGCTATGATTTATTTTTCTGGTGCCAAAATTAATCTTGGTCTAAATATATTAGACAAAAGACAAGATGGTTTTCATAATATAGAGAGTGTTTTTTATCCAGTTCCTTTGCATGATGTTATTGAAATTATTGAAGCTGATGAATTTCTATTTACTTATACAGGGATAGATTATATTGAAGGAGAAAACTTAATAGAAAAAGCATATAAGCTTTTAACGAACAAACTCCATGTGCCAACTTGCCATATTCATTTACATAAAAATATACCTATTGGAGCTGGCTTAGCAGGTGGTTCAGGGAATGGTACTATCGCATTATTAGCGCTAAATAATTTTTTTAATTTAGGTTTAACAGATGATGAATTATTCAAAATGGCGTTAGCATTAGGTAGTGATTGTCCATTTTTTATTGATAATTTACCTGCTTTAGTAAGTGGTAGGGGGGGATATTTAAAACCTATTAATATTAATCTTAAGGGGTATAAAGTATTAGTCGTGAATCCTGGAATTCATATTAGTACCAAAGAAGCGTATTCCAATTTGGTGTTATCTAAACAAGAAAGAGATTCAATAGAAAGTATAGTTGATAATTTTTCAGTTAATAAATGGCAGGATAAATTAATAAATGATTTTGAAAAATATGCATTCGGACAATATCCTGAGATTAAAAGAATTAAAGAGCATATGCTTCGTGAAGGAGCTTTATATACTTCTATGACAGGAACTGGATCAACAATTTATGGGATTTTTAAGAGAGAGTTGCACCCTAACTTAAGAGTCTTTGATAGTCGATATTACATTAAAGAATTAGTATTATAAAAAAGGCTCGTATGTATTTAATACGAGCCTTTTTTAATGTAGTTGTTATGCGTATTACTTTCTAACAGTTACATATCCAGTGTATGGTTTGTTATCATTTTTAAGATCAATAATATAGAAGTATGTTCCAGCCGGGACAATGCTTCTATTTTGTTCACCAATTAAGGTGTTAATACCTTTACTAACGGTTACCTCACCACCCCAGTTGTTTTGATAACTATCAACTTCAAAGATTAGGTTTCCGTATCTGTTAAATACTTTAACATTACTGTTTGGGTATTGTTCAATGCTATTAATAATCCAAACATCATTAAAGCCATCACCATTAGGAGAAATAAATTGAGAAACTTCTAGTTCTTCTATACACGTAATAGTAACATCAAAAGAGCATTGTTGGTTATTATTACTTAAATCAGTTGTTGTAATTGTAATGGTGGTTGTTACCATATTATTAGCACTATTAGTGATATCAATTACAGTACCTGCAGTAGGAAATTGAGTAGTAACTAATGAATTACTATCACAATTATCATTTGTTGCCACTAACCCTGTTAAATCTGGTATGGTGTATTTACATACTCCAACAATTGTATCAGTACTATCAGCAGGACATGTTATTGTAGGAGAAATATTATCTTCTATTGTAATATTGCTAACACAATTACTTGTGTTTCCAGATTCATCAATAACCGTTAGTGTAACATTGTTACTACCAATATTAGAACAGTTAAAGGAATACATGTCCAAGAACATGGTGTCTATAGCACAATTATCAGTACTAGAACTTCCAATTTGATTAGCAGTTATATTAGCATTTCCATTTCCATCTAATTGTACCGTTAAATTAGAACAAATAGCAGTAGGAGATATTGTATCTACAACAGTTACATTGGCAAAGCAACTATCAACATTCCCATTAGCGTCTGTTAATTGAAGTTTTACATTATTTATCCCAGTATCTAAACAAGTAAATGTATTAGGAAAAACAGTAGCAGAGAAAGAACAATTATCAAAAGATCCATTATCAATGTATGAAGAATCTATTGTAATTGTGCCTGAAGCATTAAGATATACAATAGAATCTTTACAAGCTACAGAAGGTATAATAGAATCTAAAATGGTAATATTAGCTGAACAACTATCAATATTTCCATTAATATCTCTTGCATATAGCATTACAATATTAGTGTTATTTGTACAGTTAAAAAGTGTATCACCATCATTCATCCAAATAGAGTCTACACCACAATTATCAGAAGCATTATTGAAGATGAAAGAAGTGTCAAGAATGGCTTCACCTAATGCGTTTAAGTATAAAGTAGTATCATTACAAGAAATAATTGGATTTATAGTATCTATAATGGTAACTGTAGCGATACAAGAATCTATATTTCCATTGATGTCTTGTGCATATACGGTAACCATATTAATACCAATTTGCGCACAAGTAAAGGTGTCATTTGATAACCAAACTTGCGCTAAATATGGATCGTATACGCTATCAACAACAAAACTGGTGTCAATAGTTATAGTTGAATATCCTAAATAAAGAGTTGTGTCCTTACATGCAATAAATGGAGCAGTTGTATCTAGCAAATTGTAAATAATAATAGTTGTGTCACAAAAGCCATAATCATCACATGTAACTATACAAGCAGTGTCTCCCATAAATGAAGTATCAATGGATAGTGTAACACACAAACTATCAAAAATTAAACTATCACCATTGTATGTATAACCTAATGAATCACAGGTTTGGGTAAACCTATCTCCTGCGAAAATTTGCGACCCTGCAAAATTAAAGTTAGGGGAGAAGTTATATATCCAATTGTAATTATTAATGTTTCCATTATTTGTGGTTAAAAATATAGAGTCACCAATCGCAACCCAAATATTACCATTTGTATCAGCTAGATTCATGGCTGCGGTTAATTCACTTATATTATTTATGCCAATAGGACATGTAATACTATCAAATTGGTTACTTCCATTATAAAAGAAATTGCCACATGCATTAGAATCAGAGAATGGCCATGTAAAACCTGAAACATCATAATATACACTAGGATTATTTGCTAGTAAGTTTCCAAAAAAATCTGTATCGCTAACACATAAATAAGCAGTAGTATCAATGCTAGGATCAACAGTAGTGTAGATAGTATCTTTTTTAGGCTCAATTAAATAAATGAAGGTATTAGTATCTGTGCAACCCGAACTATCAGTTAAAACAAGACATAAAGTATCACTTTTAAAAGTACTTAAGTTGCCAATACTAATAGTTGCATAATTATTATTAATAGTTACTGTATTCCCTTGATTAGTTAAATTAGTAGAATTACAAGTTGAAATACTATCTAATAGATATACCAATCTACTTGTGTCAGCAAATGCAGTATCAATTGTACCATTTCGTCTAACTGTTAATCTAATTTCACTAGAAGGAGCAGTTGGTCTTATACCAATTGTTACAGTATCGACAATAGTAATACATTTACCTCTGTTTACAGTTAATATATAACTTCTGTAAAATAAGCTAGCCGTATTGAAAGTGTAGGTGAAGGTTGGATTTTTAACAGTTTGACTACTTAACATATTATTATAAGATGAACTGTTAAATCGATCATTCCAGTTATAGGTATGTCCATATAAATTTGTAAACCCACAATCATCAAAATTAACTGTATTGTTACAGGTATATATAGTATCGGTATAACCTAAATCGAGGGTTACTGGTAAGCCAATCTCGTCAAAATTACAGGAGCAGCTGCTAGAATCAACTTTGATAAATAAATGGCAAGCATCTCCATAACCCAAAGTACTGTAATTAGGAATTGAAGAGTTATAGTTGATAGTATCATTTATATTAATACTATCAGTTACAGTTATATTAAAAATAGGTTCAAAACCGTCAGCTATACCATTGTAGTTAGTATCAAGTATAATAGATAGGTTAACTTGATTATTGCCTATGTTATTACCATTATTAACAATATTTAAATCAATAATTAATTCATCATTACATAAGTCTAAAACTGCATTTCCAGATGATATTGAAATACTTCCTTTTTCAATTAATAAAGAAGATGTGTCAGAATCAATTAGTGTATATATTTGATTACAGACGGCACTATTAGTGGCACATGTTAGAGAGAATTGTTCTACAATCATATTTATAATATCAGTGCTAGAGCAAGTTGCATCTAAATATGAAGTTGATAGTTCAAAATCAAAACTTATAGAATCACCAACAGGCATACCATTAGAAATAGACCAACTAAGCTGTCTGTTACCATTAATAATTGTGTCAGTAGGTGAAGTAGATGTTAAATATGTACCTCCTTGTATATTTTGGATTATACCATTAATATTAATGTTAGTATCAGGGATATTAATAAATATTTTATGATTACCATTTGAAGCAATACCAGAATCAAGTTTTGTTTTGATTGAAACAAGAGCATTTTCTTTACATACGTTCATAGTATCAATTACAATATTAGTACTAAAAAATGTAGAAGGTATACTCGGAATCCCATTAAGTGTTATTGGTTGAGTCGCTTGAGGAATTGAATTACCAGGTTGACCACAAAGATGATTGGCAATTGCTTGAAATTGAATTTGATCCCCAGAAATAAATGGACAGTCAGAAATCATTCTAAGTCTTATTACTCCACTATTGGTGTCGGCAAAATTTATACTTTTAATTAATCCATTATAAAACATGTAAGGAGTTAAATCCCATTCAAAGTAATTAGCATTATATGTAGGAGCTGGTAATGTTATTATATTTCCAGAGCTATCTGGATATTCAAAAGTTGCTCCCGCTACAAGATTTAGACTAGAAAGAGGTAAAATGGTTCTAAATTTTAAATTTTGAGCGCTTCCTTGACCAGCATTTCTTACACGAATTGAATAATCTACAGTATCACAATAGTTAACAGGACTTGGGGTCTCTGAAAGAATAATTGATTCCATAAATGATAGTCTATTATCTAGGTATAAATAGCTACTATTTACATTAGAATTACAAGAATAATAAGTTTCTTCATATCCTAATTGTGGGTTGACAGGATATCGAGCACAATTAAAGCTCGATCTAATTAATACAGAGTCATAATCACATCCAGTAAAAGTTGCACAAACTCTATATGTTTTTATTTCTCCTCCCTGTATAGTGTCAAGTTTAGCCCATTTACCATTAAAATACTGTAATAATGGAATGGTATCATTACCACCTCCAGTAATATCAATTAAACTGTGAATATTAATATTACCATTAGGCACTCTTAAGTCTAACCAGTTGTTTGCACTGTAGTAAGATGCAGTACTATTTGATAATCGTACATCCCAACATACTGAATCAGTAATTGTTTCAACTACAGGTGTTGTAGGTGTTAACGTCATTTGAGGAGGTGTGTAAGTAGTAG
>JAHDBM010000052.1 GCA_020630395.1 Flavobacteriales bacterium
TTAAAACTTCATTTAGATGGAGCTAGAGTGTTTAATGGTTTAGTGGAATCAGGTATTGATTATAAAACGTACGGAACTCAATTCGATTCAATATCCATTTGTTTATCTAAAGGATTGGGAGCGCCTGTAGGTTCTGTTTTAATTGGAGATGAACAATTTATTAAGCAAGCAAGAAGAATTCGTAAGGTTTTAGGTGGAGGTATGAGGCAAGCAGGAATAATTGCATCAGCAGGAACTTATGCTCTTCGTAATAATATTGAGCGATTAAAGGAAGATCATCAACATGCTAAGCAAGTAGCTGAGGTTTTAACTGAGTGTTCGTTTATTAAAGAGGTACTACCAACTGAAACCAATATAGTGGTAGGTCATTTAGTTGATGGGTATAATGAATATAAAGTTGTAGAAACAATAGCAAAACACAAAATATGGTGTGTTCCTTTTGGTAAAGGAAGAATTCGTTTTACAACTCACTTAGATATTACGAAAGAGGATATAGAAGTCTTAAATGAAATGTTACCAAGAAGTTTATAAAAAGAAAAGCCGATTCATTAGAATCGGCTTTTTTTGTATTATTAACCTAAGTAGTCTTTTAATAATCTACTTCGGGATCTTTGTTTTAATTTTCTTAGTGCTTTTTCTTTAACTTGTCTTACACGTTCACGAGTAAGATCAAATTTTTCTCCAATTTCTTCTAACGTCAAAGGGTACCTTTGGTCTATTCCAAAGTATAGTTTCACAACCTCTGCTTCTCTAGGAGAAAGGGTAGAAAGAGATCGTTCAATTTCTTCTTTTAGCGACTCCGATAAAATTTCATCATCAGGGCTTGTACCATCTGGAGAAACAAATACCTCATACATGCTACTAGAAGATTCATCATCTTTACTCATAGGAGCATCCATGGACATATGTCTGCTTGCTATGCTAAATGATTTTTGAACATCTTTAACTTTAATATCTAGTTCTTCAGCTAATTCGGCATTCGAAGGATTTCGCTCAAATTCTTGTTCTAATTTTGAAAATGCTTTGTTTACTTTATTTATGGATCCTATCTTATTTAATGGGAGCCTAACAATTCTTGCATGTTCGGCTATTGCTTGTAAAATAGATTGTCTAATCCACCATACTGCATAAGAAATAAATTTAAACCCTCTAGTTTCATCAAATCTTTGTGCTGCTTTTATCAAACCTAAGTTTCCTTCATTAATTAAATCGGGAAGAGATAATCCTTGATTTTGATATTGTTTAGAAACTGATATAACGAATCTTAAGTTGGCCTTGGTTAACCTATTTAATGCTATTTCGTCTCCATCACGAACTCTTCGTGCTAGGTTTACTTCTTCTTCTGGAGTAATAAGATCAAATTTACTTATTTCCTGAAGGTATTTGTCTAGAGATTCTGCCTCTCTATTGGTTATTTGTTTTGTTATTTTTAACTGCCTCATATCGGTCTATACTTTTTATGGTATGGACAACCTCTTCACATACTTTATTAAATAAGATCGCCAAACCTTTTGTTTTCCACTTTATAACCTTAACGTAATTTTTGTGTTAATGGTTGGAATGTATTATAGTTAACGGATGAGAATCACAATTGTTACGCTATTTAGTAATATTTAACATTTAGTTATTTAACGTACTTATCAAATTATTTAACGGTAATAAAAAAAGCCATCAATTATTAAACTGATGGCTTTTAAGTGAATTATAGATTAAAGATTAGCTTTCTTGCTTTTCTTGAGCAGGCTTTTCTTTTCTTTCTGGTCTTGGTAATAATACTTTTCTAGAAAGTTTAAGCTTTTTCTTTTTAGGATCAAAACCAGTTACTTTAAAGGTAACCATGTCTCCAACTTTTACTACGTCTTCAACTTTCTCTGTTTTTTCCCAAGCTAGTTCAGAAATATGAATTAAACCATCAGTTCCTGGAACAATCTCTACAAAGCAACCAAAATCTTTAATTGATTTAACTGCTCCAGTATATGTTTCACCAACTTCAGCTTGAGGAGGATTTACAATTAGGTCTATTTTTTCAAGCGCTAATCTCATTCCTTCACCATCATTCGTTAATACAGAAACAGTTGCTGTTTGCCCATCAGGGTTTTCATCAATGCTAATTTCAGAATTTGTTTCAGCTTGTAATTCTTGAATTACTTTACCACCAGAACCAATAACAGCTCCAATTTTATCAGCAGGTATTTCTAAGCTCTTAATTCTTGGCGTATGAGATTTATAATCTTCATTAGGCTTATCAATAGTTTTAAGCATTTCGTTTAAGATATGCGCTCTACCATCTTTAGCTTGGTTAAGTGCCTCAATTAATACTTCATAAGATAACCCTTGGATTTTAATATCCATTTGGCAAGCTGTAATACCTTTAGATGTACCTGTTACTTTAAAGTCCATATCACCCAAGTGATCTTCATCACCTAAAATATCAGAAAGAACAGTATACGTACCTTCATCATTCATGATAAGTCCCATTGCAATTCCAGATACTGGAGCTTTGATTTTAATACCACCATCCATTAATGCTAATGAACCAGCACATACAGATGCCATAGAAGAAGAACCATTAGATTCTAAAATTTCAGAAACTAAACGAATAGTATATGGATTTACATTTATATCAGTAGGGATAACTTGTTTAAGTGCTCTTTGAGCTAAGTTACCGTGTCCTACTTCTCTTCTAGATGTTCCTCTTAATGGTCTTGCTTCTCCAGTTGAAAAAGGAGGGAAGTTATAGTGAAGTGTAAAATTTTGTGTTTTTTCTTCAACAGCACCATCAAACATTTGCTCATCTTTTTTACCACCTAATGTTAGTGTGGTTAAAGATTGAGTTTCACCTCTTGTGAAGATTGCAGAACCATGAGTACTTGGTAAATAATCTACTTCAGTCCAAATTGGTCTTATTTCAGTAGTTGCTCTACCGTCAAGTCTTTTCTTTTCGTTAAGGATTACTTCTCTAACAGCCGCTTTTTGTGCTTTTTTAAAGTAAACTCCTAAGAAAGGCTTTTGTTCTTCTAATTGTTCTTCTGTTAAAGAATCGATATACTCTTGCTTAATTGCTCCAAATAATTCGCCTCTTTTTTCTTTGTTAGCGTAACCTTCTCTAGCTACAGTAGCACATTTATCGAAAACAGCTTCACGAATTGTTTTTTCTATTGCTTCATCATGTGTTTCATGAGAATATTCTCTTTTTGTTTCTTTACCAAGTTCTTTAGTAAACTCAGCCATTAAAGCACATTGCTTTTTAATAGTGTCATGAGCAGTTTTAATAGCGTCTACCATTTCAGCTTCAGATATTTCACTCATTTCTCCCTCAACCATTACGATACTATCCATAGTACCAGCAATAACCATATCTACATCACCTTCTGCGTTTTGCTCGTAAGTAGGGTTAATTATCCACTCTCCGTTTATCCTTCCAATTCTTACTTCAGATATTGGTCCAGCAAAAGGAATATCAGAACATGCAAGTGCAGCAGATGCTGCAAAACATGCTAAGGCATCAGCCATATTATTATCTGCAGATAATAATTGTATCATCACTTGTGTATCTGCATGGTAATCTTCTGGGAATAATGGACGAAGTGCTCTATCCACTAATCTCATGGTTAATATTTCATATTCAGAAGGTCTAGCCTCTCTCTTAAAAAAGCCACCAGGAAATTTACCGGCAGCAGCATATTTTTCTCTGTAATCTACGGTTAATGGCATAAAATCTACACCATCTTTAGCTTCTTTTGCAGAGACAGCTGTTGCAAGCAACATAGTGTCTCCCATTCTTAATACTACAGAACCATCAGCTTGCTTTGCAAGTTTTCCAGTTTCGATAGTAATTTCTCTTCCATCAGGAAGGTTCATTGATTTTTTAATCACGTTCATTTTTCTTGTTTTTTCGTACATAGTGTATGCTTTCCTTTATGCAAACACCTTTTTTATATAAAAAAAGGCAACTGTGGTTCAGTTGCCTTTAAAGGTTTATCTTAATAATTGTATTGCGGTAATATAATTATGCATGTAATTTAAATGCATCTCTAATACCTAATTGAGCGATTAACTCTCTATACTTAACGATATCTTTGTTTCGGATATACTTAAGCAATTTTCTTCTCTTACCAACTAGTTTAATTAAAGATCTTTGTGTAACAAAATCTTTTCTGTTTTCTTTTAAATGCTCAGTTAAATGAGAAATTCTTTTTGTAAATAAAGCTACTTGTCCTTCTGCAGAACCAGTATTAGTTTCTGATCCTCCAAACTCTTTAAATATTTCTTTTCTATCTACACTCATGTTGTATCGTCTTCTTTTATTTCGGACTGCAAATATATACTTTAAAATTACTTTTCACAAATTATTGTTTAAAACTTTAACCCATGATGGGTGTCAATTTTTTATTGTCTCGTATTAAAGAATAAATAACACTGATGTTTATTGTACTTTTTCTATGTTATTTATGTCATCCTGAACTTGATTCAGGATCTAGAGCGAGTTAATTCTAGATTAAATTTGGAATGACAACTAATTACCTTTAATTGCTTGTGTAAATGGTTTTATACTATGCTTTAATCGAATTAAAGTAAATTTTAAATACTTTGGTGCTGTAAACAAAAGAATCTACCAAGTATTTTGAATGATAAAGCAAAAATAGGAACCAAACACCCATTGTGGATATTCATTTTATTAGATGTAATAGGTATGGCTAGTTTGTTTTTTCCGGTTGTAGGGGAAGTAACAGATCTAGTTTGGGGGCCTTTATCTGCTGTTTTGCTGTTTGTTATGTTTAAACGGCAAAAATTAATTGGATTATCTTTTGTAGAACTTGTTGAAGAAGTACTTCCTTTAACAGATATATTACCAACTTTTACCATTGCTTGGTTTGTAAATAACAATAGAGTTAAAAAACAAGACAAGAAAGGGTAAAAGGAAGTTAAACTTTTATTACTTTTAAACTTACCAGATATTTAGATTGAAAGAAACCTCCTTCATAGAAAAAAATAAGAAGAAATGGCATGAGTTTGAAAAACTCTCCAATGAAGGTGCTTCTGATCCTGATAAATTACAAGAGCGTTTTATTCAAATGACAGAGGATTTGAGTTATGCTAGAACGTTTTATCCAAAACGATCAGTGAGAGTATACTTAAATTATTTAGCTCAAAAGGCTCAAAATTCATATACCAAAAAGAAAAAAAGCGATAACTCAAAATTAAGAAGACTTAATGAAGAACAGCTTATCATTGCTGTTGTGTTATTTATTGCAGGTGCTGGACTAGGAGCTTTAGCCACCATGTGGGTAGGATGGGGAGCTAGGATTTTTGTGAGTTTACTTGCGGGTTTTTTGTTTACACTACCTATGTTAATTCCAAGATTGAGGGATTTTTTCTTTAGAAGCTTACCACTTGAAATGTATCGGAGTAGAAAGCAGTTGTTAGCAGCTTTTTTATTTTTTTCTGTAGCTATCCTCATAGGAGTAGTATCCTCACACATTGATCCCGAGTTTTCTAGAGTTATACTTGGAGATTATTATGTGGATATGACATTGGATAATATAGCGAATGAAGATCCAATGGCTGTGTATAAGCAAATGAATGAAACGGATATGTTTTTGCAAATAACCATTAATAATGTTAGAGTAGCATTTTTAGTATTTGTTTTTGGTTTTTTCTTTTCAGTAGGTAGTGTGTTTTTGTTATTTAGCAATGGCATTATGTTAGGTGCTTTTCAGTACTTTTTTAAAATAAAAGGATTACTATTAACATCATTTTTAGTGATTTGGATCCATGGAGCATTAGAAATTTCGGCAATAGTAATTGCAGGATGTGCTGGTATGGTGGTAGGTAATGGATTGTTATTCCCTAAAACCCTAACAAGGTCGCAGTCTTTACAGCTTAATGCAAGAAGAGGTATAAAAATTCTGATAGGAACTGTCCCTATTTTTATAGTAGCTGGATTTTTAGAAGGCTTTGTAACAAGACATACCGAAATGAGTGACTTGGCTAAATGGTCTATCATTATTATTTCGTTTATGTTTATAATAGGTTACTTTGTGGTTTATCCATTTATAGTAGCAAAGAGAGAAAACTATGACGATAAATTTGTAGAAAAACCAATTTATCAATCTCCGCAAGTGTTAAGAAAATACAAGATAAGAGACTTGGGTAAAGTATTTTATGATTCTTTTGGCTTTTTTAGAATGAGATTTAAGCAATACGGGTCTATTTTGGTTAAGGTTATTTTGCCGATCAATATTTTATTAATCATTTTGATATATAAAAATGGTGTTTTTTCAGGCTACTTAATGGATCAACCAGAAAATTTAGGCTATGCCATGGGATTGGGTAATGATTTTAATTGGATAGCATTTGTGGGCCATACCATGTTGTTTTCTTTAAATTTAGCAACCGTACATCATGCACTAAAACATTTAGAAAATAAATCCATAGTAAGTTATTTTGGTTTATGGATAAGGGAAGTATGGCCTTTCTTTTTAAAGTCAATTCCTTTGGTAGCATTACTGCTGGTTTTTATAGGTCAAGGACCAGGCTGGGCTATCGGGTTAAGTATTTTTGTGTTGCCATTTATATTGTTGGTTTTTTATCCTGCTACGGCTGGTAATTTTGGAAATGGATTATCTAAGGGAATGAGTTATGGAGCTAAAAGTTGGGGAATAACATTTGTGGTTTTTTTAATGATAGGTGTTTTATGCTTTTTATTTTCATGGGTATATTATAACCCTTTATTCGAAGGTTTAGATTTTGGAACAATATTGCTTTCCCCTATAATAGAATGGCATACAATTACTGCTTTGGATAATTTCATGATGGTAAAAAACATTATATGGGCAGTATTTTATACTTCCTTTATTCACTTATTGTTACCTCTATTTTTTAGTTCGTTTGCTTTCCAATTTTTTAGTATGAAAGAGCAAGAGGAGGGAATTGAGTTAAATAAAAAGCTAGATAAATTTGGTACGGCTAGTAAAGTTTATGAAAAAGTTTCTTAACCCATGATGAAGCTTTTGTTACATATCTTATTTATTTGGTTGTTTACCCTACCAGTACTATCTCAAAGTAGTGATGAGGACTTAGATGATATTATGGAAAGATTAGAAGCCATAATTGAAGCTAGTGATGATGCAGTCGAAGAAGTTGATGAATATGAAAGCGATTACAATGAGGTATATGAATCTGATAATAATAATGAAGCTCAAGAAGAATATTTAAAAACTCCTATTGAAAAAAAGCGATTCAATAGAGATAAGTGGAATGATATAAGAAGAAGAACCATTGAGGAAGCAATGGGTGAAGGAGGCTATTATGAGTCTGGAGAGTCCCCCTACGGAGGAAGAGAATATACTCGGAAAGATAATCCTTATGAGCAGAGTCAAAAAAACTATGAACGTTACTGGGAAGAGCGTAAAAAAAATGCTCAAGAAATTAAGAGAAGGCCAAAAGAACGCGCACCTAGAAATAGAAATATAGACCGAGCAGTATCCGATAAAATGGGTGATATGAGCATGAGTCCTGCTGTGTCTTATATTTTAATTGGACTTATTGTAGCAGTTTTAGCTGGGTTAATTTTCTATTTGTTTTTTAAAGCACCACCAGCTAATAATAAAGTTATACCTAAGGATATTGACGATAATGTAAACCCTACTGAGATTCCTAAATCGGAGTTGGAATTAGCATTAGAAGAGGCTCTTGATAAAGGAGATTATAGAAGAGCAATTCGAATTTATTTTATTTTTATTATTAGAGGATTAAGTGAGAAAAAATGGATTAATTGGGAGAAAGAAAAAACCAATTTTACTTACTTAAATGAAATGCGAAAAAATGAGCATTACAATGCGTTTGATGAAACAGTAATGTTATATGAAATTGTATGGTATGGAAAGCGTAAAGTAGACAAAACAGTATACCAAAAGTTAGAACCTACTTTTAAGTCACTTGTTCAAAAAATCGAAAATTAATTTGAGTAAGTCTACTAAAATAATCATAATCGTACTTGTAGCTCTAGGCTTAGGAACTTTGCTGTACTTTATAGTACCATCTAATGATGGAGAGAAAAAGAAAAAAGATGAAAAGCCTGAGTTTAAAAAAGAACTTAAAGATCAGAGGAGAAACTCTTCTGGAGCATTTATTTTATACGAATTATTAAAAGATTATAAAAACACGGTATCCTTAAAAACAATTTCTGATCCCTTAGAAAAAAACTTAAAACAATACCAAACGGATTATCCAACAGTCTACTTTTTAGTAGACGATAAAATGTCAATATCTCAAAAAGATATGGATACGTTATATGATTTTGTTAGTGACGGGAATGTTGCATTTATATCAGCTCAAACTCTTAATAAGAAGTTTTATAATTTTTTCTTTTCATCCTACCCATACAATACGTATCGTGATACTGTTTATAAACTCAATTTCTATCATCAAGACCTTAAATTAAATACAAATTATCCGCTAAAAATAAAACGGAAAGGTAATATAGAGCGATATGCTTATCGTTATATGGAAGTTGACGATTTGTATTATGATGATGATTTAGTTGTAATAAGTACAGATAAAAAACACGATAGACCAATTTTTATAAAGTTTAAAGTAGGCGAAGGGTGGATTTATATTCACTGTGTTCCAGAGGCGTTTTATAATGCATCCATGTTTGAGGAAGAAGGATTGGATTATGCTGAAAGTGTTTTTTCTAATTTACCTAAAGGACATTATTTATGGCATGAACATTCTAAGAAGTATAACCCATTAGATGATTACAAGAATAACAAAGGGTCTAATAATAGTAGCATGAAACGTGAAAGTCCCTTGCAGTATATTTTAGGTAGTAGATCCCTAAGTTGGGCTTATTTTACGTTATTACTTTCATTATTATTATACATTATATTTAAAGTAAAAAGAAAGCAAAGGGTTATTCCAGCTGTAGAACCTAATACCAATAACTCATTAGATTTTATTAAAACAATAAGTAATCTTTACTTAAGGCAAAATAAACACAATAAATTTATAAAGCATTATGAGCAAAGTTTTTTAAACTTTATTCGAGATAAATACTATATAAAATCACCTGCTAAAATATCGAAAGAATATGTTCAATCTGTATCGTTAAAATCAGATATTGAAGAGGAAAAAATCATGGATATTTTTAAAGGGATTAAAGAAGCTAAAACAAATTATAATTACAGTGGAAATGATTTAATTGAGCTTCACAAAAAGATAGAATATTTTTACAGAAATTGTAAATAGCATGAAAAATTGTAATTACATATCGTTCACTGTCTGTTCGAGTTGTTTTGGTTTTGAAAAAACTAAAGCAGTATCGAGAACAAGTGAATGCTATCTCGATACATTTCCAATATCCATTGGAAACACTCAATATAACAAATGTTTCATCTATTAGGAAAAGCGTAAATAAAGAATTTAAATAAAACGGTTATGAACGAGAACGAAGAAATACCATCAGAAAATGAGAACCTAACACCAGGTTCTAGTGAACATAATACATCTGATACTCCAGCTCCTAATGAGCAGCATAATGATTTTATACCTAAACAAACAGAAGTACCAAAGCCATTTGAAAGCACAGAGATACCATCTTCAGTAGCTGGTTCAAGTTTTGGTTTTTCTACAGGATTAGATTTAGGATTTATAAGGGATAAAGTAGTAAAAGCACGTGAGCAGGCTGGTAACTTCATTATCGGTCAAGAAGAAATGATTGATTTACTATTGATTGGTATTTTTACTAACGGACATATTTTATTAGAAGGAGTGCCAGGTATTGCAAAAACGCTTTCATCAAAAGTATTGGCTAAGACACTTGATACTGGTTTTTCTCGTATTCAGTTCACTCCTGATTTAATGCCTTCGGATATTATTGGTACTTCGGTATTTAATATGAAAACAAGCGATTTCGATTTTATTAAAGGGCCTATCTTCTCTAATATTATTTTAATTGATGAGATTAACCGTGCTCCTGCTAAAACACAAGCTGCTTTGTTTGAGGTAATGGAGGAGCGTCAAATTACATTTGAAGGGACAAAATATAAAATGGGAACACCATTTTTAGTAGTAGCAACTCAAAATCCAGTGGAGCAAGAGGGAACATACAACCTACCAGAGGCTCAATTGGATAGATTCTTGTTTAAGATTATTTTAGATTATCCTTCTTTAGAAGAGGAGAATTTAATTTTACAGAGATATCAAAGTACTACTAAAAGTCCAGATCTTTCTTCCATCACAACTGTATTTAGTGTGGATGATATTAAGAAGATTCAAGATATATTAGGTCAGGTTAAAATTGAAAATCAATTATTAAGTTACATTGCTCAAATTACCAATAGCACACGTAGCCATGGGAAATTGTATTTAGGTGCATCACCAAGGGCTTCATTAAATATGGTAAAAGCAGCTAAGGCAATGGCAGCTATTAGAGGTAGAGATTTTATTACTCCAGATGATATTCAATCTATTGCATTTCATGTATTAAATCATAGGGTTATTTTAACTCCTGAGGCAGAAATGGAAGGATTAACAGCTAAAGACGTAGTGGATGAAATTGTTCAAAAAATAGAAGTCCCACGCTAGCAGCATGATGCTGCACTCAAGTTGATGTAGCTTCTAGATTAATACATAATGCTACACCCAATTTTTATGTCGGCTACTTATAATCACAAATATTTGTCACACTGAGCGGAGTCGAAGTGTAATTATGAAAAAGAATGAAAAATCCATTTAAAAATATATACTTAAAAGATCGACTGTTTTTGTTGTTACTTATTGTAGCAGTAGGATTTGTGGTAAGCTTTTGGCTAGGGTTTTTATTCTTTTTTATTCAAGTAGCGCTTTGTGCCGTTCTTGCCTTAGTTATAGTTGATGTAATGGTGTTGTTTCAAAGAAAAGATATCCTGAGGGCAGAAAGACAATTATCAGAGCAGCTTTCTTTAGGAGATGAAAATAATATTAAGATTAGGATAGAAAGTGACTATAATACACCTGTTTTTTTACAAATAGTAGACGAGTTACCTTATCAACTTCAAAAGAGAGATTTATTCTTTAAATTGAATGTTCCTACTAGTGGAGAAAATACATTAACATATACCATACAGCCAACCGAAAGAGGAGAGTATGAGTTCCACAATATTAATGTATATGTATCAACAGCTTTAGGGTTAATTCAAAGGAGTATTGTAATACCGGCAAATATGATAGTAGGTGTTTATCCTTCTATCTTGCAAATGCGAAAACATGAGTTTCAAATTTTTAATAAATCTGCCGTAAATCAAGGGGTAAAAAAACTAAGAAGACTTGGTAATACAAACGAATTTGAACAGATTAAGGAATATGTTAAAGGAGATAATTATAAGCATATAAACTGGAAAGCTACTAGTAGGCGAAATAAGCTAATGGTAAATCAGTACCAAGATGAAAAATCTCAGCAAATATATTGTGTGATCGATAAAAGCCGATCTATGAAACTGCCTTTCGAAGAGTTAACACTTTTAGATTATGCCATTAACTCAAGTCTTGTAATGAGTAATATTGCTTTAAGAAAAGGAGATAAGGCAGGTTTAATTACATTTTCTAATAAAATTGGGGCACAGCTTAAGGCAAATAGAAATGCCGTTCAGTTAAAGCGTATTATGGAGATTCTGTTTAAACAAAAAACAGACTTTTTAGAGTCTAATTACGATTTGTTATACCAAAGTATTAGACAAACAGTTAAGGGGCGTAGCCTATTGCTATTGTTTACCAATTTCGAGACCATGTATTCGCTCGAAAGAGCTTTGCCTGTTTTGAGAAGAATTAATAAAAACTATTTATTGGTGACTATATTTTTCGAGAATACCGAAATATCAGATGCATCTGAAATGGAATGTGAAGATGTTAGCGACATCTATCTAAAAACGTTTGCACGTAAGCATACAGATGAGAAAAAGTTCATGGTAAAGGAGTTAAGAAACCAAGGTATTCAATCTATTCTTACTCGCCCAGAAAACCTTTCAGTTACAACTATCAATAAATACTTGGAGTTGAAGTCTAGGGGGATGATATAATAATTGAATATAAAAAAGCTCGAATTTAAAAATCCGAGCTTTTTCATTATAATATTTGAATTAACTATGCCCCAACCAAAGTACCTTCCATTTCACCAGCAATAACCTTATTGAGGTTACCTGGCTTATTCATATCAAATACAATAATAGGTAAGTTATTTTCTTTACAAAGCGTAAAGGCTGTTAGGTCCATTACGTTTAATCCTTTCTCGTATACCTCATCAAATGAAATGGTATCAAATTTAGTCGCTAAAGGATCTTTTTCTGGATCTGCGGTATAGATACCATCTACTCGAGTTCCTTTAAGGATAACATCTGCTTTAACCTCTATAGCTCTTAAAGATGCAGCAGAATCAGTTGTAAAGAATGGACTACCAGTTCCAGCTCCAAAAATAACAATTCTTCCTTTCTCTAAATGGCGAGTTGCTCTTCTGTTAATATATGGCTCAGCAATTTGTTCCATCTTAATGGCACTCATTAAACGTGTTTTCATGCCTTGGCTTTCTAATGCCGATTGTAAGGCTAAACTATTAATCATGGTAGCTAACATTCCCATGTAATCGCCCTGCACTCGATCCATTATTTCTGGTTCGGCTTGTACACCTCTAAAAATATTACCACCACCAATTACAATCGCAATTTCTACACCTTGGGAATGAACATGCTTAATTTCTTCAGCATAAGCCTTTAGTTGGTTATTGTCAATTCCAAATTGTTGGCCTCCCATTAAGGCTTCGCCACTAAGTTTAAGTAATACTCTTTTATATTTCATAGAGGGGTTATATAAAGGTTATGAATACGTTAGCTCAACATAAGAGCAAAAAAAAAGGGAATGATTAATCATTCCCTTTTAAATTTAATTAGTTAAGTGAGATTCTTTTGAAATCTGTAACGGTTAAGTCTTTGTCGAAATCTTTTAAATAATCTTTTACTGTTCTTTTACCATCACTAAATAGAACTTGGTTAAGAAGCGTATTTTCTTTAAAGAATTTGTTTAATCTTCCATGAGAAATTTTCTCAGCCATTTCTGCTGGTTTTCCTTCTTGGATAGCTAATTCTTTTCCGATTTCTAATTCTTTATCCACTACATCTTGAGGAATAGAATCTTTATCTACTGCGATAGGTGCCATAGAAGCAACTTGTAAAGCAACTTGCTTAGCAGCATCACCTACAGTGTTTTCATCTTTATTAAATCCAACAACAGTAGCAACTTGGTTACCTGGGTGGTTGTAAGCTAAAACAAAATCTGCATCAATAACTGCATAATTTAAATCTAACTTCTCACCAATAACACCAATTTGTTCAGTAATTTTTTCTTCAACTGTTAAGTTATCATCATACTTTAAAGCTTTAAAAGAAGCTAAATCAGCAGGAAGATTAGCTAAAGCTATATCAACAAATGATTGAGTTAACTGTTGGTAATCATTATTTTTCGCAACAAAATCAGTTTCGCAACCTAATAAAACTAAAATTCCTTTTTTGTTATCACTTGTAGTGTTAGCAAAAACTAAACCTTCAGAAGTTTCACGGTCTTGTCTTTTAGCGGCAACTTTTTGTCCTTTCTTTCTAAGAATATCAATTGCTGCTTGTAAATCTCCTTCTGCTTCAACAAGCGCATTTTTACAGTCCATCATTCCAGAACCTGTTTTTTTTCTTAACTCGTTTACTTGAGATGCTGTTATTTTTGTCATGATTCGTTTAAGTTGTTATAATATTAATTAGAATTATGCTTTAGCTGCTATTTCCTTTTCTCTACTAGCTTTTCTTTCTTCTAGTCCTTCTTTAATTGCATTAGCCATAATGCCAACTACTGTAGAAATAGATTTAGTAGCATCATCATTTGCTGGAATAACAAAATCGATTGGTGCTGGGTTAGAGTTTGTATCTACCATTGCAAATACAGGGATGTTAAGCTTCTTTGCTTCTGCAAGAGCAATGTGCTCTTTACGAATATCTACAATAAATACTGCGGCTGGAAGTCTATTCATATCTGCAATACTACCAAAGATAGTTTCTAATTTTTCTCTTTGTCTAGATCTTTGAAGACGCTCTCTTTTAGACATAGTCTTAAGCGTACCATCAGCTTTCATTTTATCATACTGTTGCATCTTACGAATAGATTTTCTAACAGTAGAAAAGTTAGTTAACATACCTCCCGACCATCTTTCTGTAACGAAAGGCATTCTAGTTGGCTTGATAATCTCAGCAACTATATCTTTTCCTTGCTTTTTAGTAGCAACAAACATGATTTTTTTACCTGATTTTGCAATCTGCTTAAGTGCAGCAGCTGCTGTATCGATTTTCTTAACAGTCTTGTTAAGGTCGATAACATGAATTCCATTTTTTTCTGTGAAAATGTATGGAGCCATGTTTGGATTCCATTTACTTTTTAAGTGTCCAAAATGAACACCAGCTTCTAAAAGCTCTTCAAAATTTGTTCTTGACATGTATTGGTTTGTTTACATTCTGTATAATAGCAAGTTGTAGGTAGCACCATAATGGTAGTCTAACAACTTTAGATACTAAACAAAATTTAGTTATTATTCTATTAACGTTTACTAAATTGAAATTTCTTTCTAGCTTTCTTTTGACCTGGTTTCTTACGCTCCACCATTCTTGGATCTCTAGTCATAAGACCTTCTGCCTTTAATGCTGGTTTGTATTCAGAATCAATTTTAACTAATGCACGAGAAATTGCTAATCGAATAGCCTCTACTTGTCCAGTAGTACCTCCACCGTTTACATTAACTGTTACATCATACTGTCCTGCAGTTTCTGTTAAGTTAAATGGTTGGTCGATTTTTTCTTGTTGTACAGCAGAAGCAAAAAAGTCTTTATAATCTTTTCTGTTTACTGTTACATTTCCTTTCCCTGCTGAAAGATAAATACGAGCTGTAGATGTTTTTCTACGTCCGATTGTGTGAATTACTTCCATGTATATCTGTTATTTTATATCTTCAAATTTAACTGCTCTTGGCTTTTGCGCCTCATGCTTGTGCTCAGCCCCTTGATACACCCATAGGTTTTGGCTGTATAATTCATTACCAAGTCTGTTTTTTGGTAACATTCCTCTAACTGCTTTTTCAACTAATCCAGTTGGGTGTTTAGCTAATACTTCAGCAGCTGTAGCTGTTCTTTGTCCACCTGGGTATCCAGTGTAACGTATGTATTGCTTTTCAGTCATTTTGTTTCCTGTTAACTTAACTTTGTCAGCATTTAACACAATAACAACATCACCACAATTTGCATGAGGGGTGTAATTTGTTTTATGCTTTCCTCTAATTAAGTTAGCAACTTTGCTCGCTAATCTTCCTAATGTTTGTCCTTCTGCATCTATCACTAACCACTCAGTATTAGCTGTTTGCTTGTTTCCAGAGACTGTTTTATAACTTAATGTATCCACTACGTATAGGTTTTATTAAAAATTTCAATAGTGTGCAAAAGTACAATTAATTTTGTTAAGGGCAAATTTTGATTAACATTTAATTGTTAAAAAGATCAAGCGATCATTATTTATTTCAAAACTACACGGTTTAGTTTTTCTGCAACAGCCTTTTTTAATTCTAAATATTGCATCTGTTCCGCCATTAAATCTATCATTTCTTCCTCTTCGTTAGTGATTTTTATTTTGTCTTGAAGGTCTAAAATGTGTAATTCAATTTTTTTAGATTTCAAAGATAAAATAGCATGCTCTAAGGCAAACATGAGTCTAAGATCCTCTGTAGTAACATAAATTTGATGGCTGTTTTTCCAATTTTCACTTAGGGAATAAGGTGATTCTGTTAGTGCAATACAAGTTTCTATTAAACTAATATTATCTGATCTAAAAAAGGATTTAGGATCAAGAGCTTCACCTTTTTCTATGGATTGAGCAAACGTTTCGTATATGTCTTGATATGCTCGGTTTTCAAATGCAATATCATCATTAGACAATTCATGTATTAAATATTCAGATGCAAGCACCTTAATTATCTCTTCTTTGCCGTCTTGGTTTTCTGTTTTAATTTCTACTTCGTGATTTCCGTAATTTAATAATAATCGTATTATGTCTGTTTCTTGATGTTTACATGATCTAACATCAGTGCTTTTCTTCTCTTCTTCTTTATAAGTAAAAGTAGGTATCGCTTCAGCTTCTTCCTTTGGAATTTTATTGTCCTTGGTAAAATTCTTTCTAAGTACTTTATTTAATTCATTATAAAGTGCTTTCTCAGATATTTCAAAAAGTTGAGAGCATTGTGATATGTATAAAGATCTTTTTACTTCATTATTAATAAGAGCAATCGTAGAAATAATGTCACCTATCAGTTCTGCTTTTTTTATAGGATCGTCTGCGGCATCAGCTAATAATAAATCACTTTTAAAGCGGATAAAGTCATTAGTGTTGGCTTCGATAAATTTTTCAAGTTCTTCTTTGCCAAGTTTTTTAGCATAGCTATCTGGATCTTCTCCTTCTGGAAACAACACAACACGAACATTCATGTCTTCTTTTAGGATCATGTCTATTCCCCTAAAAGAAGCTTTAATACCTGCAACATCTCCATCAAATAAAATAGTGATGTTTGGAGTATATCGTTTTATAAGTCTAATTTGATCTGTTGTTAAAGAAGTTCCAGATGAAGAAACAACATTTTCAAGTCCAGTTTGAGACAAGGAGATAACATCAGTATAGCCCTCAACTAAAAAACAATTGTCGTTTTTAACGATTGATTTCTTAGCAAAATATAAACCATATAATACCTTACTTTTATTGTATATCTCGTTTTCTGGAGAATTAAAATATTTAGCTGTTTTTTTATCAGTAATTAACGTTCTCCCCCCAAAACCAATAACTTTGCCAGTAAGGTTGTGAATGGGAAACATTACTCTTCCTTTAAAAAAGTCGAATTGCTTTTCACCATTTACTTTGGTTAAGCCTGCTTTTTCAAGGTATTCAAGTTTGTACCCTTCTTTAATTGCTTTACTTGTAAAAGTATCCCATTTATTAGGATTGTAACCTAGTTGGAATCTTTCTATGGTTTCTTCTGTAAACCCTCTCTTTTTGAAATAAGATAATCCAACAGATTTACCTTCATCTGTTTTTGTTAATTGTTCGTGAAAAAAATCTCGAGCAAAAGAATGTACAATTTGCAGGCTTTCTCTACTAGTTTGCTTTTGCTTTTGTTCTTCAGTTAATTCTTCTTCCTCAACTTCAATTCCATATTTTTTGGCTAAGTAGCGGAGAGCTTCAGGATAGGTGAGTTGTTCATGATCCATAATGAAGTTAACCGAATTGCCGCCTTTAGAACAGCCGAAACATTTATATATTCCTTTAGCTGGTGATACCGTAAAGGAAGGAGTTTTTTCATTATGGAAGGGACAGTTTCCGAGATAATTAACCCCTCTTTTTTTTAAGGTAACAAAGTCACCTACAACTTCCTCTATTAAAGCTGTGTCAAAAATTTGCGTTATGGTTTCTTGAGGGATCAAATTTGTTTTTTCAATAACTATTCTTCAAAGTTAACAAATATATGTCATCTGATGTTTTACTGTGGTGATTTGTAAAAGTGAGTTTGTTTAAATTTTAATCTTAAAAAGAATAAGTGTTAGAATTTGATAGTTGTGCTATGATGTAGAAGCTTTATGTTTTTAAACTGAAATAGTTACATCAAATTGATGGTTTATAGAAGTGTGGTTTTTATATTAAATTTGATGCTAATGGCAGTAAATTAAATCTTGTTTAATGGGTTAAAAAATGTTAAAGCATGATATGTATCATAAAAAAAATCTTGTAAAACCAAACAAAAGAAGTCTATTTAGAATTAATATAAATAGACTAGTTAAGAGTTAAAAAAAGTGCTCCCAAATTTTGAAAATTACTACCTACTGCTACCTTTGTTTTCTAATCGAAAGGTTAAGTAACGACAGATATGAAGAATATTTATTATAATACGTTAAAAATCAGCAAAATAATTGCTTTTGTTTTCGTAGTAAGTGCTTTTTCTTACACGTTTGCCCAAGACGGGGAGACGCTTTTTAATCAAAATTGTGCCTCTTGCCACCATCCAGTTTCTAATGGAACAGGTCCTGGCTTGAAGGGTGCTTTTGATAAATGGAAAAAAGCTGGAGATGATATTTATGCATGGGTAAAAAATCCGCAAGCTCAGTATGATGCTGGTGTTCCAAGTGCATTGGCTATCCAGTATAATGTTGGGGGTATGAACGGTCAGGCGGTCTCTAACGAAGAAATTGATGCAATATTTGAATATATTGATGCATGGATGCCTCCTACTCCTTCTGTTGGGGGTGCTGATGTTGCTGCTGTTGGAGGTGCTGAAAAATCAAATTCAAATTGGTTGTGGTTTTTGATTGTTGGATTATTGATGTTAGTTGTTCTTGTTGCCATTTGGGGTACAAGAAGAAGGTTGGCTTACGCAAATGCAGAGAAAGAAGGTGAGGAAGTTAAAGAAGAAACATTAGAGTCGGAAGTTAAAGGTTGGATGTGGAGAAATCTTAAATTGGTTAGTATATTAGGATTTATTTTAACATGTGTTGTAGTAGGTTGGTTGTGTTCTATTTTGTATCAAGTAGGGGTGTATGAAAATTATATTCCAGAACAGCCAATAGCATTTACACACAAAGTTCATGCAGGCGATAATGAAATTGATTGTCAATATTGTCATAATTCAGCTTCTAAAAGTAAGCATGCTGGTATACCTACAGTTAATGTATGTATGAATTGCCATAAAGCAATTAAAAAAGCTAGTTCTGGAGATAGAGGAACTGCTGAAATCGCAAAGATTCATAAAGCTGCTGGTTATGAATTAGTAGATCCAGATAAAGATAAATATGAGTATACTGGAAAAACTGAACCGATAAAATGGGTTAAAGCTCATAATCTTCCAGATCACGTATATTTTAGTCATGCTCAACACGTTTCAGTTGGTAAAATTGAGTGTGAAAATTGCCATGGTCCAGTAAAAACGTATACTGTTGGTCGTACATCAAGTAATGAAATGATTAATGAGATGGAGTTGACGGGTGATGATGCTGATAAGAAAATCATCAAATTAGAAAGAGATTTGTTAACTATGGGGTGGTGCATTGAGTGTCATAATAAAGCAGACGTTCAGACAAAGGATAATGGATATTATGATGATATTCATGAAAGATTAAAGAAGGATAAAGAATTATATAAGAGTGTAATGGAAGATGGTAAAGTGAAGGTGAAAGAGTTTGGAGGTTGGGAATGTGCTAAATGTCATTATTAATAATAAACTAGGACAAGATAATATGGGTAAGGCAAAAACATATTGGAAAGGAATTGAAGAAAGAGAGCAGTCTCCTGCTTTTTTAGAGGCTACTCAAAATGAGTTTTCTCAAGAACTTCCATCTCAAGAGTTTCTAGGAGACAAAAAATTGTCTGAGACATCTACTCCAAGAAGAGATTTTCTTAAGTTCATGGGGTTTAGTGTAGCTGCAGCAACTTTAGCAGCTTGTGAAACACCAGTTATTAAATCAGTTCCTTATGTAAATAAGCCAGAAGATATTACGCCTGGTATTGCAAATTGGTATGCATCTACATATTGGGATGGTAATGACTACGGAAGTATTCTTATTAAAACAAGAGAAGGTCGTCCGATTTTTGTAAAAGGAAACAAAGATTTTGGAGTTAATAAAGCATCTGTTACACCAAGAATTATTGGTTCTGTGTTGTCTTTATATAATGAAGCAAGATTAAAAAATCCAACTATTGGAGGAGCTGCTTCTACATGGGCAAAGGTAGATTCAAATATTAAAAGTGAGTTAGAGGCTGTTAAAGCTAAAGGAGATGGTAAGATTAGGATTTTAACTAACTCTATTATTAGTCCATCTACTAATAAAGTAATCAATGAATTTGTGTCATCTTTAAAAGGTGATGTTGCAACATCAGAAGATGTTGAAGTTGAAGAAGGTCAGGAATTGTTATCTGCTTCTGGAACTGATGTTAAAGTAATAGCTTATGATGCTATTTCTTATTCAGGAATGTTAAAAGCGAATTCTGTTACTTTTGGGAAAGTTGGTGTTCCAGATTATCATTTTGATAAAGCTAATGTAATTGTGAGTGTAAATGCTGATTTTATGACCAACTGGTTATTAAGTACAGATTATTTACCTGATTATTTACAGAATAGAAATCCTGAAAAAGGAACAATGTCACGTCATTTTCAGTATGAATCAGTTATGACTACTACCGGTTCAAATGCTGATGTACGTGTGCCAATTAAGCCTTCTCAGGAAGGATTAGTTGTTGCTGCATTGTACCAACATATTGTAGGTAAAGTTGCGGGTGTTGATGTTCCTACAACTATATCAAATGCAACATTAACTGCAGCTAATGAATTAAAGAAAAACAGAGGTAAGTCATTAGTGATTGCTGGAACTAACTGCGAAGGAACCCAAACATTAGTTAACGGAATTAACAAAGCATTGGGTAATTACGGTTCAACTTTAGATTTAGATAACTTAGTTAAAGTTGCTCAAGGCTTTGATGATAATGTTGAAGCGCTAGTAAAAGAAATAGAAGAAGGTAAAGTTGATGCTTTATTTATGTATGGTGTTAACCCATCATATACATTGCCAAATGGATCCGCTTTTAGTGCGGCACTAAATAATATTCCACTAACAGTATCATTTTCACAATATGCTGATGAAACTGCATCTAAGTGTAAGTATGTTTGTCCTGATCACCATTACATGGAAGGATGGAATGATTTAGCTGTTAAAGCCGATCATTATGCTGTTGTTCAGCCGGTAATAAGACCACTTTATAATACAGCTGCAGCTCAAGAGTCTTTATTAGTATGGGCAGGTAAGGCTAAAAGAGGTGGGAAAGATTCTGCTGTATATCACAATTACATTAAATCTAGCTATATGGGCGATTGGAACATGCTTGTTCACAATGGTTCTATAGATATGGTTAATACCGATATGGCAATCATGCCTATGTCATTTAATGCTAATCTTAACAGAGCAGCTAAAATGATTGCTAAGGGTGCCGCTAAGAAAGGAAAATATGAGGTTGTTTTGTATCAAAAGAATGGTTTGGGAGATGGTCAACATGCTGCTAACCCTTGGTTACAAGAATTACCAGATCCAATTACTAAAGTAACTTGGGATAACTATATAACAATGTCACGTGCTGATGCTGAAGCTGAAGGTTTCAATGTGTTATTAGGAGAAAAAGACCCAGCATCTGTTGCAACTGTATCTGTTAACGGTAAGAGTTTAACATTGCCAGTATTTGTTCTTCCTGGGCAAAAATCTGGAACGGTTGGTATAGCTTATGGATATGGAAGAGCAGAGGGTCAAGAGAATATTGGTGGAGCTGTATTCCAAACGGAAGAGTACGGAACGTATATTACAGATCCTAAAGGAGTAAAAGAATTAGTAGGTCGTAATGCATTTAAATTAACGGCTTTTGAAGATGGTGCTTTAGTTTCTACTGGAGCTGCAAGTATCAAATCAGATGGTTCAACTTATCCGTTAGCATGTACGCAAACTCATCATACTTTTATGGGGAGGACTTCTATCGTAAGAGAAACAACTTTAGAAGAGTATACTACAGGTAAAAAAGAAGATTATAACCCAGAGCATACATTAGTAGCTCATGAAAAGGGTAAGACGGTTAAGAAAAACATAAAAGAATTTGATCTGTGGGATGCTCATCCAGTTGAAAATGTAGGTCATAGATGGGGAATGTCTATTGATTTAACAAGCTGTATTGGTTGTGGATCATGTATAGTTGCTTGTCATACTGAGAATAATGTCCCTGTTGTAGGTAAAGATGAAATTAGAAGAGGACGTGACATGCATTGGTTACGTTTAGATAGATATTTTTCTTCTGCTGAAGAAGATGTTAGAGATAGAGCAAAAGATCCTCACGATACAGAAGTAACTGACTTTAGCTATGCTAAATTAGAAGTTCCTGAAGAGAATCCTTCTGTTGTTCATATGCCAGTAATGTGTCAGCACTGTAATCACGCACCATGTGAAACAGTTTGTCCAGTTGCTGCAACAACACATAGTAATGAAGGGTTAAATCAAATGACATATAACAGATGTATTGGTACAAGATATTGTGCTAATAACT
>JAHDBM010000053.1:0-14686 GCA_020630395.1 Flavobacteriales bacterium
TAATAAAATTGGTTGTATTGGTTGATCTAACAATATCAGTATTAGAATTGTTTGCGAAAAAACTAGAGATGATGTGCGTATGCTTACCTATATCTTGATTATAATTAATTCCTCCAGCTAATGTATTAGCTATACCATTATTTGCTCCAGGAATATTAATTGGAATCCCGGTTTCTGAAGGGTCGAAATTCATTTTTCCGGTTTTAAGGACATTACTAATCCCTCCCATAAAATTGAAATAATCACGATAAGAAAAACCTTGTTCATTTATATTATTAGCCATCAACAAGGAAGTAAACTGAGCAGTTTGTGAAAACCTATTCAGATTTAATTTCCCTTTATACCTATTCTCATAACCTCCTGCAGCCTCAATATCTCCAAAATACCCTTGCTTACGATCTTCTTTTAAGGTAAGGTTAATAGTTCTTGTTCTTGTGCCATCATCAACCCCAGTAAATTCTGCCATCTCAGATTTTTTATCAAAAACTTGAACTTTCTTAATCGCATCTGCGGGTATATTTTTTGTAGCTACTTTAGGATCATCTCCAAAAAACTCTTTACCATCAACCAATATTTTTGTCACTGTTTCTCCGTGAGCGGTAACGTCTCCATTCTCATCAACTTCAACTCCAGGTAATTTTTTTAATAAACCTTCAACATTATCATTCTTTTTTGTTTTAAATGATCCTGCATTATACTCTACTGTATCTTTTTTAAATAGGATTGGCATTGCTTCACCCTCTACCACTACTTCATTTAATTCGTTCTTTTCTTCAGAAAGGATAATACGTCCTAAATTTGTTTCCGTTTCACTACCAACAGTAATTACTTTGGTATAGTTGGCATACCCCATGAAAGATGCTTGTAAAATATACTTTCCAGCAGTTACATTATCAATCGTAAAACTTCCTAATGGATCAGTAATAGCATAATTAACCATGGTAGTATCCTGCAAAGTAGATAAAACGACAGTGGTATATGGTAAAGTAGTACCTGTACTATCTGTTACCCTACCAGTAACAGAAGATTGACCACTTACTACAAATGCAAATAAAAGCAGGGTAATTAAAAGGATTATTTTATTCAATTGTTATTTAGTTTTATATTAATGTCTACCTCTTGGACCTCCTCCACCTCTTTTTCCACCACGCATCTCCTGCATTTCTTTCACTTTCTCAGCCATTATTCTATTGTATTCCTCCTCACCTTCAACTGATGTTCCTTTTTTTGGTTCTTTTACCTCTTTTTTGGAAACCTCTCTATATTCGACAGTTTCAAGAGTTACAGTGAAATTTGTCGCCATTTGATTCATCATTCGTTTCATATCACGCATGCCTCCTCTTCCCTTTTTTGGTTTATAAGGCTGCTCCTCTTCTTCTTTTGCTGGCTTAATCTCTAACTGGACTATTAACCCTGGTAACCCGCCAAAATTTCTTGGGCCAATAGAAACTGGAATTTGCGGGGTAAACCATGCGGCAACTTTCATTAAAGTATCTTCGCAAGTAGCTTCCATACATATATATTCACCTATCTTTTTTGATTTTCCAGTAACTTTCCATTTTCTATCTTTAAGAGAATCTTGAATTAAGAATGGTTTTCCCATAAAATCCTTTGTAGTAACCGTTCTTTTTTCCTCTAAAGAAGTAAATATCTTATCAGTCTCTGGTTTCCATCTCATAAACATGTTTTGCTCTTGATTTACCTCCTCTTCTGTTAATTCTTTGTCTCTTTCTCTATAAAGTGATTGCTGTTCATTAAAGAACAGTACGGTCTCGGTTCTTTCGAAGCTTTTCAAAAACTCTTCTAACTTTTCTTGAAACATGCCCATTTGAGCTGCTCTTGGATTATCTTGTTTTTTAGCACTATCCATCCTCACCTTCATTTCATCAATAGGTTTAGACATATCTATACTTTCTATGTATTTAACTACACCTTCAACTTTTTGGGTAAATCCAATTGATGAAAAAATGATTGCTATAAAAATTAAACTGTATTTCATGATATCTTTTTTGTAATAGACTTTATTTATACAACAAAGTTTAATCAAAAATTGACTTTTTGTTAGAAGTACTACATAAACGGTTTAAAAGAATCTCAAATGGTCGATTTACTCACCTACGCTAATCTTAATTACATCTTCTCCTCCCATATCTTTAAATTGCTCTTTCATCAGAGCATCAAATTCTTCTTTTCCGTTTACTTTTTTCCCTTTATTAGGTGTTTTTAATTCCGCTACTAAACAAAATTGTAAAATGTTAAGGTCTTTTAACTTATCTTAAACCAATAAACTGTCCCAACTTGTGGAGGCTATCTGGATATCTAATCAAAATGAAATTATAATATGATCGACTCAAATATTAAAAAATTATCATCCCTTAGGGATCAAAAGACTGCAATTATGTCAGTTTTTTAATACCTTTGTCATCATATTTTTAGTAAAGAAATCCATGCGCGAAGGAGAAAAAGTAATTAACGAAAGTAAACAAGGAGAGGCATTAGTGCTTGATAACACTAAAATTTCTAGCAAAAAACTATACATAGAAAGTTATGGTTGTGCTATGAATTTTTCTGATAGTGAAGTAGTAGCCTCTATCTTAGATAAAGAAGGATATGCTACTACAAGAGATGCAAGTGAGGCTGATCTAGTTTTCTTAAATACGTGTTCCATTAGAGAAAAAGCTGAACAAACCGTTCGTAAAAGATTAACCGAATTTAAAAAGCAAAAAAAAGCTAACCCTTCCTTAGTGGTTGGTGTTTTGGGTTGCATGGCCGAAAGACTTAAAACAAATTTATTAGAAGAAGAAAAACTAGTAGATCTAGTTGTTGGACCAGATGCCTATAGAGATCTACCAAATCTTATTGAAGAAACAAACGGAGGAAATAAAGCGGTAAATGTTTTGTTGTCAAGAGAAGAAACTTACGGAGATATTGCACCCGTTAAACTAGATCAAAATGGAATAACTTCTTTTGTATCTATAACAAGAGGGTGCGATAATATGTGTTCATTTTGTGTAGTCCCATTTACTAGAGGAAGAGAAAGAAGCAGGAACCCGTTAACCATTGTTGCTGAAGCAAGAGATTTATTTGAAAAAGGCTATCGGGAGGTAACCTTATTAGGACAAAATGTAGATAGTTATAGATGGAATATGAGCTCTAAAGGAGTTATACAAGATGAGACAATTCCTACTACGAACTTTGCTGAGTTAATGGAAATGGTTGCTCAAATTCATCCTGATTTAAGGATTCGTTTTTCTACTTCACACCCAAAAGACATGAGTGATGATGTGCTACATATGATGGCCAAATACGACAATATATGTGAATACATTCATTTACCAGTTCAATCGGGAAGTAGTGAAGTATTAAAGAAAATGAATAGAGGTTATACAAGAGAATGGTTTTTAAATAGAATTGAAGCTATAAGAAGAATCCTACCTAATACAGAAATATCTACTGATATTATTTCTGGCTTTTGTGGGGAGACAGAAGAACAACATAAAGAAACGCTTAGTTTAATGGAAGAGGTTAGGTTTAGCTTTGCTTACATGTATAAATATTCTGAAAGACCAAAAACCCTTGCCGAGCGAAAATATGAGGATGATATTGACGAAAAAACAAAAGGAAAAAGATTACAAGAAATTATTGATCTTCAAATGAAGCATCAATTAGAAAATTATAAAAAAGCAATTGGTAAAACATATCAAGTATTAGTAGAGAAACCATCTAAGAAAAACCCAGATGAATACTCGGGTAGAAACTCTCAAAATACGGTTTGTATTTTCCCTAAAGAAAATGTAAAAATTGGAGAATATGTTAATGTAAAAATCACCAATTGCACCTCTGCTACATTAAGAGGAGAAATAGTTTAAGAATGGATTTACAACAAGTAAAACAAAGATTTGGCATCATAGGGAATACTCCCTCTCTTAATCGTGCTATAGAAATTGCGACTCAAGTTGCACCTACTGATATATCGGTTTTAGTAATGGGTGAGAGCGGTACTGGTAAAGAAATAATGCCACAAGTTATTCATCACTACAGCCAAAGGAAACATAACGATTACATTGCAGTTAACTGTGGGGCTATTCCAGAAGGGACAATAGACTCAGAATTATTTGGTCACGAAAAAGGCTCATTTACTGGTGCATTAGGAGATAGAAAAGGATATTTTGAAGTAGTAGATGGTGGAACTATATTTTTGGATGAATTAGGAGAAATGCCTTTACAAACTCAAGCAAGGTTACTACGTGTATTAGAAAACGGAGAGTTTATACGTGTTGGATCTTCTAAAATTTTAAAAACCAATGTTCGCGTTATAGCAGCAACTAATGCCAATTTAGAAGAGGCTATAAAAAAAGGAAAGTTTAGAGAAGATTTATACTATCGTTTAAGTACTATTCCTATTAAGCTTCCTCCTTTAAGAGAACGAAAAAGCGATATTCATTTATTATTTAGAAAATTTGCTAGCGACTTTGCCGAAAAATATAGAATGCCAACTGTACATTTAAGTCAAGAGGCGGTCAACTTATTGGTGTCGTATCCTTGGCCAGGTAACATAAGACAATTAAAAAATGTAGCTGAACAAATATCGGTTATAGAAAAGGATAGAGAAATCACTTTAGAAACACTTGTTCGCTATCTACCAGCTCCTACCCAATCTAACTTGCCTGCATTGATACCTCAAGATGGTTTAGGATCAACTAGTTCTAGTATGTCGGAAAGAGACTTATTACATAAAGTTCTTTTTGATATGAAAAAGGACTTAAATGAAATGAAAAAGTTGATTGCTGGAATTATTCAAGGAGCAGAAAATAATGACTTCCATTTTAACGAAGGTCAAACAGCTATTATTGAAAAGCTAAACAAAGATTTATCCAATACAGATAGCAACTTTAACCCTTCTCCTTCTTATGAATTGCCTAATAATATGGTATATTCTTCTCCTGAAATTCACCATCATGAAGAAGTAGAAGAAATACTTTCTTTAGAAGAAAAGGAAAAAGAGCTCATACAAAAAGCTCTTGAAAAACATAGAGGCAAGCGTAAATACGCAGCAAAAGAATTAGGTATATCAGAAAGAACACTTTATCGAAAGATAAAGGAATATGATTTGAAATAGTATCTTAGACAATAGAGTTAAAAAAACAGACGTTTAACAAACGAATGAATAAAGTAGTTTTCATATTAGCCATCATCATCCTACAAGCCTGCACCCTTCGTTATGGTTTTGATGGAGGAAAAGTTCCTGATGATGCCGAGACTGTTTCGATAGCTTTTTTTGAAAATAATTCTGCTCTTGGTCCATCTACTCTAGGACAAACGTTTACGGAGAGTTTAAGGGATTTATTTCAATCACAAACTCGATTAGAACTTGTTACAGGTGAGGGCGATTTAGCATTTGAAGGAACTATTACAAATTATGTGGTGCAACCTATTGCTATCTCTGGTAATCAAACGGCTGCTCAAAACAGATTAACCATATCGGTTAAAGTAAATTATATTAGTAATGTAGAAACTGACAAAAACTTCGACCAAGGGTTCACTCGATTTGCTGATTTTGATTCCTCTCAAGATTTAGCAGCTGTAGAAAATGCGTTAATCGAAGAAATATTCGACCAATTAACTCAAGATATTTACAATAAAACCCTAGGAGATTGGTAACAAAAGATACATTACTACAATTAATTCATCATCCAGAGCAAATTGAGTTATCTCAACTTAAGGAATTGGAAGCATTAAGGCTAGAGTTCCCTTATTTTCAATCAATCGACTTACTATTATCTAAAGGGTATCATACTCACAAATTAATTGGTTACGACAAACAACTTAAAGAAACAGCTGTTAGCATCCCCAATCGAGAGGTTTTATATAATTTAATCTATAAAACTAATCTCAAAAAAGAAATAGAATATGCTCAAACCAATACTTATATCGAAGAAGAGCAAAAAGAATCAATAACCAAGGAGGAAAATATTATTGAAGAACCAAAAAATAAGGAAAACAACACTAAAATTGACGAACTCGTAAGGGAGCGTAAAGACGAAAACGATAAACTAGAAGAACTTATTTTAAGTCATGCTATTGGTTCATCCTATCAACTTGACGAATCGATTATTGAGGAAAAAGCAGTAAATGATGACAAAGAAGAAACTCAGCCTAAAATAGTTAATACAGCTCCAAAATCATTTTATAGTTGGTTAACTCCTAATGAATCGATAGAAAGAGAAAAGCCCAATGATTCTATTGATGATTTGGTTGAACGATTCTTAAAAACAAAAGAAAACGAAAAACTAGAGAAAAAAGATTTTTTCTCTCCAACAAACATTGCAAAAATAAGTGTAGTTGACCAACATGATTTTGTAACCGAAACGTTAGCAAACATATACTTTGAGCAAAAAAAATACGATAAAGCAATTGAGGCTTACGAAAAATTAATTTTGAAAATTCCAGAAAAAAAGCCTTACTTTGTCGATCAAATTCAAAAGATCAATGATCTTTTAAACTAAACAATATGTCAGGAATATTATTAATATTAGGAATTTTAGCAGGTATATTACTTGTATTGGTTATTCTAATTCAAAACCCAAAAGGTGGTGGTATAGATTCTTCTTTTGGTGCTGCAAACCAACTAGGTAGTGTTCAAAAAACGAATGATGTAGTAGAAAAAGCTACATGGTACTTAGCAGTATTTATAGTTGTTATTTCACTAGCTTCTACAGCTATCATGAATAACGCTAATCCTGGATCAAAAGAAACAAAAACAGAATCTAAATTCGATCCTAACTACCAACTTAATAATCAAAATACAGGTGGAGGTATAAACGTAGCTCCAGGACCAGATGGTCAATAATAAATATTAAACTCTTTTTTTTAAATGTCAGTATGTCTTTTCATACTGACATTTTTTTTTGCCTTTCTGTCAATATTGCTATGTAAAATTGTAAATACTCAAATGGCATAAAAAATGATCATCATACAGAAGTAACAAATCTTTAAAAAAACAATATATAATATGTCAGTAAGTGTAAAACCATTAGGCGACAGAGTAATAGTTGAACCTGTTGCAGCAGAGTTAAAAACAGCAGGAGGAATCATTATCCCTGATGCTGCAAAAGAAAAACCGTTAAAAGGTAAAATCGTAGCAGTTGGTCCTGGTAAAAAAGATGAACCAATGACTGTTTCAGTCGGGGATGAAGTACTATACGGGCAATACGGAGGTACAGAAATTAAATTAGACGGCAAAGCTTATTTAATCATGAGAGAAGCTGATATCTACGGAATCTTAGCATAATAAATATAGGTGTGTCATTCCTGTCTTTCGACTATCACTCAAGATAAACTACGGCAGGAATCTAAAAAGACTAGATTCTGAATCAAGTTCAGAATGACAAATTAATTTCATTTATAATCAAAAAAATTAAAACAAAATGGCAAAAGAAATAGCATTTGATATAGACGCAAGAGACAAACTTAAAAAAGGAGTTGACAAACTTGCTGATGCAGTTAAAGTAACATTAGGACCAAAAGGTAGAAATGTTGTAATTGACAAAAAATTTGGAGCTCCACACATTACCAAAGATGGTGTGTCGGTAGCAAAAGAAATTGAGCTAACAGACTCAATCGAAAATATGGGGGCACAAATGGTAAAAGAAGTTGCTTCTAAAACAGCAGATCTTGCTGGTGATGGAACAACTACAGCTACTATTTTAGCACAATCTATCATTAACACGGGACTAAAAAGTGTTGTGGCTGGAGCTAATCCAATGGATATTAAAAAAGGAATCGATAAAGCTGTAAATGCTATCGTTACCGAAATGAAAGACTTTTCTCAAGAAGTTGGGGACGACAATAAAAAAATTGAGCAAGTTGCAACTATATCGGCAAATAACGATAAAGAAATTGGCGCGTTAATTGCTGAGGCAATGGAAAAAGTAAAGAAAGAAGGCGTTATTACTGTTGAAGAAGCTAAAGGAACAGAAACGTATGTTGATGTTGTGGAAGGTATGCAATTTGATAGAGGATATTTATCTCCTTACTTTGTAACTAATGCAGAAAAAATGATTGCAGAGTTTGACAATCCTTATGTGTTAATTTACGATAAGAAAATCTCTAACATTCAGGACTTAGTTCCAATTTTAGAAACGGTTGTTCAATCTGGAAGAGCATTAATCATTATTGCAGAGGACATTGAGTCTCAAGCATTAGGTTTATTAGTAGTGAATAGACTAAGAGGTCAAATGAAAGTGGCTGCTGTTAAAGCTCCAGGATTTGGAGATAGAAGAAAAGCAATGTTAGAAGATATCGCTATTCTTACTGGAGGAACAGTTATTTCTGAAGAAACTGGTCTTTCTTTAGAAAACGTTTCTATGGAAATGTTAGGGTCTGCTGAGAAAATTGAAATTGACAAAGACAATACTACTATCGTTAATGGTGCTGGTCAAAAAGATGATATAGCTGCTCGTGTTGGTCAAATAAAAGCACAAATCGAATCTACTACATCTGATTATGATCGTGAAAAACTTCAAGAGCGTTTGGCTAAATTAGCTGGAGGTGTTGCTGTATTATATGTTGGTGCAACTACTGAAATCGAAATGAAAGAAAAGAAAGATCGTGTAGATGATGCTTTACATGCAACAAGAGCTGCAGTAGAAGAAGGAATTGTTCCTGGTGGTGGTGTAGCTTATATTAGAGCTTCTGCTGCTTTAGAAAATATTACTGCTGATAACGAAGATGAAATTACAGGTATTGCTATCGTAAGAAGAGCTATTGAAGAGCCGTTAAGACAAATTGTAGCTAACGCAGGTGGTGAAGGATCTGTTATTGTAGCTAAAGTAAAAGAAGGTAAAGATGATTTTGGATACAATGCTAGATCAGAAGAGTTCGAAAACTTATATTCAGCAGGTGTAATTGATCCTGCTAAAGTTAGCCGTGTAGCTATCGAAAATGCTGCTTCTATTGCTGCTATGGTATTAACAACCGAATGTGTTATTACTGATGAACCTGAAGAAGAAGCTGGACATGCCCACCCACCAATGGGAGGCGGAATGCCAGGCATGATGTAGTCATTGCATGACAGGCAATCTATTATGTTGGCTTTGAATAAAGATTTAAAACCACTAACAATATTGTTGGTGGTTTTTTGTTTAACAAGCATTAACTTGTTAAAAATTAATAGAACTCTTAACTTGTAAACTCATTAAAAGTTAAATCTAGCAAATGAAAATACTAATCACGGGAGGAGCAGGTTTTATTGGCTCACATGTTATTCGATTATTTATAAATAAATATCCTAATTACGAAATAGTAAACCTAGATAAATTAACCTATGCTGGTAATCTAGAAAATTTAACGGATATCGAAAATGCTTCAAATTATAAATTTGTTAAAGGTGATATTGTCGATAAAGATTTTGTATTTGATTTATTTAAACAAGAACAATTTGATGGTGTTATTCATTTAGCTGCCGAATCTCATGTTGATCGCTCAATATCTAATCCAACTGAATTCATCATGACAAACATTGTAGGAACAGTTAATCTACTTAATGCTGCTCGTGAAGAATGGAAAGATAATATGGAAAATAAAATATTCTATCATGTTTCTACTGATGAAGTTTACGGTTCATTAGGAGATGAAGGGTTTTTCTTAGAAGACACTCCATACGATCCGAGAAGTCCATATTCAGCATCAAAAGCAAGTTCCGATCATTTAGTTAGAGCTTATCATCATACCTTTAAAATGCCAGTTAAATTATCCAACTGTTCTAATAACTACGGAGCCAATCAATTTCCAGAAAAGCTACTACCCTTAATGATTAATAACATTAAGCACAGCAAAGCGTTACCTGTCTATGGAAAAGGTGACAATATTAGAGATTGGTTATGGGTAAATGATCATGCTAGAGCAATTGATGTCATCTATCACGAAGGAAAAATAGGTGAAACATATAATATTGGCGGACATAACGAGTGGAAAAACATTGATCTTATTCATTTACTATGTAACGTAATGGATAAAAAACTTGGAAGACCAAAAGGAGAAAGTGCCAAACTTATAACCTTTGTAACAGACAGGGCAGGCCATGATATGCGATATGCTATTGATGCTACAAAAATTAAAAATGAATTAGATTGGGAACCTAGTATTACATTTGAGCAAGGCCTTGAAAAAACAGTTGATTGGTACCTAGAAAATGAGTCTTGGTTAAACAACATAACATCTGGTGATTACAAAACCTATTATGTTAATCAATATGAAAATTAATAGTATATTCAACCTTAATTTTAACACAATTACACTATGACAGAAACATCTACAAACACATCACAAGATCCTAAAACAATAGCTATTATTGCTCACATGACATTAATTGGCTGGGTTATCGCTCTAGTCATGCATAATAATGACAAAAGTAAACTAGGGACATTTTACCTTAGACAAATGCTTGGTTTAATTGGTTTACAGATTGCAGTATACATTGCACTAAACATTTTAATACGTATTTCATTTTCACTTGCAATGTTATCATGGGTATTTTATGCGGGGCTATTAGTCCTTTGGATTTTGAGTTTGATTGGAGCCATAAATAATGAAGAAAAACCGGTTCCTTTATTAGGTAAACAATTTCAAGAGTGGTTTACTTTTATTAAATAACAAATTTTATTATAATAATTAAAAAGAGGTTCTATTTTTCGAGCCTCTTTTTTTTGTTCCATATAAACACATTGTCATTATTCTCAATGTAATCCGGGTTTTGATTTAAAATGATATAAAAAATATCAATTAGCGGTAAAATAAAAAAACCTCCGCCTAACGTACACGTATATGCTATCGGCACCTTAGGTTTTGTTCCTAAATACAATCTATGTACACCAAAAGGACCTAGTGCTATTCCAAGTGCCAAGGCTACTAATTTATTTTTTGTTCGTTCAGAATATTGAGCCTTTTCTTTTTTATTAAATAACGAAATTTTAGGCAGTAAGTTAATAGCTACTTTACTCATTTTAGGCTTACTTAATTGAACTAATGAATCCGCTTGGGAAAATCCATTAAAACAAAATAGCATTCCAAATATTAGGAGAAATATTATTTGTTTAATATTCGACATTATAGTCCTAATATAAGAAAGTTCTGCATAAAAAAGCCATTTCAACAATTGTTGAAATGGCTTTTAATATTATTATAACTAAATCAGCATGTAATCCTCAATTTAAATGAGGAGCTAACATTACAACTAAAGATTCAGTAATAAAAATCTATTTATTATCTGCATATAAAGCTGAAACAGCATCCCAATTAATTACATTAAAAAATGCATTGATATAATCTGGCCTTCTATTTTGGTAGTTTAAGTAGTAAGCATGCTCCCAAACATCAAGACCTAAAATAGGGAAACCTCCACAACCAACACCTGGCATTAATGGATTATCTTGGTTTGGAGAAGAACAAACCTCTACCTTACCTCCTTTATGAACACATAACCAAGCCCAACCAGATCCAAATCGAGTTGCTGCTGCTTTTGCAAAAGCATCTTTAAATGCTTCAAAAGAACCATAAGCGTCATTAATAGCATTCGCTAGATCACCAGTTGGTTCTCCACCTCCATTTGGAGACATAATGCTCCAAAATAAGGAGTGGTTGTAAAAACCTCCGCCATTATTTCTAACAGCACCATTATCCATATCAAGAAAGCCTAAAATTTCTTCTATAGATTTATTTTCTAAATCAGTTCCTTCTATAGCTGCATTTAGTTTTGCAGTATAACCAGCATGGTGTTTACCATGATGAATCTCCATTGTTCTTGCATCAATATGAGGCTCTAAAGCATCATGTGCATACGATAATTCTGGAAGTGTAAATGCCATAATATTATATTTAATGTTTTTGATTAATAATTTCTAATTAAAGTTAAACAAAATAACAGAAAAAGAAGAAGATTAATCTTCTAACTCTTTAAGATTAACACCATACATCACGATAAACCCAACAACAAACACCATCCCTAAAATATTGAATTGACCGCCAAAAAACAATGATGTAAAAGCAGCAACATGACCAGCCACATAAATGTAAAAACCATTTTTTTTCAGTTTTCGCATTTCTAATGCCCCAAACAAACATAATCCATTTGATATCAGTATGATAATAGCTAAAGTAAAAATATTTGCACTACCTACAGCTCCAACATATTGAGTTACATAACCACCTGCAAACAATGCTAAAAGCCCAAGTAAAAGCCCAAGACCAGTCCCAATAAACGTTAATATGGTTAATACATTTAAAAAGTCTGGCAACTTCTTTTTTCCTCCTTCATCAATATCATCTAAGATATCATCCATTAAATCTAAATCTTCGCTCATGTTTTTCTATTTTAAATTAAAATCTATTAAAAGAATTTATACCTCCAGAACCTATAATGGCCGCAACAATAATAGCAGCAAGGATTGATAATGCTATTATAACAATTGTAACTACACCTGAAACCTTCCAAAAATTTGCTTGCTCAGTCATAGAATCTTCTAAATGATGTATCCCCCCATTTTTTCCAAAATTCCCCATTGAATTAGCAGATTTTAAAAGTAATGTACCTAAGTAAATATACAACCCTCCTGTTAACAGATTTATGAAACCCTGAAAAGCAGCTCCACTATAACCTGAAAAAAGAGACATCATACCTCCAATTACAGCCAATCCTCCTCCAATAAAAAAAATTATAGCCAAAAATTTCTTCCAAGGTGTCATTTTCACTGCAGCTTGTTTCATCTTTACCGTTATACCTGAAACTGAGTTTTCAGTTACACCTTCATCTATAATTTCTTTAAATAAATCTTCTTCTTCGCTCATTGTCTTTTTTTTAATTCGTGCACAAGTATATTCATAATCAAAAAGAAATTAACCTTGCAGGTTTGTTTTTTTATTAACTTTACAGGGTTAACAATACAACACATAATGGAAACACAAGAAATTCCTTTTACCATATACTCGGAGATGACTCCAAACCCAAACACCATGAAGTTTGTGGCTAATAAAATGCTAATTCAAGAAAATGCTGTAGCTGAATACCGCACACAAGATGAAGCTAAAGATTCTTCTCCACTAGCAATAGAATTACTTAACTTTCCATTTGTAACCAAAGTATTTATTACAAGAAATTTTATAACAGTTACCAAAATAGATGCCTTTAATTGGGATGATATTACATTCGAACTTAGGGTCTTTATAAGTGAGTTTTTAAAAGAAAATCCTGTTGCTGTTACAAAACTACCTGAACAAATTAAAGTTGAAACTTCATCTAACGATCTACCAACTCCAAATGAAAACTGGTCATATCAACCAACAATAACTAATAAAAAGGATCAAGAAATTGTTAATTTATTGGAAGAATATGTTAAGCCTGCTGTAGAAAATGATGGAGGTGCCATACACTTCAAATCTTTCGAAAACGGTATAGTTACTGTAATCTTAAAAGGATCTTGTAGCGGTTGCCCCTCTTCAACAGCAACTTTAAAAGGTGGTGTTGAACAATTATTAAAGTCTCATATTCCAGAAGTAACAGAAGTCATAGCCGAAGCTCACTAAAATTATGCAGAAAGTAAACCTTTATATTGAACGTTTTTGGCTTGTAATAATAGTGCTAGTCGCGTTATTTTGTGTCTACGAATTTATTATTGACGGACCTCAAGTTGCTAAATGGTACCTTTTATTTCTTATTTTGCCAATTTTTATGTGGCTTTTTAGAAGAGCATTAAGGAAAAGAATGGATAAACAAATTGCCCAACAGCAAGCATCAAAAAAGAAAAAATAACCTTGCAAAACTTCAACCCAAGATTTAATACCACAGCAATTAAATTTTAAATGGACGATTACCTCCAGATAACAATAATACTTGTAACTCTAGTTTGCTCCGCCTTTTTTTCTGGATCAGAAATTGCTTTTTTACAATCAAATAAATTAAAAATTGAAATTGACAGAAAACAAGGTGTGTTTAACGCAAAGATATTATCCTTCTTCTTAAAAAATCAAAGTAGCTTTATTACCACTCTATTGCTTGGAAACAATATTGCCCTTGTGTTATATGGTATATTCATGGGAGACCTTATTGTAAATCTTATCTTCCCTTCTTATATTGGATTAAAAGATCTTCCTTATTTCATATTATTAATTCAAACATTAATATCCACCTTAATAATTCTTATTACTGCCGAATTTTTACCAAAAACCATTTTTAGAATTGCTCCTAACAAAATACTTTCTGTTTTATCATTTCCTTTAATGATATTTTACATAGCATTATTTCCTTTAACCATAATCGTAACCGTACTTTCCAATACTATTCTCAGAATATTTGGCAACAAGAAAGAACTAGAAGAAATTAACTTTGGTAGGGTTGATCTAGATGATTACTTAAACAAAAAGAAAAAGACACAAGACGAAGAAGAAGAACAAGATTATGAAGTTCAAATTTTTCATAATGCTTTAAACTTTTCCAAAGTAAAAGCCAGGGACTGTATGATTCCTAGGACTGAAATAATGGCTGTTGATATTGAAACTTCTATTCAAGAAGTAAATCAAATATTCATAGATACCGGATTTTCCAAAGTAATGGTTTACAGAGATTCAATTGACAATATTATTGGATACATTCACTCTTTCGAGCTTTTTAAAACACCCGAAACCGTTAAAGAAA
>JAHDBM010000053.1:14786-22152 GCA_020630395.1 Flavobacteriales bacterium
ATTGGATACATTCACTCTTTCGAGCTTTTTAAAACACCCGAAACCGTTAAAGAAATTCTAAGACCAATAGGCATTGTACCCGAATCTAGTCCAGTGAATTTATTACTAGAAAAGTTCATTAAGCAAAAACAAGCCGTATCTGTTGTAGTAGACGAATTTGGCGGTACTGCTGGTCTTATTACTATGGAAGATGTAGTTGAAGAAATTTTTGGCGAAATTCATGATGAACATGATACTGAAGAATTAATTGAAGAAGTTAAAAACACAAATGAGTTTATTTTTTCTGGTCGTCAAGAAATTGAATATCTCAATTCCGAATACGATCTAAAACTACCATTATCAGATGAATATGAAACACTTGCCGGATTGGTTGTTACCTACAACAAAGATATCCCTGAACAAGATGATGAAATTGAAATTGAAGATTATATCTGTAAAATAATTGAATGTACTAACTCTAAAATAGAGACCATTAAACTAAAAAAAATCAATTAATTCTCTTTTAGAAAAATTAATCCTATATCGTTTTTTTATGAAAATAAAAGACATAACAAATCATCTCGAAAAAATAGCACCACTTAGCTATCAAGAAACCTATGACAATAGTGGCTTAATTGTTGGGAATAAAGACAGTAATGTTTTAAAAGTACTACTGTGCCTAGATAGCATTGAAGAGGTTGTTGAAGAAGCTATAAAAATAAACGCTCAATTAATTATTGCGCATCACCCAATCGTGTTTAGTGGTTTAAAAAAATTTACTGGATCTAACTATATCGAAAGGACTATAATTAAAGCAATCAAAAATGACATTGCTATATACGCCTGTCATACTAATCTAGACAATGTACTAAACAATGGTATTAACCAAAAAATTGCAAGCAAAATAGGACTAAAAAACACACGAATTTTAGCTCCTAAAAAAGGAATACTTAAAAAAATCATAACCTATATCCCTAAAAACAATCATGAAACTGTATTAAACGAACTTTTTAAAGCGGGCGCAGGAAAGATTGGTAATTATAGCGAATGTAGCTTCAATAACCTTGGCACTGGCACCTTTAAGGCGGAGGAAAACAGCAATCCTACTATTGGAGAAAAACATATTAGACATAAAGAAGAAGAAATAAAAACAGAAGTTTTAGTAGAAACCAGACTATTAAACAAAGTTATATCAGCTTTAATTTCATCTCATCCTTATGAAGAAGTAGCCTATGATATTATCTCTATTGAGAACAAATTAAGTAATGTTGGCTCAGGAATAATTGGTGAGCTCAATAATGAGATGGACTTCAAGGATTTTCTTATGATGTTAAAATCAAATATGAATTTAACTTCTATCAAATACACCAACCAAATAAAAGAAACTATTAATAAAGTAGCTATTTGCGGAGGATCAGGAAGCTTCTTATTACATGATGCCATAAAAAATAAAGCCGATATTTTCATCACTTCTGACTATAAATACCATCAGTTTTTTGATGCTGAAAACCAAATAACCATTGCTGATATAGGTCATTATGAAAGTGAACAATACACAATAGATTTATTTAATGAAATACTTTCCAAAGAATTCAAAAACCTAAAAATTGTTAAAACTTCCATTAATACTAACCCAATTAATTATCTCTAAAAGAACTTAAAACTACTTATTAACCATACTTATAATTAAGAAGTAATAGAGATCTAAAATAATGTCTTTAATATTCAAAATGAAGTAGCCATTTAAAAAAATGGTATAATTTATGTACTTTACTATAACAAAGAAACCAACTTTGTAGTTTAATACATATAATGAAAACAATTTTAAATAGCTTTTTTTTGATGTTTGTCTTGTCCTTTTCCTCCTTCAGCCAAAGAGGAAAATTACAAAGAAGCGGTACACAAACATCTCAACCAACCATTAACACAATTAATGACAATGAAGTTAAGAAACCAGAACAAAAAGAAGATACTACAAGAAAATCAAAGGCATGTAATTGTGACACAGACCTAGAATATGATGAAGGCAGAGACATTACATATTTTAAATTAGAAAAAGATCAACCACCCTTTACAGGAACTTGCATATCATTATACAGAAATAACAAATTAAAAATGAAAGCTTCGTTTGTTATGGGAAAAGAAAATGGTAAAACACTTAAATACCATGATAACGGAGTTCTTAATGTAGAATTAAGTCATAGTAATGGAATCCCAAATGGAGAATGGAAATTTTGGAGTAAAGACACCATACTTAGGTGGAGTAAAAACTACATTAATGGAGAATTAAACGGAGAACAAAAATGGTTTAATGCACAAGGTGGTCTAAGAAAATTAGAAACATATAAAGCAGGAATTAAACATGGTGTTTCTAAAGAATACTATCCCGATAGCACATTAAAAAAAGAAATATATTTTAAAAACAATGAGTTTCATGGGACTTATAAAAAATACAATAAAGACAGTACACTAATCATAGAAAAAACTTACGCCAAAGGACTATTAGATGGCCCAAGCAATTATTATTACCCAAGTGGAGCTGTAGGATATAACAAAATTTACAAAAAAGGAAAACCACAAGGAACTTGGAAATACTACTTTGAAAACGGTAATGAAAAAGCTACCGAAAACTATAACAAAGGAAAAAAAGAAGGAGTCTGGAAAACATATCATGACAACTTAAAATTACAATCAGAAATTCTCTATAAAAAAGATAAAGAAATAAGTAAAAGAGAATTTGATCGTTATGGCAGAGAATTATAACTAAATCTCCCCCAAAAACGAAATTCAATATCAAGTAAAAAATGGTTTAACCATATTTAAAATATAAAAAATGAAAAAGTTAATAATAGCTATAATCGCTATATCATATATAAACATAGGATTTAATCAAGTAGAACTTGACAAAACCAAAACAACCGATAAATTTAGTCGTTTACTGTATTTAATTGAACGCATGTATGTAGATTCTGTTAATTCTCCCCAATTAGTAGATGATGCAATTAATGCTATGCTCGAAAAGCTTGATCCACATTCTATGTACATTCCTAAAAAAAATGTGGAAGGTGTAGAAGCACCTCTTAAGGGAAACTTTGAAGGTGTAGGAATAAGGTTTCAAATACTTAAAGACACCTTAATGGTTGTTCAAACAATATCAGGAGGACCATCTGCCAAAGTTGGTGTATTACCCGGAGATCAAGTAATAAAAATAGATGATGAACTAGTAGCGGGAGTTGGTTTAAAAAACTCCGGAGTACGTAAAAGATTACTGGGTAAAAAAGGAACCAAAGTAATTATGGAAGTAAAGAGACGTAATGAAAAAGACTTAATTAGTTTTGAAGTAACTAGAGACAAAATCCCTATCTACAGTGTAGATGCAGCATATATGATTGACGAAGGTATTGGTTACATTAAAATAAATGCTTTTGCAAATACTACAGTTAAAGAATTTAACTCAGCTGTTGAAAAACTCGAATCGAAAGGCATGGAGTCACTAATTTTAGATCTCCAAAACAATGGAGGAGGGTATTTACACTCTGCATTTCAATTAGCAGATAATTTCCTAAGTAAAGACAAATTAATTGTATATACAGAAGGTAGAAGCTACAAAAGAAAAGATTATAATGCAGGTAAAAAAGGAAACTTCGAAAAAGGAAAATTAGTTGTGTTAATAAACGAAGGTTCAGCATCTGCAAGTGAAATTGTAACAGGAGCCATTCAAGATTGGGACAGAGGAGTTGTAGTGGGAAGAAGATCTTTTGGCAAAGGATTAGTTCAAAAGCCTGTCCCTCTTCCAGATGGATCTAAAGTTAGACTTACAACTCAAAGATATTTCACACCTTCTGGAAGATGTATTCAAAAATCTTATGCAGATGGGTCTAAAGCATATAGAAAAGAAAAATATCAAAGATATTTAAATGGAGAATCCTTTAACAAAGACAGCATTAAAATTCCTGATTCTTTAATCTACAAAACATTAATTACTAAAAGAGATGTGTACGCAGGTGGAGGCATTATTCCAGATATTTTTGTCCCTGTAGATACAACTGGTGTGTCCAAATATTTTTCTTCACTCATAAGAAAGGGAATTATGAACCGTTTTGCATTAGAGTATGTAAATGACAATAGAAAAAAATTAAACAACAAATATGAGACGTTTGATGATTATAAAAGAAATTTCGACACAGAAAAAGCTGTAAAAAAGCTAATTAAATATGCTGAAAAAGAAGGATTAGAATATAATGACGAACAATACAAAGAGTCCGAAAACACCATCAAAATAAGACTTAAAGCTCAAATTGCTCAAAACAATTGGGAAACCAGTAATTTCTACGAAATTGTAAACGAACTCAACAACACGGTTAAGAAAGGAGTTGAAATATTAAAAGATGGGACTTTTTCTGATATTAAATTAGCTGAGAATAATTAAGGAATTTTATTAATTTTACATAATTAAATTACCCCAACTCAATGATAATGGTGGTAAAAAATAGAATAAAAATTAAATTATGAAAAACAATCAAGGTCTTGCTGTTGCAGTTGGTATTATAGGATTACTAACTTTAATTAATTCTTATAAAATTTTCTTTGGCGATAATGACAATCGAACTATTGATCCAATTGTAAATAATCAAGGAACAAATAATGTGAATCCTCAAACTAATAACGGAGCAAACTTCCCTAATCAATTACCAAATAACAACAATCAAACTAACCCGGTTACTCCTCTTCAAACTCCAGAGAGTAACTTGCCTAAAACAACTATCACATTCGAAAAAATGAATCATGATTTTGGTGAAATAATTCAAAACTCTGAAAACAAATATTCTTTCACATTCAGAAATACAGGAGTTGAACCTCTTGTTATATCAAATGCCAAAGGATCATGTGGATGTACTGTACCTAATTACCCTAAAGAGCCTGTTGCTCCAGGAGCAACAGCAACAATAGATGTGGTTTATAGTCCAGGCATGCAGTCTGGTAAGCAATCTAAAAATGTTACCCTTACTGCTAATACCGAGCCAACTCAAACTATTTTAACGATTAACGCAAATGTTAACCCGGATCCTAATGCACCTAAACCTGAGGGAGGACAACCTAGTCCAATCTCAATATCTCCTGGTCAATAATAGACTCTACATAGTTAATACCTAAAGACTTCTTTAATTAAGAAGTCTTTTTTTTGTCACATTATGTGTCATATTAACCGATAATATCAAATGGCATAATGTATGACATAAATATGGTGTGAAAAAAGAATATAAAAATCTTATAAGCGCTATTATTTTACCTTCATTGCTTGTTGGTTTAATATGGAGCTTTCATTCTATTAACCTATCTAACCCTCAATTAGAACTCTATAAACTAGGAATATTACCAAGAAGCTTAAAAGGTTTAATAGGCATAATAACTTCACCACTCATTCACTCTACAGATTCATTTAGCCATATAATCAACAACACTCCACCTTTGTTTGTTTTATTAAGCTTAGTATACATAACATTTAAAAACAAAACATTTAAAATCTTAGCCTTTATATGGTTTGCTCTTGGATTATGGGTATGGATATCTGCCAGAGAAAACTATCATATTGGAGCAAGTGGAGTAGTTTATGGACTTGCATTCTTTCTGTTTTTTAGTGGAGCCTTTAGAAAAAACAAACAAATGATGGGAATCTCATTGTTAGTAGCCTTCCTATATGGCAGTATGATATGGGGACTGTTTCCTATTGACTATACTGTATCCCATGAAGCTCACATTTCTGGAGCTCTTGCAGGAATTGCAATGGCTATTTACATGAAAAACAAAGGTCCTGTTAACGACAAATATAACTTAGAGGTCCAACCCGAATTCGAAGAATATGTCGAACAATATAATCAATTATTAGAACTAGAAGAATACTGGAATAATCATGCAAACAGCACCTTCCCTCAAGAAAAAGATAACTTTAAATATTTTTTTAATTATATAAAAAAAGAAGACAAAAAAAAGAGCTAGTAAGAAACTAGCTCTATAATATATTTAATATGTGACTATATTAATTATTTAGCATAACCGGCATCACTAACATCAAAATGTCTTCTCCTTCATTTTCATTATCTACAGGTAAAATAATACCAGCTCTACTTGGATCACTTAATTCTAAATTAATGTTTTCTGTCTCTAAATTAGATAACATTTCAATTATAAATCTTGAATTAAAGCCTATTTCCATATCAGCACCATCATAATTACATGTTAGTCTTTCATTTGCCTCATTAGAAAAATCTAAATCCTCAGCACTTATAGCCAATTCGCTACCAGCTAATTTAAACCTAACTTGATGAGTAGATTTGTTAGCGAAAATTGCAACTCGTTTAATACTACTCAATAAATCTTGCCTTCCAATAGTCAATTTGTTAGGGTTTTTCTTTGGAATGACAGCATCATAATTAGGATACTTACCATCTATCAACCTACAAACTAAATTATATTCATCAAATTTAAAATGAACATTAGATTCATTGTACTCAACATCTATATCTGCTGCTGTTGAAGAAACTAAATTCTTTAACAAATTCAATGGTTTCTTAGGCACAATAAAGGAAGCACCTTTATCTGCTTTTGCATTAGTACTTTTATACCTCACTAGTTTATGTGCATCAGTTGCAGCAAAAGTAACTCCATCAGTCTCTAACTGAAAAAACACACCCGACATTACTGGTCTTAAATCATCATTACCCGAAGCAAAAAGTGTTTTTGTAATTGCTCTAGACAATACATTAGATGGTATAGTAACGTTAGATGGTGCTTCTACTTCAGGAGTCTTTGGAAACTCTTCACTATTCTGTCCACTCAACTTATATTTACCATGATCTGATTTTATCTCTATCCCAAAATTATCAGAGTTAATAGTAAACGTTAAAGGTTGTTCTGGAAAAGTTTTTAAAGTATCAACTAATAATTTAGCCGGAATAGCAACTGCTCCATTATCCTTGGCTTCTACCTCTAATTTAGCGGTCATGGTAGTTTCCAAATCAGAACCAATTACAGTTAGCACCTTATCCTCAATAGTGAATAAAAAATTATCCAATATAGGTAAAGTGTTATTTGTACTTAGCACTCCACTAATAGCTTGCAACTCTCTTAACAATGCTGAACTTGAAACAATAAATTTCATATGTTATTTTAATATCTTTAATAATCTAGATGCCAAATATAGTTTTTTGAAATTCAAAAAAACAATGCTTACACCACATAATTTTTAACAAGAAATCAACTATTTCTATTTAAACTAAAAAAGAACGCTTGTTTAATTCAATGTTATTATTAAATTTGCATCCTATCAAAAGAAAAAAGGTCGCGTGGCCGAGCGGTTAGGCAGTGGTCTGCAAAACCATCTACAGCG
>JAHDBM010000054.1 GCA_020630395.1 Flavobacteriales bacterium
AACTTTAGCATGACTATAATGAGTAATATTATTATCAAAAAGTTTAATAATCAGTTTTTAAGAGAAAAAAAGAAATCAGGGAAATATCAAGTAATTAATGATACGTTATTAATAGTTAAGGTAGGTAACTATACAGATACATGTTATTATAAATTTATAGATGATGTAACTAATGTTGTTCAATTTAAGCATACACTTCATGGAGAAGTAATAGAACCTAGCTATGGTATTTTTTATGATGTTGATTCTGTCATTTATTCTCAATCAGTTGGGTCGGTAGTGAGATCAAATGCTTTTACCGATAGTTTAGCAATGATCGATAGTACATTTAAAAATATAGCGGATAAAAAATTAAGGAAAGAATTAGAAAAGGAATACCAAAACAAGTTAAATGAGTATAAAAAAACATTATCATTTAATTATTTCAAGGGACGATATAAATTAATTAACAATGAACTATTACTATTTCAAGAGGATTCTATTTGCTTTGGTAAAGTTAAGCTAGTAAAAGATGGAATAAATAGCCAGTTAGTTCCTTATTACGATATGGAAGGAACCATTGATTTAATATCTCAGTATACACATGTTTCTTATGCATCATTGCAAAAAAGATATGATAAAGCATGGGTCGAATATTACCATCCTAAATCAAATATTAGAAAAGAAGATTTAATTATATTAATTCCAATTCATACTGATTCATTTAATATTCAGTATATAAATGAATCGAAATATAAGCTATGTACAACAATTGATACTACATTGGTTCGTGTATCTCCTTTTACACGTTCTGCAAAATTTAAAAATAAAGTAGGGGGTTATTATAATACTAGATTAAAATCTCATAATGGCAAAGAAATGTTTTACAAGCCTCTTTATTTTATTTATGATAAAGCTTATGAATTATATGATGACTACACGATAAATTTCAAAAAAGAATATACATACTTAATATCTGACAGTGTGTTGTTTGTGGTTGTAGATCATGATACATTGGTAGATGAACTTAAAAATGCCTGGAAGAGTTTTTCATTTTCTTATGTAAATAATGAGCCTGTTTTATTTGGGGCTTACAGTAGAAAAAACGATAATCAGTTTCAATTTTATTTCTTTTTTGAAAATGGAGAAGGAGGATTTTATACTTCTAAAACAAACGATTATAAACAAATAAGAGAATCAGTTAGAATTTCTTCTACACACCTATTAAATCGAAATCGTTTAAAAGAATTTACATTTACCAGCAGTGAAGATTTTTTATGGATAACCTATAAAGATGGAGATTATGAAAAGCTTGAGTTATTTAATTTTTTTAAAGGGGTAAGAAATAAAAAGGGGTCGTATTATTTATTAAATTAAAAAGACGGCTTTTACCGTCTTTTTAATTTAATATTTTGATTATTAATCCTTCTTAACGTTAATGTTTATGTTAAACTTAGATAGTTTTTCAAGTTGGTTAACTGCAAGCGTTAATATCATTAATCCTGCAACTGTATAATTTGTCTTTCTCATAATAATTAATTTAAAGGTTATCTACTGTGTTATGTTTTATTAATAGATAACCTTTATATTTAATAACGATATAACAATTCACGTGCCAAAACAAAAAACAGAATATAACTCGATAGAAAACAATAGGTTAAAGCCTGTTAGGTTTGTTAGTGTTTTTGTTGTTTTATCCCTTATAATATGCTTTATTGTATATTTTGATGATATATCCAAAGTATTTACCACACCAATAGCCTATAAAAAATATACTGAATTTGGAATTAGAATACCAACACAGTATAAAGTTCATGGAATTGATGTTTCGCATCATCAAGGAGAGATAAATTGGAAAATGGTAAAAGATATGTGTGTTGATAGCTTAGTTATAGATTTTGTATTTGTTAAAGCAACAGAGGGTAGGACTTATGTGGATAAGCAATTTAAAAACAATTGGAAGAATCTTAGAAAAAATAAGTTAATAAGAGGAGCATATCACTATTTTAAGCCATTGGTTGATGGAAAAAAACAAGCAAAACATTTTATTAGTAAAGTAAAATTAAAAAAGGGAGATCTCCCTCCAGTAATTGACATTGAAGAAATTGGGAATGCTTCTAATACCTCATTAATTAAACGAATTAAAGATTGTGTGATGGAATTACAACATCATTATGGAGTCGAACCCATTATTTATACCTATCATGATTTCTATAAGCTACATCTTAATGGACAATTTGATGATTATCTCTTATGGATAGCACATTATAATGTTCTAAAACCAAATAATAATATGTGGAATTTTTGGCAGCATAGCGATAGAGGAACAGTTTCTGGAATAAATTATCCGGTAGACTTTAATGTATTTAATAGAAGTAAAAGGTCTTTAGAGAAATTACTTATAAAGTGATTTCTTTTCTTATCACAATACTTTAAAATAAATGATTTGAAAATCAATCGTTTGTTGCGATATTTATGGTAATAAATCGAAGTAATTTTAAAGTCGATTTATGACATTTCGATTACTTTTAATTTATCGTAATAGCGTATTGTTGACTTATATTATAATTTTTATGTAGAATTGGTTAAATTCAATCATGACTTTTACCGATACACACGCGCATGTATATGCTAGCCAATTTGATGAGGATAGAGAACAAGCGATTAAGACCTCTTTAGATCAAGGTATTTCTAGAATATTTTTGCCAAACATAGATAGAGATTCAGTAAGAGGGATGATGGATTTAGTAGATCAGTATCCATCTAATTGTTTTCCAATGATTGGGTTACATCCGTGTTCAGTAAAAGAAAATTGGCAAGAAGAACTTCATTATTATGAAAGTCTATTAAACGATCATACGTTTTATGCAATAGGAGAGATAGGAATAGATTTATATTGGAATAAAACCTTATTAAACGAACAACAAGAAGCGTTTATTTATCAAATAAAATTAGCTAAAAAACATAAGTTACCTATTGTAATTCATGCAAGAGATTCGTTTGATGAAATATTTGAGATCATAGATCAATATAATGATGATGCATTAACAGGGATTTTTCATTGTTTTACTGGTACTTTAAATCAGGCTAATAAAATAATTGATTATAAAGGGTTTAAAATGGGAGTTGGTGGTGTGTTGACATTTAAAAATAGTGGGTTAGATAAAGTCGTAAAAGATATAGATATAAAACATTTAGTATTAGAGACAGATGCTCCTTATTTAGCTCCTCATCCATACAGAGGTAAACGAAATGAACCTTCTTATTTAAAAGTCATAGCCCATAAGTTGGCAGAGGTTAAAAATATTTCAATAAATGAAATAGCAGAAATTACAACAGATAATAGTAAATCAATATTTGGTATATGAACAATCAATCATCCGTTTTATTAATATATACTGGTGGTACCATTGGAATGATAGAAGATATAGACTCTCATTCTTTAAGACCATTTGATTTTAATCAAATTGAAGAGCAAGTACCAGAGCTTAAAAAGTTTAACATAACAACCGATACGTTATCATTTGCTCATCCAATAGATTCATCTAATATGAATCCTTTTTATTGGAAAAAAATAGCAAAGGCAATACAAGATAATTATAAAAAATATGATGGTTTTGTTGTATTGCATGGTAGTGATACCATGGCATATACAGCTTCGGCATTAAGTTTTATGTTAGAAGGATTGAACAAGCCTGTTATTTTAACTGGATCACAATTACCAATAGGAACCATTAGAACAGATGGTAAAGAAAATTTAATTACAGCTGTTGAGATTGCTGGAGCTAAAAAAAATGGTAACTCCATAGTAACTGAGGTTGCTATTTATTTTGAAGATCAATTATATAGAGGAAATAGAACAACTAAAACAAGTACCGAGTCTTTTGAGGCATTTCATTCCTATAACTATAGAGATTTGGCTCAAGCTGGAGTGCATATTTATTACAATCACAAATACCTAAGAACAAATACAGGAGATTTCAATGTATTTACCGATTTAAATGAACATGTAGCAGTTTTAACACTATATCCTGGAATAACCGAACGTGTTGTTCGTGCAATTTTTGCAATTAAAGGCTTAAGAGGAGTAGTAATGGAAACATATGGAAGTGGAAATGCTACAACAGAAGATTGGTTTATTAATATTTTGAAAGAAGCAAAGGCGAATAATATTATTGTGCTTAACATAACACAGTGCTTAGCAGGTAAAGTAGATCAAGGAAGGTATAGTACTAGCGAAAAATTTAATAGCCTAGGAGTAGTCTCGGGTAAAGATTTAACATTAGAAGCAGCAATAACTAAAATGATGTATTTATGTGGCAAGTATGATGAATTAAAAACGATCAAAACGCTTTTAGGTACTTCAATAGCAGGAGAAATGGATGAGGACTAATGCTTAACATTTTTTAACGCTAGTAGATGTAATTTTTTTTAATTCTCACGTTAAATTTATATAGCGAACAAAAAAATATAACAGATGGAATCAAAACAAATTATAAAAAGTGTTTCAGTTGCAATTTTAGGAGGTGCAATTGCACTTGGAGGATCCTTCTTGTTTAAGGATGAACCCAAAATTGTCGAAAAAGTTATCATTGAACAGCCTTCATCAAATTTAGTTAATTATTCAGGCATAACTTTGTCTTCACAAAATATGGACTTTACGGTAGCAGCTGAAGGAACTGTTAATAGTGTAGTACATATCTTAACTGAAACTACAGCTAAAATGAGCAGTGATGAAGAAGCGTTTTATGAGTTTTTCTATGGAAAAAGAAGGCCGCAAAGAGCACAAAGAGGAACAGGGTCTGGTGTAATAATATCGGATGATGGTTATATTGTTACGAATAACCATGTTGTTGCTGGAGCTGATAAAGTAAACGTTACATTAAACGATAATAAGCAATATGAAGCTACAGTTGTTGGTACTGATCCTTCAACTGATTTAGCTGTCATTAAAATAGAAGAAGAAGGGTTAACAGGTATCGAATTGGGTAATTCTGATGATGTTAAAATTGGAGAGTGGGTGTTAGCAGTAGGTAATCCATTTAATTTAACAAGTACAGTTACTGCTGGTATAGTTAGTGCTAAATCAAGGAGTATAAATATTATGCAACAGAATAGTGCAAAAAATTTATTTCCTATTGAGTCCTTTATTCAAACTGATGCAGCAGTAAATCCAGGAAATAGTGGAGGGGCTTTAGTGAATACAGCAGGAGAATTAGTAGGGATTAATACAGCCATTGCATCTAAAACAGGTTCATATAGTGGGTATTCATTTGCTGTGCCAGTTAATTTGATGAAAAAAGTAACTGCCGATTTAATTAAGTACGGGGTAGTTCAAAGAGCTTTTATAGGAGTTAGTATTCAAGAAATGAATCAAGATTTAGCAAACGAATTAAGCGTTAGCAATACCGAAGGTGTATATGTAAATGGATTAAGTGATGGGGGAGCAGCTAAAGATGCAGGAATTGAAGTAGGAGATGTTATCATTAAAATAGAAGATAAAGAAGTTAAGTCTGTTGCATCACTTCAAGAGCAAGTTGGTAATCATCAACCAGGAGATAAAATAAATGTAGGATTATATCGAAGTGGGAATTATAAGATTATACCGGTAACGCTTAAAAATTTAGATGGAACAACTGATGTAGTTAGTAAACCTAAAGAACTTGAAAAAAATGAGTTGTTAGGAGCCAAACTAGTAATTCCTTCTAAAAAAGAGTTGTCATCTTTAGGGATTGATAATGGAGTAAAAGTAGAAAGTCTTTCAAAAGGAAAGCTACGAAACATTGGTATTGAAAAAGGATTTATTATAACTAAAGTTGATAAAACTAAAATTTCGAGTGAGAAGGAATTAGAAAAAATCCTCAATAAAAATAAAGGTGAAGGTGTTTTAATAGAAGGCATTTATCCTAATGGGATGAAAGCTTTTTATGGAGTTGGAATGTAGAAAAATGAGTAATAACAAAAAGGGAGATTCTTAACAGAATCTCCCTTTTTTTATGAACAATAAAGTTAACTTACTCTTTAGTAAATGTTAAATTAACTACTTCTTTGTTAGAAAGAATAGAAATTACATAAGTTCCATTCGTTAAGTTAGATACATTAACTGTATTGGTGTTATTTACATTCATAACAGCTTTTCCTTCTAATGAAATAACATTGATAGCATCTATTTTACTTTTACCAGTAATGTTTAATATATCGGTTGTAGGATTTGGATAAATATTAAAATCAATAGTACTATTGTTAACTATAGAAGTTGATGCGGGAGTTACTCTAGCCCATTCAACTCCTCCATCTTTTGCACCAGTATTATCTAAGTTGTAACTTAATAATATCCATTTAGAGTTTGCGTCATTAGTATAGAATGAGTGACTGTAAGTAGTGTCAATTTGAGTATTCACTACAGTCCATGGAAAAGGAGCTGCTTTACCTTCAATAACTGTTGTTTCATACGTAGTATCGTTAGATCTTAATACATTAAATGTTCCCATTGGAGTAGTTAAAGTACCCCAAGCATCAACTGTTGAGTATGATGTTCCTGTGATATTAACTCTTATAGAATCGGCCGCAGGTTCTCCAAATTCGGCACCAGTACCTTTAGCTTGACTAGCATAAGTATCTGTATTAGTGTTTCCGTATGTTACGGGAAACACAGCCAATGTTTGGTTATTGCTGTAAGTAGCATTTATATTTCCTAATGATCCGCCAACTATATCCATTACTGATGCAGTTTTAGAAAAATATCCATAGGTACCGCTAGAACCAAAGCTTAATGCTAAGTTAGATGAAGGGAAATTAGATCCATTTGGAGTAGTAGCTGGATCAACAAAATCTATGGTGTCTCTTTCATGATCTAATAAGCTAGGATAGTTCCAAGTTTGTGATGGACCTGCAGCAGTTATAGTAATAGAGCTTACTGTATCATTTGAGTTAATAGTTTGATCTCCAATAGATGCTAAGTTACTAGAACTTATTGTGATTTGAGAAAATGAAGATAAACCGGCAAGAATACTTGCAACAAAAAGTAATGATTTTTTCATATTATTTAGTTTTAATTTAAGCTAAATGTAAACCTAAAGAGGTTAAAAATCAATTATTTTAATCAATTTTACACATTGGCTGTAACTTTTAATAACTATTGTTCGTCTTACGAACAAATAAGAGATAATTTGAAACTGAGTGAGTATAATAAAATGGTAGATCTTTATGCAGATAATGCATATAGATTTGTTGTGAAGCATCTCAAAGATGCTGATAAAGCTCAAGATGTTATTCAAGATGTATTTGAAAAAATCTGGTTAAAGATTGAAGATATAAGTTTCGAAAAATCTAAATCATATTTATTTACTGCTGCATATCGAACAATGGTTGATTATATAAGAAGAGAAAAAAAAATGTCTTCAATAGAAGATACATCTTATATAGAGCCTGAACAAAGTAATCAGTATAATGACGTACAAGAACAATTAAATAAAGCACTAGAAACTATTCCAGATATTCAAAAGAGTGTAATTCTATTAAGAGATTATGAAGGCTATAATTATGCTGAAATAGGAGAGATAACTAGCCTTACAGAAGCACAGGTAAAAGTATATATATATAGAGCAAGAAAATCATTACAAAAACATTTAGTAAGTATAGACACCATTATTTAAATGATTACAAGAGAAAATTATGAAATATATTTTATCGATTATTTCGATAATAATTTAACTGCTCAAACAACAGAGGAGCTTTTCTTGTTTTTAGATCATAATCAAGACTTAAAGGAAGAATTTGAAAACTTTAATAACATTGAATTAGTTTCAGTAAACACTAATAATTTTGATAAGCAGTCTATTATAAAAACAGACATCATAAATGAATCTAATGAAGAATATTACATTATAGGGCATTTAGAAGCTAATTTAAGTAAAGAAGAAGAAAAATATTTTGCTTTATACCTCTTAGAGTATCCCCATAAACAAGAATTACTTACATCTTTTAGTAAAACAATACTAAAAGCTCCATTTATTCCATTCCCTAATAAAAAATCACTAAAACAAAAAGATAGAGTACTTTCTTTGTTCAGTTATGGACTGATGTCTGCAATTGCAGCTAGTATAGCATTAGTTTTATTTTTTAATTTCCTTAATACCAATCAAATTAAGGGGAATTCATTATCAAAATTTAGCATAAATACACGTGTTGATAGAGAAATAATTAACGAAACATTAAACATATTTGATACTACTTTACGTGATATCAATGATATCCATACTAGAAGTTCTCAATCTAACATTAAAAAAAGGAATAAAGAAGATTTAATTACAACCAATAAATCAATTTCGTTAACTAATGAAATAGCGACTAATACAGATTTAGTTGATTATCATTTAGATCATGTATTTGAACCAATTGTATTGGAAGAAGATAAGTCATTGAAAAAAAATGTTAGTAACACGAATGTCTTAACACCTGGCGAATTTGCTATGCGGAAAATTAGCAAGTTGATTTTAAATGAAGAAAAAGAAAAAATTGAAGCCAAAGATGTTTTTGCTTCATTAGGAGTGGATATTGTTGATAAACCTAAAGAGGATGAAAGTAAAGGTGTAAGCGCTTCAAAACAAACTGATAATAATTATTTCAAAATTAAAATTGGAAAATTTTCTTTCAAAAGAAAAAAAAGAAAATAGGACTGTAACTTTTTTAATAGGTTATTCGTCATACAATCAAATAAGATTAATTAACCATTTTTTGGATCCAACAAGTTAAAAACAAAAACCATGAAAATAATTACGATAATAGGATTGACTTTAATAAGTTCATTAGGGTTTAGTCAGGTAGATTCAACAGAGGATAAACCCGATACTGAGATTAAATTTGGTAAAATGACCTTGATTTTTGATGAAGATGAAAAAGAAGCTGATATTAACAATGGTAATGGTTCTAAAAAATATCCAAGTGTAGAATTCTTACCTTCTTTTGATTACGGAGTAGCTGGTTTTTCTAAAGCCAATGTTGTAGCTGAACCTTTAACTACATCTTATAGGGCTAATGAAATTTCTTCACAAAATATAGCATTAGATTTTGGTAAATCTAGAAATTTTGCGGTAAACCTTAACTTGACTTTTAACTTGACCAAAAATTTTGGTGTAGTTACTGGAGCTCGTTTTAGTAATAACACTTATGTTTTTAAAAATAATGTTATGGTTTTACCGAAGACAGGTGCTTTTCAGTTAGATACAGTCATTAGTTATTCTAAATATAGATTTAGAAATAATTATATAGAATTACCTGTAATGTTAAAATTACAATCAAGCAATGAAGATTTTCAATTTGCTTTTGGTGGTTCTGTAGGATATAATTATCGATCAAAAGTAAAAGCTACTTATAGTATAGATGGCGGAGAATACAAGCTTAAAGTTAAGGATAACTTTAATACAGAGCCTTTGCGTTTTAATGTTGGCGCACGCTTCAATTACAGAGGGTTTGGATTGTATTTTAATTATGGGTTTACTAAGTTTCATGCTATAACAGAATCTGATGGGACACAATATAATACTTATGACTTAATGCCTTTTGAAGCTGGTATTACACTAGGATCGTTTTAGCATTAGCAATACATAATATTATTTTAAAAAATGACGAGTATACACTCGTCATTTTTGTTTTTTGTCTATTTTTGAAAAAAAATAAGAAATGAAAAAAATAATTATGTTGTGTTTAGGGCTTAGTTTATTGAGTTGCTCCGAAACAGAAAATCAAGAAGAAGTTTTAAATAGTGAAAGTAATGTAGAAAACGTATCAGAAGGAATTGATACTAATGAAGAAGAAGTAGCTGTTTACACTAGAGGGGAAGAAGTTAATAAAGAAGAGGCAATCACTACAACTGAATTAGCTACTTTATTAGAAACTCAAGATTCTGCAATTGTAACCCTAACAGGAGAGGTAAATGGTGTTTGTCAAAAGAAAGGTTGTTGGATGACATTAACTATTGATGAAGAAACTGATGTTAGAGTTCGTTTTAAAGATTATGCTTTTTTCGTGCCATTAGATTGTGAAGCTAGAATGACAACTATTAAAGGAGTTGCAAAAAAAGATATTATTACTGTAGATATGTTAAAGCATTATGCAGAAGATAACGGAGACTCACAAGAGGTAATTGATGCTATCACAGAAGAAGAGATTGAGTACTCTTTTTTAGCTGAAGGCGTTATAGTTGAGTAATGATGATTGAAGAAAAAGAAATTGTACTAAGTGGTAAAGGTGAGAATTATAATTATTCTCAAGATCATTGTTTTATAAAGTTATCTTCTAAACTAACCAATGGTGAGTTATGTTTTGTTGAAGATAAGTTAAAACCAGGATTTTATCTTGGTAGACATCATCATAAAATAATGACGGAAATATTTTATATACTTGAAGGAGAGGTAGAACTTATCTTTGATGATGAGACTATTCTAGCTAAAGTAGGTGATACAATTACAGTTCCTCCAAATGTTTGGCATGCTGCTAGATGTGAAAAAGGAGGTAAAATGTTAACTATTTTTAAAAATGGACAGTTTGATATTTATTTGGAGAAATTATCTACAATGACTGAAGATGAATTTAAAGATACTAATCTTATGCAATCAATTTCTGAAGAATTTGACATTTATACTGAGTAATTAAAAAAGGCGATACAGTTTGTATCGCCTTTTTAGTTTAAATTTGGATTACTAGGAAAGGAACTTATAACTTTATGTTTTTTACTCATGTTTTCTAGTAGTTTCTCCCACATATTTTTATGATCGTAAGTCATAATAGTGTCTTCACTTACATTAGCTACGAACCATGCATTTTTATGTAATTCTTCTTCAAGTTGCTTTTCACCCCATCCAGAATAACCAAGAAAAAAACGTATTTCTCCTTCTTTAATTTTTCCAAGTTCAATTAATTGTTGAATTTGTTCAAAACTACCTCCCATGTATATATTATCGGTAATTTGAATACTGTCCTCAACTAAATCTGGTTTAGTATGAATAAAAAATAATAAATTAGTTTCTACAGGTCCACCAATACTAACTTTTGAGTTTAACGGAGGAAATGGTTCTACAATTTCATGTATTGGTTGTTCTATGAAGTTGTTTAATACAAAACCAAAAGAACCTTCTTCTTTATGGTCGCATAATAATACGACAGATCTAGTAAAATAATCATCAGATAGGAATGGATCAGATATTATTACCTTACCTTTTCCTAAGCTTTGTTTACTTAGTTTACTAAAGTCAAAATAGTCTTTTATGTTTTTTTCGTTTGACATCTATTAATATGTTCTTATATCTTAAACGTTAATAGATGAGTAATAGTTGGGAAAAATATCATAAATAACAAATAACTAACAAGTTATTCAAATGAATGTGGCGTGTATTCCTTGTTAATGATTATAGAAACGATATCTTTTTCAAGAGATTTTACAGGCGTTTCAATTATTCTGCCAATTTCATTTCTATTTTGTTTAAAAATGAAGGTAGGTACGCGAATAATATTTTGGTCTGTCTCGTATCCATTTTTACTTTTTTTGTCTGTATCAAGTGCGATAATAGAAACTGTATTAAAGCCTATTTCATCAAGTACTTTTAACATGCTAGGAACTTGTTCTTGACTATCTCCACACCAAGTCCCCATATAAATTATAATTTGAGTATTATGTTTCCAATTGTTATCCTCTTTTAGTTTGTTTATTTCTACTAAATCAAGTTGATAATTATTATAGTTTGAATTAAACCATTCTTTATAAGGGGCTTGTTGTAAGTCTTTTCTGCTAATCATTCCTTCTAAGTGTATATTGTTTGTTTTCTTGTTATAGCCAGAGTCGTGTTTATTTATTGAACAGCTAAAAAAAAGAGTAGTAAATAAACTATATTTCAATAAGGTAAAGGTTGGATAATTGTTCATTTCTTGTAGTAGGGTTTAAAAAAGGCAAGGTTAAACTTGTTAATCCTTTATGTTTAAAAAGATATTTATTCTTTATCGTGTATTTAGTTTCAAATTCTTCTAAATAAGGTTCAGAAATAAAGACATAATTATTGGCACTTGTGTCATCATGCAGTTTGTCTATATTTTTATATTCAATAACAACATTACTATATACATCAAATGTTAACGCCATTTCATTGTTGGTGTATAGATGATTTATATCAAGCTTTCTACTAAATTGTGCCGCTTGGTATACACCATCATATTTTGTTACGCTTGGCATGAAATGAAAATTGAATATAAAACAGACAAAAGAAATACCCAAAATACTAACATAGAGTAGCTGCTTCAATTCCTTAAGTTTTATCCAGGCAAACACAACAGCAATAAATAATAATACTGCTATTATCATTATAAGCCAATTAGTGCTAGGAAATAAAAAGAATAAAGTTGTAAAACCACCTATAATCAATAAGGTAACCATTGTTTTTTGTATAATAGTATTCGTTTTAATCCAAATTGGTTTTTTAATATTTATTAGATAATTAGCCGATAGTATAAACCAAAAAGGAAAACATACATATATATAATGGGGCAGTTTATAGGATGATAGTGAAAAAGCAATTAAAGGTAGTATAATAGCTCCAAGTGTAAATAATTCTTGGTTTTTAAGATCATAATAACTTTGTTTTATTTTCTTACCTAAAGCAAATAATCCAATAATTGACCATGGTAAAAATGACCATAAATATGTATGTGTGAAAAATAGGGGAGATGAATCATTTTTCCACTCCATATTGTCTCCTGTAATTCTTCCAAAGCTTTGGTCCCAAAAGTAAAACTTAAGTCCTGATAAACCTTTTACTTCCATTCCTGATGATAGATGAAATTCTTTTGTTGGTTGTAAATCAAATTGGGTGTATAATCCATACAGCATAGGAGAAATTATAATTCCAGTAATAATTAAACCGATTATCCATTGCCATTTAAATATATTACTCCATTGCTTTTTTAATAAAAATTCGGTTCCTAATGCCAAAACAGGCACCATTAATCCTATTGGACCTTTAGCTAACATGGCTAATCCAATTCCTATAAAACCAAAGATTAAGCTAGTAGTAGAGTTTGTTCTAATAAAATGAATGATTTTCCATAGCGAAAAAACGGATATACCTACTAAAATAGTATCGGTTCTAACATCTTGATTAATTAATACGATTGCAAAACAACTATAATAGAGTAGTGAAGCTAGTTTACCTACTTCTTTATTGTATAATAACTGTCCAAGTTTATAGGTGCTAAAAACTCCAAGGAAAGTAAATAATAAAGAGGGTAATTTGTAAGCAAAACTAGAAAAGCCAAATAGCTTGTATGATGAGGCTACAAGCCAAAAATGGAGTGGAGGTTTGTCTAAATAATCATTCCCTTTATGAAATATCTCAAGCCAATTTCCAGTTTCTAGCATTTCTCTACTCAATGAAGCATATATACTAGCATCAATTCCATAAATTAAATTAAATAAGCCCTTAATATAGATGATGGTAAGTAGGATCATACTCCCCCAAAACCATTTGTTATTTATGTAGATTGGATTATTCTTCATGCTGAGATTCATCAGTTGTTGGTTGATCATTCTCTTTTTTTAATAAATCATCTTTACTCAAAGGACGTTTATCAATATCCCATTTAAATCCTTCTAGTTCTTGTTCATTTTTAGCAAGATTTTTAATAGGATATAGGGTTCCTTCTGGTTTTTTAAGAAATAAAATATCAGAAACTTTATTTTCACCAAATGTCATTACAATATCTGAGCATATTATTTTATTGACTGCTTCAACTGGTTTTCCTTCATCACCAGTATAGTATACACTTTGACCATTTCCGTTAACAAACACTTTTCGAATAGAGTCATTATTAAATACACCTTTAATGGTTTTTCCTTTAACCTGATTATAGTAGTTGGTAGCTTTAGTTAATACTTTAGTGTTGATTACCGTATCTGTTTGTTCATTAATACTATCATATACAAAAGTTGTATCAAGCATTGCAGTACTTGGTTCTTTAACTTCTTCTATTATAAAAGAATTATCAAGCAAATTAATTTCTTTTAATTTATTATCCGCTATTTGAACGTATATGGTATCTCCAGATAGTTGACTTTCTTCTGACCAAATAATGGGGTTAGAAAACATTCTCAACATAGAATCTGATTGTAAATAAATCATAGAATCACAATTTCCTTGTATATCTGATTTAAAGAAATTTACTCCATGATGAGCATAAAGGGTATTTTTTTTATCACTAGAATCGTTAAATACTCGAATGGTATCAGCTGTTAAAAATAATGTATCATCATCAAACCATTTACTTACTAATGGATTGCCTGTTACAAGGGAAATATTTTCTTTATCATAATGTTCTGCTAATTGGCCTGTGACAATAATTTCATTAGCAGTATCTGTTATTTGTACGTCTTTCATGGCTTTACCATAGCCTAAGTTTCTATCATAAAATAGGCTATCTCCTTCTAGTTTATGTTTATCCGATATTAGATAAGCATCCTTACTAAATTGTGCTATATCATTTTTGGTGTCGTACCATCCATTTTTACAAAATATAAAGTTGTCTTCTCCTTCGATAGTGGTATTTCCAAAAAAATATGCTACTTCTGTATTTTCAAAATAATCTAGTGTATCAGATTTCATGATATAATCTGGATTTTGTAATACAACTGAATCTTTGAAAGATAGTTTTTGTTCATTTGATAGATAAAATCCTTTAATACTTGTTAATGTATTGTCATTCTTTTTACTAACTACTTTTCCGCCAGTGGTATATTTAGCAATGTTTGTATTTAAATCATATACTATAGAGTCGCAGGTTAAGGTAAGGTCACTTTCTACTAGTCTTACATTTCCAAAAACATAAGCCATTTTGGTGTTACCAAAATAATTAAGTGTATCACCATATAGAAATAAGGAATCACCTTGATTTACTACTACATTACCTATTGCTATTACTGATTGTGTAGTATTGTAAATATAGGCGGTATCACAATTCATAAATACACTATCATGCATAAATCGTGCATTACCAGCAAGTTTTACATTATCTATTTCACCACCAAAATTTGTAAGATAAGATGCCCCCGGTAAAATATATATTTTAGAGGTATCCGATTGAGTATAACTATTAGAAATAGTTGTTAATACAGCAAAAAGACTGAAAAAATAATATTTAAACAAATGCTTTTTCAATACCCAATAAGGCTATGTTTATTGACTAAACGAACAACTCTTAAGCGTATTGCTTACGAATTAACGTTTGGTTTCTATTTGGCCCAACTGAGACAATAGTAATTGGAGTTTCTAAAGTATCTTCAAGAAAATCGATATAATCCTGCATAGCAGATGGTAATTCATCTATTGATACCATCTGTGTTAAATCTTCAGTCCATCCTTTAAGTTCAATATAAACAGGCTCAATATCAGCATCACAAATATCATAGGGCATATAATCAACTAATCTCCCATTGATTTTATAATGCGTACATACTTTAATGGTATCAAATCCAGAAAGAACATCAGCTTTCATCATAGATAATTCGGTTGCACCATTAATCATGATTGCATATTTAAGAGCAGGTATATCCAACCAACCACATCTTCTTTCTCTTCCAGTTGTAGCACCAAATTCATGTCCTACTTCTTGTATTTTCTTTCCAGTCTCGTCAAATAATTCAGTAGGAAAAGGCCCTGAACCAACACGTGTACAATAGGCTTTAAAAATACCGATTACATTATTAATTTTGTTAGGCGCAATACCTAAACCAGTAGAAGTTCCTGAACTGGTAGTATTTGATGAAGTAACAAATGGATATGATCCAAAGTCTATATCTAATAATGTTCCTTGTGCACCTTCAGCTAAAATATTACTACCATTTCTAAGTTCGTTATTTAAAAAGTATTCACTATCAACTAATGTTAACTTTTTAAGCAACTCAATACTTTCAAACCATTCTTTTTCAGCAGGAGCTAAATCATAATCAAATGCATAAAAGGTTAATAGTTTGGCATGTTTTTCTACTAATTGATCGTACTTTTCTTTAAAATCATTAGTAAGAATATCACCAACTCTTAACCCATTTCTTCCGGTTTTATCCATGTAAGTTGGTCCAATACCTTTAAGGGTAGATCCAATTTTGTTCTTGCCTTTTGCTTTTTCTGAAGCGGCATCTAATAATCTATGTGTTGGTAAGATTAGGTGAGCTTTCTTTGAAATAAATAAATTTTCTTCAATAGCTACATTCATTTGCTTAAGCTTATCAATCTCATTTTTAAATATGATGGGATCAATAACTACACCATTTCCAATAACATTTTTTGTATTCTCTCTAAAAATACCAGAAGGTATGGTGTGTAATACATGTTTAATGTTATTAAACTCTAAGGTGTGTCCGGCATTAGGACCTCCTTGAAATCTAGCAATAACATTATATTTTGGAGTTAAAACATCTACAATTTTTCCTTTTCCTTCATCTCCCCATTGTAATCCTAAAAGTACGTCTAAAGCCATTTAAATAGCGGTTGTTTAGTTAGATTCTTGTGTTTGCATAAATTTATTAAGTCCTTCCTCAACAGAAGCAACTACAGTAAAAACAGAGAATAGTTTTGTAATAACTAATAACTGTTCTACTTTTTCCGAAACATTGGTGATGATAAACTCACCACCATCATTTCTTAGTTTTGTTAAGTAACTTATTAAAACATTAATTCCAGTACTGTTCATATAGTCTAAGCCACCTAAATCCATAATGACTTTATTACTACCTTCTTCAATACTCTCTTCAATTAAAGCGGACACTTCGTTTGTGTCATTTTTCTCCAAAATTGAACCTTCAACAGTTATCACTAGTACATCTGGGAATGTTTTCTTTTCGTATTTATATTGTAAACTCATAAGTTTAATTGTCTTTTTTTGCATAAAAGTATAACGAATGATGCACTACTTTTATGTTATACTTGGCTTCAACTTCTTCTTTTATCTCTTGAATTCTTTGATCAGAAAATTCAATTACTTCTTCTGTATCAGTGAGTATAATATGGTCATGTTTCTTATACTCGTAAGATTTTTCAAACTGAGCTAAGTTTTTTCCAAACTGATGCTTTCGAATTAGGTTGCAAGCTAGTAATAAATCAATAGTATTGTATATGGTTGCTTTGCTTACTCTGTAGTTTTTTTCTTTCATTAAACTGTAGAGTTCTTCCACATCAAAATGTTCGTCTTGTTCGAATATTTCATTTAATATTGCAAAACGCTCAGGTGTTTTCCTGTGACCGTTTTTTTCTAAATATCTAGTAAATATTTCTTTAACAGTATTTTGAACTGTAGTGCAAGCCATGTTTAATCCTTTCTTTTATTTGTTTATTATAGACTATAAGTAAAATTAGTAATACTTTCTGTTAAGTAAAACATATCAAACAGTATTTATATCTTTGTTATTAACAATACTTGTTAACTATGACGCTTGATCCAATAGAAATTTACAAACAAATAAATGTTTTTGCGAAAGAAAACGGTATGGATTTAACGGTAACCACACCAGGAGAATCTTTTTATACCATGACGATTTTAGATAAACATTTGAGTTCTCCAAATACTTGTCATGGAGGAGTTATAGCCGGTTTTATGGATGGGGTAATTGGAGCAGCAGCTTTGTCATTAGCATTTGTGACTGAAAATTTAGTATCTACAGTAGAGTTCAAGATAAATTACTTTAAACCAGTTAATTTAGGGGATAAACTTGAAGGAATAGGTAAGGTTGATTTTGAAGGAAAAAGTATTATTGCTGCAACAGGTGAAATACGAAATACATCTAAAAATAACGAGTTAGTAGCTAAGGCCATAGGTACGTTTAATAAGTACCCATTATCTAAAAGAGAGTTTAGTAAGCTGTTTGTTTAAATCTAGTTAACTAAGAAATTAATTGTTTCTCTTTTCATATTACCAGAAGTGTCCCTTACTTCTGTTTCTAATTCGTAATCACCAATTGTAGAAGGTAAGTATATCTTTACATCTCCATCAGCCTGTATATTCCATGTATCAATTACTACAATATCAAATTGAAATAATTGAGTATCATATAATCCATTTGGAGTTGTGGTATTAAACTCTATTGATTGTATAGCTTTATCATCTGTAATAATCCCTGTTAATACAATAGAGTCATTAATATTGTAGTTGCTATTTTGAACAGGGTTTGATATACTTAATGTAGGCTGATCAGCACTATTAATAATTTCAAAATCTAATATTTTACTTTCTGCTTGATTACCTTTTCTGTCTATTAAAGACATATTTAGAATATATGGTCCTGCAGCTATATTAGCATCAATGGTTAGAGGAATACTAATATTAAAACTAGTCTCATCTTCAATTTCCCCAACATATGTGTAGGTAAATCTTTTAGTGTCTTCAATGCTATCTGCATCAAAACCAAAATCATCAACTATAGTAATTTTATAAGTGCCCAATGAAATATCATCACTTACTGAGGCTATTATATTAACAGTTGTTCCTGTAGCTGGTGTTGATGAAATAGCAATTGATGAAATTACAGGCTTAATATTGTCTTTTACTTCTTTCTTACAAGAAAGAACCCCTAAAAAAAGTAGGGTTATTAATGCTCTAGTATGTTTAGTTAACTTCATTATTTGTTAAATATAGTAAAATCGAAATAATCATTTTTTGTAAACGTTTTCATGTTTCATGAGGCTATGTATGCTTAAGTTATTATTTTCGTTCTAAATGTTAAAAAGGCAGGTATATATTATAAGTGTTTTCTTGATAGGGTTTTCATTTTTTGGAAACAGCCAATTAACTGATAGTACATCACTAAATCCCTTTAGTGATATTTCGATATATAAAAATGTGTTTGATGTTCATCTATCTAATGTTGGTCAAGCTAAATATAGCTTATTGTCTCCTTTTAATGATAATAGTAGAAATTTATTGACTTTATTGCCTTCTACAGGTAAGACTCCTTTTTATACAGATGTTTTCTTTTTAACTGGAACCGGAAGAGAAGGTGTTATAGAGGTTTCTCATCATCAGCCTTTATCTAAAACATTATATACCAATTTAAATTATGTTAGATCTTCAAATGAGGGATTGTATTTTAATCAGAAAGCATCAGTTGCAAATTTTAGAGGAGATTTAAATTTTAATGGAGAAAAAGGACGTTATGGTTTTAAAGCTAAAGCAGATTTTTATACGCGTAAGAATGAATTAAATGGAGGGGTTAATGATTCTGTTTTTAAGGCATTATATGATTCTAATGCGTCTCAGGCACTTTTCCCTACTTTATTAGATGCTGATTTAGAAAAAAAGTATGGTGAAGTAGATGTTACTCATTTTTATAATTTTTCTAAGGATAGTCTTAAAGATTCGCAATATTTTAGAATTTCACAATCGTTAAATTATTATAGAGAACGGTTTGATTATGTTGATGGTAATACAGATTTTTATTCAACATCTAATATAGATACGAATGGTAGCAATGATTCATTAAAATTAATTTTTCTTACTCATACCTTAAAAGCTTCATTAGAGAGAGAAAGTTATTCAGTTTATGCAGGACTGTTATCCAGTTATGCTGATTATAAAGCTGATACTGTATTTATTTATAGTACTATCCATAGTGGTTTGTTAGGTGGAAAGTATAAGCATAATAAACTGTCTATTAAAAGTGATAATAGTTATACTTTCTATGGTTTTTTATCAGGTAATTTCTTTACTGATAATAGCTTTCTTTATAGGGATTCTTCATTACTTATTAATGATATAAATATTAATCTTTTGGCTAGAGAAACAACCCCAATGTTTTATCACTCGGCATATTATAGTAACCGAAATAATTGGGATGTTCCATTAAATAATGAAAGAGCTTTTAGGTTAAAGGTTAATGCTAATTCGTTTAAATATAAAACTCAAATATCTGCTTTAATTGAAAATAGAAGTAGTTTCCTTTATTTTGATAGTGTATTTAGTCCTAAACAAACAACTATTAATTTTTTTCAATTAGGATTAAAAAAGCAGGTTAATATAAATTCTTGGTTAACATGGACTCCTCAATTATTTTATCAATCAGTTTCTAGTACTGTAGGAATAGAATTGCCACAATTTATAATTCATCAAAGATTATATGCTGAAGGAAATTTATTTAAAAAGGTAATTAAGTTTAGAGCTGGTATAGATGTTTTATACTACACTGATTATAATTTAAAAAACTATAATCCTTCTTTTGATAGTTTTTCTGTTCAAGATAAAATTAAAGGGGGCAATTATCCTTTTATAGATGTTTTTGCTGAGTTTTATTTAAAATCGTATTTAGCCTTTTTTGTTAAATCAGAGCATGTTACTAATGGATTACATGGTCCTAATTACCTTGCTGCTGTAAACTATCGTCAAGTAGATAGAACGATAAAACTAGGCCTTAAGTGGCGTTTATTTGAGTAAATTACCATTAAAACTCTAATTATTGCATCTTACTTATAAAAAACTGTAGTTCATCTTTTTAAATAGTGATTAAAGCAATAATATTTTTATTAGAGCAATATTTGATCAAATCAAAAAAGAAAGTCATGAAAATAATTTTACTAAGTATGGGAGTTTTGTTTAGTTTTTTAACTAAAGCTCAAAGTAGTTTAAATAATATAGATTTTGAAGATGGAGATTCTTCTAATTGGAATTTATCAATTGGAAATATATGTTCAACATATCCAGGTTGTTTTACAAATGAGACTCCAGGTACTGCAGCATTAAGACATACTGTTAACACTGGAGGTTATGATCCAGACGCATATGTTGTTCCAAAATTATGTCCGTGGGGTGGAAGTTACTCTTTTCAATTAGGAGATAACAGTTCAGGGACAAATGGAGAAAGAGCATATTATACACATACATTTGCTGCTGATGATACGTTAATGAATTTAAGTTTTGCATTTGTTTCTAACGATCCGGCAGGTCATGCACCAAATCAAATGCCATATTTCCTGATTGAAATTTTAGATTCTAGTGGAGCGCCAATTCCAAGTTCAGTAGATTATTATAACGCTACTGATTCAACTATGATAGATACTATTAATGTTGGATGGAATAATATTAAATTTATTAATTGGACTAGATATGTTGTTTATGACCCTTCATTTGTTGGTAAAACATACACGTTTAGATTTACTAATACAGATTGTGCTTTAGGAGGGCATAAAGGAAGGGCTTATATAGACTTTACTAAAGATTCACTTGCTTTAGTACTTAATACAGTTGGGCCAAATCAAATATTACAAGCGCCACAAGGTTTTGTAAGTTATCAGTGGAGTTCTAATATTAATGACACATTGGATAATTTAATTAATCCAGCTACGGGTTTTTATTCAGTTGATATAACATCAGCAAATGGAATAACCTTTACTTTATCTGCATTTGTATCTGGCACAACTGCAATTAATGAAGACTTAAAAGTGAAAAATAAATTTACCATCTTTCCAAACCCATCTAATTCTGGTAATATTACTATTGAAACAAATGAAAAAGCGACAGTTTTTGTATATGATTTACATGGAAAAGTATTAATGAATGAATCAGTTATTGGAACAAGAGTATTAGATGTTTCTAATTTGAAAAGTGGTAATTACATTATGAAGTTTGTTAATGATAGTGGTAATATTATTGAAACTAAGAGGCTGAATGTTATTGAGTAGAATTTAAACTAACATTATGACAAAGGATTAAGTTATACTTAATCCTTTTTTTATGCATTAAAGTTAACCTTAAAGTATTTTGAAAGCCAAATAATGCATCTTAACTGCTCATTTCTTCACTTTAATAAGGAATGAATGCAAACCATATAAACTATATAATATGCAGGCTGAACTTAAAAATATTTTATGATCTTTATATCAGTTCTTAATGCTATTTATTGTTTTTCATTTAAGA
>JAHDBM010000124.1 GCA_020630395.1 Flavobacteriales bacterium
TTGCTTTTTTAGTTATTAATTGACCATCCTCAACTACAATCACTTTTACTTCTTTACCCTTATCTTTTAATTGAATTTGATCGACCTTAACTGGAGAACAGTTAAAATTATTGACTGGTTTTTCTGTAACAGACTCTATATTCGTTTTTCCGTTTTCAGCAACTACTTCTCCATTAATATAAGTGGATAAAACATCAAAATCTTTCAAGTCCTTTACAATGCAAAAATCAGCTGGATCGTTTTGTTGTAATAAACCAACATTCATGTTATAGTGCTTAATCGTATTGTAAGAAGCAACTCGTAATACATCCATTACATCACATCCTTTTGCCACAGCTCTAGCTGCCAATTTATTAATGTGACTAACAGCTAAATCATTTGGATGCTTATCATCCGAACATAACATTATCTTGTCAGGATGTTCGTTTATAAGCTCCCAAAGGGACTCAAAGTTCTTTGCTGCACTTCCTTCACGGATAATGATTTTCATTCCGTATTTCAGCTTATCTAACGCTTCTTCTTTTGTGAAACATTCATGGTCGGTTGTAATACCAGCATCAATGTATTTTTTCGCGTCTTCTCCTCTTAAGCCTGGCGCATGACCATCTACTTCTTTACCTAATTTATGAGCCAAAGCAATCTTAGCCATAACCTCAGGATCTTTGAAAAGCACTCCCGGGAAATTCATCATTTCGGCAAGGTAATTTACATTTGGCCAAGAGAAAATCTCTTCAATATCATCTACTGTTATTGTTGCTCCAGCAGTTTCGAATTGAGTTGCTGGAACACAAGAAGGTGCGCCAAAATAAAATTTAAAAGGTGTTTTTAATCCATTGTCAATCATAAAACGAACACCATCTTTGCCTAATACATTTCCTATTTCATGAGGATCGGATATAGTGGCGACTGTTCCGTGACAAACAGCTAAACGAGCAAACTCTGAAGGGATTAACATAGAACTTTCTACATGTACATGCGCATCTACAAAACCAGGAATAATAAATTGCTTAACATCATGATCCATTTCATGAATTGAATTGATTTTTCCATCAACAATTTCAATCTCACCAGAGAATATACGCCTATTAACTACATCTACAATTTGTCCTTTAATCTTCGTCATGTGCTCTATTTAATTTGTCTAATTCCTTCTTCTTAAAATCGAGAATTAACTTAAAATTCTTTACTACTTCTTTGTCTTTTAAAAACATCTCTTTTTGGAACAATTCATTTGTAAAATTATCTGGAACCGATTTAATTCGTTTCCTTCCTATTTCCAATACTTTAGTAATAAACTTAAAATATTGAGTAGATACATTATCAATAAATAAGTTCCTTAATTGATTAATTTGATCTTGAGAACAGCTAGACGATTCCAATACGCTTTTTAATGCTAGTATGTTTTTTGCTCCCTCATAAGACAAGTCTGAGACTTGTTCGGTTGCAATTAAGCGTTTTAATTCAAATGCCTGTACAGACTGAAATTCCGCCTCAGAAGTAAACTTATTCTTATCAAAGATTTCAGTTTGTTTAAGGTTAATTTTTGCTAGTAAATAATTGATTCCATCTTTACCCGAAAGGGCTTCAAAAGTAAAATCTTGTATCGCTTCTTCAAATCGTTTTAACTGACTATAAATAACAGGAACCATTCTGTTATACTGAACCTCATCATTACTTCGTTTAAGCTCTTCTTTAGTCCCAGCTATTTCCTCTCTAATAAGTAGTAAAGCTTGCTCTTGAAGTTTAAGGTGTTCTTGTTGCTTTAACACCTCTTTTCTTAATTCTTTATACAAGAGATATACCCCAACCAAAATGGCTAGTAATAACAATAGATAGATATAAAATTTAATGTCTTCCAATAGCAAGTGTAGGATGTTAAAGATCAAAAATAGGGATTAATTATACTCAACCAAAGAGAGTTTAAGTAAAGACATAAAAAAAGCCAACTTATTAAAGTTGGCTTTAAATTCTTTTATTGTAAAATCACGTATTACCTATTACATATAACTGCTCTAAATTAGGCTGAGGACTTCCTCCATATTGTTCTAACGTAATAGCAAATGCATCTACTTTTTCTAAGTCAATTTTTCTTGGGTTAGTAATTAACTCATTATCAGCAAGCATTCCTAAATCTACTGGAACACCATCTACTAAACCCCATAATTGAAATTGTTTATCTTTTCCAGCTAAAGGTAGTTGATCTTTAACTACTACAATCTCTGATGATGATTTATTCCAAAATACACGAACATTAGATTCTGGACTATTACCTGTCCCAGCAAGCGTAACAGATTGTGTTTCGCTATTTAATAATATGTTTTCTCTATACGCTATTAACTGAATAGAATCTTGATATTTTTTTGATGAAGCAGTAAGCTCATCTTTAATCATATCTACATCACTTTTAACCGAAGCGAGTTCATTCTCAAGTTCTCCCTTTTTAAGATTTTGATTAAATGTAAATACAGCTAATCCTAAAATAACAGCAATAGATGCAGCCATTCCATATTTAAAGAAATTAGCGTTTCCACTATTCTGGGTAGTATTCATTTCAACTACTCTACCCTTCTTTTCATCAGCATTCGGTTGATTATAAGTTTCCTTTGCATCTTGCTCAACTGACTTAATAGCGTCTAAAATTTTACTTTTAAGTGCTTCTGGAGGTTTTACAGCTAATGTTTTAATGTAACTTTCTAGCTGAGATTGAACCAACACTAATTCATCCTTTATTTCAGGATAAATATGCGACATACACTCAACCTCTTGTCTTTCTTGACTAGAAGCTGATCCTAGAACGTAACTTTCTAGTATGCCTGATGCTATATATTCTTTGATATCCAAAATGCTAGTATAAGTGTAAAATATTCTTTTAAATCTCTAATTGCTCCTCTCGATCTAGTTTTAACAGTACCAAGTGGAATATCTAGTTCATCTGCTGTTTCTTGTTGAGTGTATCCTTTAAAGTATAAGTATTCTATTATTTGTCTTTTATCGTCCGATAGGTTATTTAAAATATCTTTTAACCCTATCGTATTTATATTTATGTTTTCTGCTCCAGTATCTAATCGCTCTAATTCAATTCCGTTATCAGTTTTTTCTCTAGATGTTTTTCTAAGAGAATCAATTGATTTATTTCTGCAAATATTAAGCATCCAAGTAAAAATAGTCCCTTTAGAGGGATCATAAGATGGAGCTTTTTGCCATATTTTAACAAAGCAATCTTGTAAAATATCTTGAGCTAAATCTTCTTGTTTTACAATTCTTAATATTAATCCATAAAGAGAATCACTATACTTATCATATATCTCTTCAAAAGATTGTTGATTTCCCTTTTGTAATCTGGTTACTACATTTTCCTCTAACTGCATGGTTGCGCTCATGCGCAAATGTAGTTAAAAAACAGCCGTATAACAATAATATATTATACAGCTGATAATTCTATTATCTTGCAAATAAATCTAACAATACATAAGTTGTTGGATCTACAGTAGACATTGCCTGTAATGGATCATGAACTACAAAAAATCCATTGTAAGTAGTTGTAAT
>JAHDBM010000125.1 GCA_020630395.1 Flavobacteriales bacterium
CTTAAACCATTCAGTAAACGTATGTGGTGATGTTTTAATTTCTTCTTTTAGTTTATTTAACGAAATGTACTGGTAATTCATTACTTCTTTAGGGTTAGGAGATATATTTCCTTCATAAACTCCTGTAAATATATGATCGTATTCATGCTCAGTTAATCCGTTATCAAATGGAGCATTATATAGTATGGTACTGTGTGGTTTTAATTCACATGTAAATCCCATTTCTTCCATTAGCCTAGATTTAGCTGCTTTTAAGTTGGCTTCGTTTGGTTGTGGATGTGTACATGCGGCATTTGTCCACAGAGAAGGAGAGTGGTACTTTGTTTTAGCTCTTTGATGTATTAACATATCGCCATTGCGATTAAAGATAAAAGCACTTACAGCTCTATGTAATAATCCATCTTGATGAGCTTTTAATTTCTCTTCAACACCTATTTCATTGTCATGTTTATCAACTAATATCACACGATTTCTATTCATACAGATGGATTAAAATAGTTAATGATTTTCTCGCCTAAAAAACGAGACATTTTTTCATTCGATTGATGAGTCCAACCTGCGATATGAGGAGTTAGAATGACATTCTCAACTGAAGATAAATAGTCAATTTCATCTGTTTTATGATCTTCAAAAACGGATTCGAAAGTAGTTTTTTCTACTTCTAATACATCAAGACAAGCGCCTTTTATCTTTTTGTTTTTAAGAAGATTAACTAAATCTTTTAAAACTAATGATTGACCTCTTGCAGTATTGATTAAATAAATATCTTTTTTGAATTTGTTAAGAAATTTATGGTTGTACATTCCGATAGTTTCTTTAGTTAATGGAGTATGAATAGAGAAAATATCAGTTTGTTCGTGTAGTTCGTTAAGAGTAACCTCTTTTACCCAATTGTCACTAAATGAGGTTTTGTATTTATCATAAGCAATAATGTTAACATTAAACCCCTTTAAAATATTGGCGAAAGCCTTTCCCATATATCCGTAACCAATAATTCCGATTGTTTTACCCTCTAATTCTTCACCTCTATTCGAGATTCTATCCCATTTGCCTTGTTTAACTTCAGTATTTGCATTTGGTATATTTCTAAATAATGCAAGTAACATCCCAATGGTGTGTTCAGCAACTGCGTTACTATTGCCTTCTGGCGACCGAAAAACTTTAATGTTATTTTGTTGACAAAATTCAGTGTCAATATTCTCTAAACCAGCACCAGGTCTGCCAATAAATTTTAAATGTTGACCTTTCTGTAATGTTTCTTTTGTTAATACAAACCTACTTCTGATGATTATTCCATCAAAAGAACAAAGGTTTTGTTCAATTTCATTTAGCGTCCAAGAACTGCCATCAATACAGGTCCATTGGTTAGCTTCGAAAAGTTCAATAAGGATAGGGTGAGTGTGATCTATAAAAAGAACCTTCATGTAATACTAATTAATAATAATACCATCCTTCATAACCACTTTTCTATCACTCATGTTGGCTAATGTTTCATTGTGTGTGACAATAACAAATGTTTGATCCATTTTATCTCTTAAATTAAAGAATAATTGGTGTAATTCTTCTGCATTTTTAGAATCTAAATTTCCAGATGGCTCATCAGCTAAAATAACAGCTGGATTATTTATTAATGCTCTTGCAACAGCTACTCTTTGTTGTTCACCTCCAGATAATTGAGATGGTTTATGATGTATTCTATCTGACAAACCAAGCATAGTTAGTAATTCTTCAGCTCTTAACTCTATTTCTTTTTTAGGTGTATTGCTTAAATAGCCTGGGATGCATACATTTTCAATAGCAGTAAACTCTGGTAATAAATGATGAAATTGAAATACAAAACCAATATTACTATTTCTAAATTGAGCTAATTTTTTTCCTTTTAAAGATGATAATTCAGTGCCATTAAATGATATAAGTCCTTGGTCTTGGTTGTCTAAGGTGCCAATAATTTGCAATAGGGTAGTTTTTCCAGCTCCAGATGCGCCCACAATAGATATAATTTCTTTTTTATTGATGGTTAGATTAACTCCTTTAAGAACTTCTAGTTTACCGTAAGATTTTTTAATATTTTCAATTGAAATCATATTCTATTTAATTGTATTTTAAAGATAGTGAATTCTATTGATTGATGAATCGATAGGTAATGCTTCCACTAACTGATGCTGGACCATTAAAATCTTGATTTGCTTTCGATCGTTTGGCGTATTTTAATGATTCTTTTATTAAACATGCATTGGTAGAAGATGATTTACTCTCGTTAACTCTTGCAGAAGTAACAACTCCTTTTTGATTTACTTTAATATCTACATGTATAGTTCCGCCAGCTGGACATCTATATGCTGGTGTCTTTGCATAACATTTTCTTCCAGGAATATCACATTCAGTTATTACTTTACCAGTTACTTGATTACCAGCAGATGGAGTGTTCTTTTTATCTTCAGCTTTTTCTTGATGAGTAAATTCATAAGACGAAGGGTCAAAATGTTTTCCTTCTTTTTCTCTTTGAGCCTTTATGTCTTCAGCAAGTTGTTTGTATTTTTCTTCTAGTTCTTGTTCAATACTTTGCTCGTTATAATTGTTAGATGATTGGTCTCTTTGATCATTTTTATCACGGTATAAGTTTTTTATTTGCTCCATGATATCCTCATCAGTTGGTTGCTCTACTTCTTCATCACTTGGTAATTCATCTTCAATTTTCTCATTTTCTTCAGTGAAGTCAAATTCTATTAATGCATGATTTTTGGGTTGGTATACCGGAGCTTTTAATGTTTTAACATTTACGTATAGCAATAGCGCAACATGAAAAACAATAGTTGTTAAAATTCCTATTTTATGTTTAGCTATAAATGCCCCCATACTTGTAAAAATACAAATCTTACGCTTTGGTAACGAATTAAAATTGATCTAGGTACATTAAATACCTAAAATATATCGTTAATAGCCATCATTGTGTATTAAATATCTTCAATATGATGATGTTAAAACTCAGTTTTAAGTAAAAAAATACAATTAGTTGTTTACAAGTTGTTTAAAAAGAAAAGAGTTGATGTGAAATGTAAGTGTTTATTTCTTACATTTGCTCATATAATTTAAAAAAGATATTTGATGGAAGATGTAATGAACAGAGATGAAATCTTTTCTAAAGCGGTTAGAGCGGGGAAGAGAACGTATTTTTTTGATGTAAAGTCTACAAGAGGTAATGACCTTTATTTGACTGTTACTGAAAGTAAAAAAAGATACAATGACAATGGTGATTTTTATTTTGAAAAACACAAACTATTTTTATACAAAGAAGACTTTGATAAGTTTAAAGATGGATTTGAAGAAGCATTAGCTAAAATTGAAGAATTAAAAGCTACAGGCAACTATAAAGCTGATGATGAAACGTACAGTGAGAAAAAAGAAAATTATTCAGCTGATGTACAATTTGAAGATTTATAATTAGTAAAGCATTAAAATTTAATTAAAGGCCATC
>JAHDBM010000055.1:0-16925 GCA_020630395.1 Flavobacteriales bacterium
TTGGTATTTTCATTAAACACAAAGAATTTTTTAAGGTTAATATCTAGTCTATGGTAGGTAGGTAACCTTCCTTCATTTAATCCAGCATATACAATCGATAGTTCATCTGCGTTTTCTTGTGTAATATCACTTCCAGTTCCATTACTAAAATCTAGCTTATGGTAGTACCCTTGCGTTTGAGTAAACGGTAATCCAGATCCAAAATTCCATCTTGCATTAATTTCCCAAGATTTGTCTTCTCCAAATTTATATGATCCAATAAGGTTAACTGAATGTCTTCTATCAAAAACAGGAGAATAGGTTCTTACACCATCCCATCTGGTAACTTTACCGATAGAGTATACTCCCCATAAGTATAGTTGATCATTTTTATAAGAAAGTACAACATCTGCACCATACGCATCACCTGTTTCTATAATGTAATCTTTCTTTAAAATATCGGGAGCATCAACTCCTGGCTCATCATTAAAGAGTTTATTCCTATTGGTGTTAGTTAGTTGCGTAAAACGCTTATAATAACCCTCTACGTTTAAACTAACCCTCTTAGAAAAGTCGTATTCTGTACCAAGGATAAGGTGATTTGCTTTTTGTAGTGAGTGTCTTCGTTCTCTAATTTCTCCATCTTCGGTAGTGTAATTTTCAGGAAGATTATCAGGGCCAGATAAAAATCCATAAAATAGGTTTACTACATCTCTATCGGAGTTTGCACTAATTAAGTTTTGTGAATACATACCTCCGGCTAATTTAAGCCTAAAATTTTCTGTAACATTATATTTTATACCAATTCTTGGTTCTGGAGAAATATTTCTTAATGTGGCATAATAATGTAATCTAAAACTAGGCTCAATTACAAATTGTCCACCAATAATTTTATAGCTTAAATAAGAACCTAACTCAGTCGTGTTTTCTTTTTGTTGTAGTTTTCTTCCAACCGAATTAAAAGAAGTGTAATCTGTACCAAATCCTAATACTTCAACACCATATTTTAATTCATTGTCTTTAATAAAGTATTTAAAATCGAATCCTAAGTTAAACCCATTTACACTACTGTATCGTTCGCTTAGGTTTTCTTCTAATAGTCGTATTTTATAATCAGAGAAAGAAAATTTACCAGAAATTAATACAGGAGAACTGCCTGGTATTAAAAGAAAGTTAGATCCAACACCATAAGAGTTCCAACTTAAATCAGAAATTTGTTGGTAATTTACTTGATCGCTAAAGTTAAAGCCAAAGAGGTTAAGTTTACTTCCGTTTTTACCTTTAAACGATACTTTTCCGTATAAATCGGTAAAATTAAACGGTAAACCAGCACTATCTATATAAGAATAAAAAAGTTTAGAACTCTCTGCTAAATAAGAGCGTTTTCCAGTTAATACATAGGTAATGTTACCATCACCAGGATTTTTTGGCTTTTTAAGAGGACCTTCTAATATTAACTTAGCAGAAAAAGGGGAAACAGAAGCTTTTCCTCCAAATCGATTAGGATTACCATCTCGAGTGGTTATATCCATTACAGATGAAATTCTACCACCATATTCTGCGTTAAAACCACCTGTGTAAATATCTGCATTACGAATAATATCGGTTTCAAAAACAGAAAAGAATCCAATAGAGTGAAAAGGATTGTAAATAACCATTCCATCTAATAATACTTTGTTTTGTATTGGAGAACCTCCTCTAACATACATTTGCCCACCTTGGTCACCAGTTGTTACCACACCTGGTACGGTTTGAAAATAAGTAGCAATATCTGCATCCCCACCAATAGAAGGAATTGCTTTTATATCATCACTAGAGGCACTTGTAACCGACATTTTTATTTCTGTTTTCTTTTCCTCTTTTTCAGCATCAATAACAAACTCTTTTAGTTTTTTTGTTCCTTCTTTTAAGAATATTTTTTTGGTAATAATACCACCATCTTTTATTTCAACTTCTTCTTCGTAAGTTTCGTAAGTAATATTGGATACAGTTAAGGTATATGTTCCAGGCTCTACTTTTGTAATACTGTAATAGCCATTAACATCAGTTGGTACACCAAAAGAAGTTCCTTTTAATACAACATTGGTAAAAATAACGGGTTCACCTGTTTTTTCATCATATACAAACCCTCTAACAGTTCCAGTTTGAGCGAATAGTTGAGTTCCAAATATTAAAAAAATGGAAAGAATAAATAAAATGTATTTCATGTACTGAACGTATAAGGTATAAACTTATGAAAGTTTAGGGTAAACGAGTGTTAAAAATAGGAGATTTTTATACATTTTATAGAAAGAAGGAGCTTGTATTTAAGTAATATTAAAGCATAATATAAAAATTATGTGACGTTAACTTAGTTTAAATAAAGCTCCATAGTGATATTATATTGAAGTAAAGGTCTATTTAATAGGCCAAGTTATTGTTTAATAAATTTAATTTGAATGGATTGTGAGAGGTTGTTTTTTTCTTGAACATTTAGAATGTAAAAACCTTTATTAAGGTCTTGAATATTTATTTTTTTAGCCGATAAGTTATCTATAACTTTTATTGTTTTACCATTTAAAGATAGTACGGAAGCTTTAAAGTTGTTAAGCGCAATGGTCGATTGGATATGAATAATACCGTCAGATGGATTTGGAAATAACTTAAAGTTGTTTAGTTTAATTTCTTCAATTGAAATGGAAGGATCCAATACGGTTATCAACCTAGATTGAGAATAATGACAAATAGTATCAACAGAAGTTCCATTATATTTAATCGTGTCATAAGCATCTACTGTAACAGTATAGTTGCCCGGAGAAGGATAAGTGTGTGATGGATGTGAACCGTTACCTCCAAGTCCAGAAAATGTATTTCCATCACCATAATCCCATTCAAATAAAGTAGCATGACCTTCTGACCCCATTAATATAGCTTCAAAATCAAAGCTAGGATTAGGATAATCTTGAACAGACCTTAAGCCAAAATATGCAGGGCATGGATCTGATCCAGGATATAAAGGAACATTTGAAAATGAAACAGGCATATTTATGTAACAAGTGTCATAACCGATAATAACACCTGAAGAATCTATAGGGGTAATATGTTCTATATGGATAGAAATATTATAAATTCTTTTATTTACATAGTAATGCTCTATTATTGGTCCATATTCCCAAGTTCCATCATCCATGTTATAGCTTATATTTGTTGTTCCAGGTTGATTAGAGTACAACCCAGCTTCAACATGAATTAAAAAATCATTTTTCCAGAATCCATTTTGAAGACCTCCGCTAAATGAGCATGATTGAGAAATGCCGTGTAGAGTAAGCGTAGTAATATACAGTAGCAGAATGTTTTTTTTTAGCATCAAATTTTATTTTTATTGGTTTTGACTAGATGACGCATAAAAAAGTAAAAAGGTTGGTAAATAAAAAATCCCTGTATAAATATACAGGGATTCATTACTGTTAAACTTGGTTTAAATAGCTAATACTCGTCCTCGTTAAAGAAGAAATCTTCCTTAGTAGGGTAGTCGGGCCAAATATCTTCGATAGATTCGTATACTTCACCTTCTTCTTCAATTGCTTGAAGGTTTTCGATTACCTCTAAAGGCGCTCCTCTTCTCATTGAATAATCAATCAACTCCTCTTTTGTAGCTGGCCAAGGCGCATCCTCTAAATATGATGCTAATTCTAATGTCCAATACATATTGCGTCTTTTTTTATGTTAGTTTTATTTCATTATTTACGCAAAAGTAATTTTTTTGTTGTCATTTGCAACTAATTAAATGGTTTTATTTGATTCAGAAATTTTTACCTTTAAAAAAAAGTAATCATGAATGTATTAATATTAGGTGCAGGAGGAAGAGAACATGCCTTGTCTTGGAAGATATCTCAAAGCTCTATTTTAAATAAGTTGTTTGTTGCCCCTGGTAATGCTGGAACTGCCAATATAGCTACAAATGTTGATCTTTTGGTTACTGATTTTGATGCTATTGCAAACTTTTGTTTGGCTAACAATATTGAGATGATTGTTGTTGGTCCAGAGGCACCATTAGTAGAGGGAATACATGATTATTTTGAACAACATGAGCAATTAAATAAAATTTCGATAATTGGCCCAAAAAAGCTAGGAGCTACTTTAGAGGGTAGTAAACGATTTGCTAAAGAATTTATGATGAAACACCATATTCCTACAGCAAAATATAAAGCGTTCACTAAAGATACATTAGAAGAGGGTTATAACTTTTTAGAAAATTTAACGGCTCCTTATGTATTAAAGGCAGATGGCTTAGCAGGAGGTAAAGGAGTTTTGATATTGAATGATATTGATAAAGCCAAAGAAGGGTTAACAGAAATGCTTACACAAGATAAATTTGGCGAAGCAGGAAACGAAGTGGTAATTGAAGAGTTTTTAGATGGGATTGAACTTTCAGTATTTGTTTTAACAGATGGAGACTCATATAAAATTTTACCAGAAGCAAAAGATTATAAGCGAATAGGAGAGGGAGATACTGGTTTAAATACTGGCGGAATGGGAGCAATATCTCCGGTTAAATTTGCCGATAGCTTGTTTATGACTAAAGTAGAGAGTCAAATTGTAACACCAACTATCCAAGGGTTTAAAAAAGATGGTATAGATTATAAAGGTTTTGTGTTTATTGGCTTAATGAATGTAAATGGAAACCCTTACGTAATCGAGTATAATGTAAGAATGGGAGATCCAGAGACAGAGGTTGTTATCCCAAGAATTAAATCTGATTTATTAGACCTGTTTGAAGGTGTTGCAACCAATACATTATCTGAAAGGGATTTAGAAATAAGTGACCAAACGGTATGTACGGTTATGGCAGTTTCTGGAGGTTATCCTGAAACTTATGAAAAAGGGAAAGAAATAACAGGGCTAGAATCGGTAACTGAAAGTATACCATTTCATGCAGGAACAAAATCTGTAAACGAAAAAGTACATACTAATGGAGGCAGGGTTATTGCAGTAAGTTCAATGGGTAGAAATACAAAAGAGGCGTTAGAAAAATCGTACACCTCTTTAGCTAAAATATCGTATGAAGCTATGTACTATAGAAAAGACATAGGCTTCGATTTGGATTAAAATCTAATTTAGTTGATCTGCGTTTGCTTCAGATTCTTTATTATATTTTGGTTGCCAATAAAACGTCCAATACGCTAAACCAAACATGATTAAGATAATGAATATAGTGTTAGGTCCCCATCTTAAATACTCTAAAGGACCAAATAAAATATATTCTTTAATCCAATCTACAAACTCTGCTAACCAATTCATATATATCGTTTTTATACTTCTTTACTTTACAAATATAGTGAACTTTGTTTTTTAGCCTAAAAATTAAGTGGTAATTTTCGGCTATGGTAAAGTCATTCCTACAAAGTAATCCTACGAGTATAATTGTAATAATTTTAATTACAGGGGTTTCATGGTTTATGCCAACTATTGCTGAACATAATGGTTACATTACTTTTGGTTATGAAACATCAAGGTATTTTGCATTATCGATTAGTTTTACAATGACATTTATTGGAGGTTATATTGTAAATAATCAGTTAGGAAGGGTATTTTTTATAAATGAAACGAATGTCGCCTTTTTGTTGTTTTTTATTCTTATTTCATCTTTATCTACAGGGTTTGAACATCTTATAGAATTGAGTTTATTGAATCTTTCTTTTTGTGTGTTTATGGCTATGATTTTTTTTATGAGAGGAGAAGAAAGTAAGGTGCTTAATGTTTTTAATTCTTCTTTTTTTATTGGCATTTTAAGTTTGTCTAATATCTTTTTTCTGCCTTTTTTGTATTTGGTTGTAAGTGGAATAGGATCAATAAGAAGGTTTTTAATAAGTGATTTGTGGATGATATTAGTAGGTCTTTTATTACCCTTTGGGATTGTTTATGCTTTTTCGTTTATATCAGATAATTATCATTTTTTATCTTCAAGATTAGCGTTAAGTTTTAAAGCTCATTTTATCCCTTTTTTCTTTTATTTATCTGTGGTAATATTAATAGGTTTTGCAGTTTTTGGTGCAGTAGCATTAAAACAAAACAGATCTGTTTTTGGAGTTAAAATATTAAAAACCTTTAATACATTATTGTATTTATTTGTTATATCATTAGTAGTAGGAATAGTTAATTTATTTTTAATTGATTACAGTGTGTTCTTTTCTAATATAGCCATTGGTGTTTCTATTTTAATAGCTTCACTTTTTGTATATGGAGAATTTAAAGGAAAAGATATTGTATTAATTTGTGTATTAATGTTATTATTTGTTAGCAAATTTTTCCTTTAAAAAGTTAGGGCGATTTATGGTAACCTATTCTTTTTACTAACTTTGAAAAAAAACAAGCAATGAAATTTGGTGTAATTACTTTTCCGGGATCTAACTGCGATCAAGATATGATTTATGTATTAGAAACAATACTTAATCAAGAGGTTGAAAAACTTTGGCATAAAGACACTGATCTTAAAGGTGTTGATGTTGTGGTATTACCAGGAGGATTTTCTTATGGAGACTATTTAAGAAGTGGAGCAATTGCTGGTTTTTCACCTATAATGAAATCGGTTATTGAACATTGTAATAAAGGAGGTTATGCATTGGGAGTTTGTAATGGATTTCAAATTTTATGCGAAGCGGGATTATTACCAGGAACATTGTTACATAATGAAAACCAAAAATTCATCTGTAAAAATGTTTACATAAAGCCTCAATCATCAACCACAGCTATTACTGCAAGCTTAACTAAAGAGAAAGGGTATAAAATTCCTATTGCTCATGGAGAAGGTCGTTTTTTTGCATCTAATGAAACGTTAAAAGAGCTTAATGCTAACGATCAAGTATTGTTTAGGTATTGTAATGAAGATGGTGAGATAAGTAAAGATGCTAATCCAAATGGAGCATTAGAAAACATTGCTGGTGTAACCAATGCAAATAAAAATGTATTTGGAATGATGCCTCATCCTGAAAGAGCATCTGATGCTGAATTAAGCAATCAAGATGGACGCGCAATGTTCGAGTCTATTATTGCTAGGTTGAATTAATAATCTTTTTTAAAGGGTTTATTATAATTTAGTTAACCCTTTCATCCCTTCTGCAACTTGTTTTAGGTATTTACCCATAGCTGTTTCATTTAGTGGAATATCAACAGGCACGTCCAGCTTAACAGGTATTGTTGCCTTAAAGGGCAATGTCTCGAAAAAAGAAATACGAGCAGTTGTATGTAATGGGATTTTCACAGGAACCATCAAGTTCACAGGTATTTTCATGTTTAACCCTAATGCCATACTATCTCTTATTTTCATGTCGATAGGGATGTAAGATTGCATGCGAATTTTTTCATCAAAGCTAACAGTAAGTTGCTGTTTTAATGGAATGTCAGCTTTAGCTTTTACGTTAACACCAGCTGCTTTTATTTTTTGATCTAATGGTATTGTATCGTCTACATTAATATTAACATCACCTACAATGCTAATTAATGTATCAACATAGATTACTTGATTCACTCCTAAGTTAATAGGTATAATCATATCTTCATTTACAGGTATTTCTGCTTGAAACGGAATAGAACTTTCTACAACCAAATCAATACCCACATTAACATCATCCGTAATTTCAGCATCCGTAACTGCTTCAATGTTTTGAGTGACTTGCATATTGTATTGAATTCTAGAATCAGACATTTCGGCCATGATATTACCTAAATCGGTTAGTCTACTTTCTGATATTTTAAGTGCAGCAATTAATACTGCAATGATGCCTACACTAATAACTAGACCAAGAATAGTAAAGAATGTAATTCGTTTTTGAAATTTACTAGTTGTAGCCATATACTAATTTTTATAAAAATTCATTTCATCAAGATACTTGAAAACAGGAGGGCTTACAAGATATTCAATACTTTTTCCTTCTTTTAATTGATTTCGGATGTAACTAGCAGAGATATTCATAAGTGGAATGTCTTTTAAAACCTTTACATTTTTATGATTAATAATCTCTTTATTTGCCACTTGTTCTTGGGCAACATTCATTCTAGGGTATACTATGATATTATAATCTCTAAGGATAATTTCATAGTTTTTCCATTTATGAAATGATTTAATATTATCCTCTCCCATTATTAGGGTAAAATGATAATTAGGATATTTTTCGGTTAGGTGAATAAGCGTATCAACAGTATAAGAAGGTTGAGGTAAATTAAATTCAATATCACTGGCTTTAAGTAAAATATTATTTTCAATAGCTTCTCTTACCAATTGTAATCTATGGTAATCTTTTAGTAGACTTTTCTTTTCTTTAAATGGGTTTTGAGGGCTAACCACATACCAACACTCATCTATTTCTGGTTCATTAGCTATATGATTACCAATGATTAAGTGGCCAATATGAATGGGGTTAAAAGATCCAAAGAATAGAGCTATTTGCTTTTTTTTATGCATAAAAAGTTGTATTATTAGTACATACATCCAAATTTATGAAAAGAATATTACTCCTTTTACTTATTGTTTGTGCACATAAGATAACTATTTCTCAAATTATAACCATTACTCCTAATATGGTTTTTGATGAAACGTCACAAACAGATTCTTACAATATGTTTGATGAAGCAGTTTTATCTGGTGATCCCAAAAACGCAACAGGGGGCAGTCCTGTTAATCCATGGTATAGTCCAATTTCATCTATTCATTATCCATTATATGCAACAATTGATTTAGGTAGAGATTATAATCTTACTGATATATATATACATGATTTTAATGGTGGAGGTAGCGCATCTGATTCGTTAAATTTTTATAGTGGAACCCCTTTTAATTGGAATTTAATGGCTACTAATAATTTGAATCTTTACAATCAGTGGAATGCAAACTCAACCAGTGTTACTACTCGTTACATTAGAGTTAAAATTAATAATAGAAATGCCGTTTTCAATGAGGTAGTATTATATGGAACACCTGTAGGTTCTGTACCTACACCACCAACACCAGCAACTAGAGTATATCCTTTAATGGATGATTTTTTAGGAATAAACTCTTTTCATGATGATGATTTAGATAAGCAACAAGTGGTTAAGTTTATTCGTGAATACCACATGTGGCCATGGGATCAAGACGATACAGTAGTAACGGGTAAGGTTTACCCTAACTCTGAGTATGCCTTTAGTCCAAGTGTGGTATGGGGTTGGGATTTTGATGAATATTACAGACAATCGGATAGTGCAGGTTTACAAATCTCACCTTGTATGCTTAGAGGTCCAACTTTTGATGGTGCTGGTAATTATGTCTGGGATTCATCAGAGTTAAAACCAACATATCCGTGGGAAGATACTTATGATCCTCAATCATATATCGAAAGAGCCGATTATTTATATCAGTTTGCTGCTAGGTATGGAAAAACTGCTGTTTCACCTAGTACGTTAAAGTTAAGAAGTGACAATGCTCCATTATCTGGTCTTGGTTATATTAATTACATTGAAGATTGGAATGAGCAAAATAAGTACTGGCATGGAAGAAGAGGGTTATTTTTTCCTTATGAGTATGCCGCAATGTTAAGTGCTGATTATGATGGACATCAAGGAGCTTTAGGACCTAATTTAGGAGTTAAAGCAGCTGATCCAACCATGAAAGTTTCTATGGGAGGACTAGCTTTAGTGAAATTAGATTACATAAAAGCTATGAAGCAGTGGGCTGATCATTATAGAGCTGGTGATTTTCCTGCAGATGTGCTTAATGTACATTTTTACAGTAATGATGTTGGAGGACAAGTAATAGGGAGTAATCCAACTCATGGTATTGCACCAGAATTAGATGCGTTTCAAGCTGATGTTCAAGAACTAGTTAATTATAGAGATACCTTTTTACCAGGTAAAGAAGTTTGGGTTTCTGAGTTTGGATATGATACTTGGCAATCTAGTCCACAAAAGGCTCAAGCTTATGGCCCATACACAGAATATGACGTTCAAGCCATGTGGGTGATTAGAACTTTTTTATTATTATCATCTACTGGGTTAGATAAAGCACAAATGTATATGTTGAGAGATGTATGGGACGAATCTGGAGGGATGTTTGATACAGGAGGATTAGTACATGACATGCACGATACTATTTTCACAAGATATGAGCCAAAAGTTTCATGGTATTATTTATATACAATGAGTAATAGACTAGGAAGAACTAAGTTTAAACAACAAGTTGCATCTAGTAATCCTAATGTTATGGTTTATGAATATGAAAATGCATATAGCCCTGATACTTCAGTTTATGTTTTATGGTGTCCTACTGATAATAATACAAATGTTTCGGGTTATTCTTTAAATATTGGTTCAGGTGTTACTAGTGCAACATTAGTAAATGCGGTAAACAATGATACTGTTGGTGTTGAAACCAACTTAGTATTAACGGGTTCTAATGTTTCAGTAAACGTGTCTGAAAATCCAATTTATGTTATAGTAGATAAAGGAACAACTAGTATTGCAGAGGAAAAAAAAGCAAAAGATTTTGTCATTTTCCCTTCTGTAGTTTCTAGTAATGAAGAAGTTACGTTAAGCTTAAATGAAGCGATAAATGGTAAAGTAACCATAGAGATATTAAGTAATAATGGAGCATTGGTTCAACAAAAAGTATTGGAAAACAATACTAATCAATCATTACAATTAAATGTTGGAGATATAGCAAAAGGAATGTATGTGGTTAGAATATCTGGAGAACAAACATTATTGACTCACAAGCTTGTTGTTAGATAAGAAGCTTGTGAGTGTTAACTCAGCTTCTTTACAAGCTTTTTCTAAATTATCGTTCACCAAAATGTAATCGAATTCACTTGAATATTGGATCTCTTCCCGTGCTTTTCCTATTCTTCTTTTAAGACTTTCTTGTGATTCGGTATTACGCTTTATTAAACGTTCTTCTAATTCATCAATTGATGGAGGCATAACAAAAATAGAGAGTGCTTTCTTTCCAAAAATCTCTTTTAAATTTATTCCTCCAATAACGTCAACATCAAAAATAACATGTTTTCCTTCAGCCCAAATGCGTTTTATTTCGCTTTTAAGAGTACCGTAAAAGTTGTTTTTATATACCTCTTCCCATTCAAGAAATTCTTCGTTTTCTATTTTAGACTTAAATTCATTAACATTTAAAAAATAATAGTCCTTACCATCAATTTCATAGTCTCTTTTATTTCTACTTGCAGCCGATATAGAAAACGCTAAATTAAAAGATTTAGATAGTAAATGACGAACGATAGTCGTTTTACCAGCTCCAGAGGGAGCAGAAAAGATGATACATTTTCCTTCAAAGTCCATGAACAAAGGTACAACTAAAAATTAAAAAGCAAACCTTAGCTTGATATTATATCTATTTAGGCTATTTATAATTTTAATAAATACAGGGTGTTGTTTATAATTTAATAAGGTTAAGTTTATTCTATGATTAAATTACTGGGATTTTTCTAAATCCCATATTTCTTTTACTTCCCAATTAGATCTAATCTCTACTTCTTTTTTGTAAGATATTACTTTTTCAGGAGTGATGTTGTTATAATAATTCCCAGTATCCCACTTTCCATTTTTATTTCGATCAACTATTAATTTAAATCGGTATTTGCCAGGCTTCATTTGTGGTATAGAGTTCATGTTACCTAACATTATAACTTCTTTTATTATGTTATTTGCTTGCATTACTTGTAATACATACTGAACAGACGAATCTGCATTAGCTAGAGATAATGTAAATGAACCTTCGAAATCTTTTTCAAAAGTAGAGAACGAATTTTTTATGGTGTCTTTGTTTTTTCTGCCATAAATATCCTCAAGACTATTAGGTAATATTTCAAATGAGTAACTAGATTTAAACTGCTTCGTTAAATTAAAGATAACATTACCATAAATAGAATCGATACCAATATCAGTTACAGGTAAAACAGTTGAATCTTTTATAATATTAATACTATCAATAGACAATATAGGAGAAGTAAATTCTAATGTTATAGTATCATCCTTGTTAATACTTCTGCTCCATTTTTTAAGTTTTAAAAGTGAATCTGTGGTTTTTTTATAAGGATATATAGAAATTGTATCAATTAATGTATCTAAGGTCAATTCAATGTTAAACTTTTCATTTTTTGGATTTTTAATCCAGTATATGATTGAATCTTTATTTTTTGAAATGGTTGTTTTTAATACTGAAATGTCATTAGTTAATACTTGAGATGTTATAATGTCACTAGGTTTTTTAAGTTCAATTGATAATTTACCTGGATACTCGAATGTTTTGCTGGCAACACCTTGTTTAATATAATCTTCCTCAAAACTTTCAATAATAATAGACTTGTTTAGACTAGTGTCAATTAGTAAACTATCTTTTAGCCAACCAACTTTTTCATTAGGAAGATCAAATAAGTAATTTCTGTTTTCATCTTTTAAAGAGAATACTTTATATGCACCTTCTTTTATATTTTGAATAGAAAATTGTCCTTTTTTATTTGTTTTAGCAAAGTAAATAGGACGTTCTTTAGATACAATAGAGTCATCAAAAGAATCGTATAATAAAACTAAGTGATCTGCCTCTGGCGTTTGAGTGAGTGCATCAAGAACAACACCTTTAGTTTGTAGGGAATCAATATAATCTCCAGTAGAAAAAACATAGGTAAAGTTGTTTAATATATTTCCTGCTCTATAATCTTTTATTGCTTCTCCAAAGTTAATGGTGTAAGTTGTATTTTCTTTTAATTGGTTATTAAGATCAATCATTAAACTTTTTCCTTTGATCTTGTATTCTAAATCGTTTTCAAGAGTAGGAGAAACAAATACATTTTGTTTAGGATTGGTTAACGTAAAATACTCATCAAAAGTAATAGTGATAGTTTGAGTATTAAATTTTGTGAATTTGTTTGATGGATATGTTTTCTCTTCTACCAATTGTGGTGGAGTTTCATCTTTAATTCCTCCAGTTACATTAGTGATTTGTGCACAAGAAAGTAGTAATAGTACAATTATACCTACAGATATTTTATATACACTATTCAAAAGACAAAAAAGATAAAATTTGAGTTAAATACTGTTTATCTACTTCATTAAATGTATTTAGTTGTGTATCATCAACATCAAATACACCTATAATATTACCGTTATTAAAAACGGGGAGAACAATCTCAGATTTTGATAATGAACTACACGCAATATGTCCAGGAAATTCTTCTACATTGGGTACAATAATAGGTTGTTCTTTTTCCCATGATGTTCCACAAACACCTTTCCCTTTATATATTCGAGTACAAGCCACAGGACCTTGAAATGGACCTAATACGAGTTCATCATTTTCTACTAAATAAAAACCAACCCATAGAAAATTAAAGGTTTCTTTTATGGCAGCACATAGGTTTCCCATATTAGCAATAATATTAGTTTCACCAGCTATTAATGCTTCTATTTGTGGTAATAGTGTTTTATATTTTTCTTCTTTAGAAAGTGATAGGTCTATTACTAAATCTTCTGCCATGTTGTAAAGGTAATCATTTGCATACATTATAAATATTCATCTTAAACAATAAGCTTATTTATTATTAGTTATTAGGGCGTAACTTCATTTTTTTAATACTATTGTGTTTTTATTGAAGTAACTTTTAGCTTCATTAAACTGTTTTAAGAGAAACCTATTTCTATATGATTAAATTATTGGTGTTGTTCAGTTGTATGGTTACAACTGTTTTGTCTCAGCAAGTAACTGTTTCAGGATTTTTAAGTGACAATAAATCTGGTGAAAAATTAATAGGAGCAACAGTTTTAGATGAACAGTCTGGAAAAGGAACATCTACCAATGTATATGGATATTATAGTCTTACTTTACCAAAAGGTAAGGTTAAATTAAGGTTCTCGTATACAGGTTTTCAAACTATTTATAAAGAATTGGAATTAGAAGAAGATACCAAGTTAAATATTGGCGTAGAAGAAAGTATCGAGTTAAAAGAGTTTAAAGTTATTGGGACAGAATCAGAGAAAATTCAAGAAAAAACACAAATGAGTACCATAGATGTTTCTATGGAAAAAGTAAAGTCTTTACCAGTTTTACTTGGAGAAACAGATGTAATGAAAACCATTCAGTTACTGCCAGGTGTTCAAAGTGGTAGTGAAGGAAGTAGCGGATTGTATGTTAGGGGAGGAGGGCCAGATCAAAATTTAATTTTACTAGATGGCGTTCCAGTATATAATGCTTCTCACTTATTTGGTTTTTTCTCGGTTTTTAATGCTGATGCTATAAATTCTGTTCAATTAATAAAAGGAGGATTTCCGTCAAGATATGGAGGTAGACTTTCATCTGTTATTGATATTAGGATGAAAGAAGGGAACATGAAAGAGTTTCATGGTGAAGGAAGCATAGGAGTAATTTCATCTAAATTTACTTTTGAAGGTCCCATACAAAAAGACAAAACATCTTTTTTAATATCTGCAAGAAGAACGTATTTAGATATTTTGGCTCGACCATTAATTAAGGCAGGTTTAAGAGCAGATGGAGTGGAAGGTACAGTAGGTTATTTCTTTTATGATTTAAATGCTAAGGTAAACCATAAGTTTTCTGATAAAAGTAGGCTGTACCTAAGTCATTACATGGGAGACGATAAATTTTACTTTAGAGAGAAATACGACTATACTTTTAACGGCAATACGACAAATACCAAAAGTGAAGCTGGATTAAAATGGGGTAATATTATATCCTCCTTAAGATGGAATTATCTCATTAATGATAAATTGTTTGCTAACGTTACGGGGAGATATAGTAAATACAGGTTTAATGTAGGTCAGGAAGAGGAATATAAAACTACAGGTCCTGGTGTAGATGATTATGAGAAATTTTCATTTGATTATATATCTGGAATTAGAGATTGGTCGTTAAATGTAGATTTTGATTATATGCCTAACCCCGATCATTATATTAAGTTTGGAGCAGGAGATATTTTTCACAAATTTACCCCTGGTGTTAATCAACTTAAATTTACTGATGAAACTGATAATTTGGATACAACCTTTGGATCTAATACCCAAAACTCTAATGAGTTTTTTACTTATATAGAAGATGATTATAAAGTAAACGAAAAGATTAAAATGAATATAGGTCTTCATTTTAGTGGTTTGTTAACTAACGGTAAAACGTATCTTTCTCTTCAACCAAGATTCTCTGGAAGATATTTAATTGATGAATCTACTTCAATTAAAGCTTCTTATGCTAGAATGACTCAGTTTTTACACCTTTTAACAAATACATCTATTGGTTTACCAACCGATTTATGGGTTCCAGCCACAGATAATACAAAGCCTCAGCATTCTCATCAAATAGCAATTGGAGCAGCTAAAACAGTTAAAAAGCAATACGAAATTAGTTTAGAGGGATATTGGAAAGTGATGAATAACCTTATTGAATATAAAGATGGAGCTAGCTTTTTTGGGTCGGAAGAAGATTGGCAAAACAAAGTTGAATCGGGTAAAGGTTGGTCGTATGGAGGAGAGTTGTTAGTAGAGAAAAAACAAGGAAAAACTACAGGATGGATAGGTTATACGTTATCTTGGACAAACAGGCAATTTGAAAACATCAATTTTGGAAAAAAATACTCGTATAGATACGATAGGAGACATGATATTGGAGTAGCCATAACACATAAATTTGATGAGTATTTAGATAGAAAAGGAAGAAAAAAATGGATAGATATGGGATTTGTTTGGGTTTATGGAACTGGTAATGCTGTAACATTAGGCTTAGAACGATATTTATCTCCAGGGACTGAAGGAGGAGGGTTTTACAATTCTGTAACTCATATTGAAGAACGAAATAATTATCGAATGCCGGCTTATCACAGATTAGATGTTGGGATTAATATACATACCAAAATGAAACGACACGAAAGAACTTGGTCTTTTGGATTGTATAATGCTTACAGCCGAAGAAACCCTTTCTTTTTATATTTTGGGTTTGATAATAATGGAAATCAACAATTAAGACAAGTTAGTTTATTTCCAGTAATACCATCAGTTAGTTACGCTTTTAAATTTTAATCCCTGAGGGATATCTAATTTCATAATTTTTGAACCTATTTAAAAAGATATTAAAACCATTATTAACGAGTTAATTATAAACATATGAAACGTTATTTAATCATACCTGTAGTGTTAAGCCTTTTGATGTTTACATCATGTGAAAAAACAATAAAGCTTAATGCAGACACAAAAGACCCTAAACTAGTGATTAATAGTTTATTTAATGTAGATAGCAATTGGTCAGTTAATTTAAGCAGAAGTTTATCTGTTTTAGATAATGGAGATTTAACTGATGTTAGTGGAGGAGTAGTTAAGATTTTCAATGCCAATAGTGGGTCATTGATAGAGCAGCTTACGAATAACGGAGACAATACATTTGTTTCTACAGTAGGTAATAAGCCTCAAGTTGGAATTACCTATAAAGTAGAGGCTTCAGCATCTGGTTATACTGATGTTAGTGCAACTAATTTATGTCCTACATCTATTAGTATAACTTCTTGTGATACAGCAAGCGTTAGCGATCCTGATTATGGAGAACAAATGGAAATAACCTTAACGTTTAATGACCCAATAGGAGACAATTATTACTCTGTAAATATATTTTCGCAAGAATACTATGTAGATTTTAATAATGATACCATTTGGTACACACCCCAAAACAAATATTTGAATTCAAATAATCCTGTTTTTGATGTAGTTTCTGGAGATGCCTTTGGAAATGAATTAACGTTTAATGATAAAACGTTTGATGGAACTCAAAAAACAATAAAATTTAGGTATTATGATGGAGGGGATGGAGGAACTTTTAAGGTTTATTTAAATTCTATAAGCTATGATACCTATCAATATATTAGGACGTATCAAATTAATAGTTTTGCAGATGGTGATCCTTTTGCTCAGCCAGTGCAAGTGTATTCTAATGT
>JAHDBM010000055.1:17025-21282 GCA_020630395.1 Flavobacteriales bacterium
CCTTCTTTAATGTGATGCTCTGCATCTGTTTTACCTTTAGGCGCAATTGCTAGTCCCACTGCATGATCTACTCCATTATTAGATACTTCAAAAATATAATCTCCTGGACTTAGTGTTATCCCTTTAAGATTAAAATCTCCAGTTTTTTGTTCTAGTTTAATAATTTGTGCTTGGTTATCTTGTGCCATTGTATTAAAACCTAAAAGCATAATTGCTATAACCGTAAGTGTTTTTGCTATTGTTTTCATTTGTTTTGTTTTTAAGTATTTCTATTTGTTAAATTGTAGCAGCAGCTGGAAAATCAACTGGTATATTGGTTACATTGTTTATATAATTACTAATGGTTTTGTCTCCAATTAAAACAATAGTGTCAATTATATTTTCTTTTGTGAATCCAGCTTCCAATAGTTTAATAGATGATTCTTGAGAAACCTTTCCTCTTGTTAAAACAGCTTCTTTAACAAATGTTGCTAACTCAGCATATTTTGAATTGAATGAAATATCAGCTTTTCTAATCTCTATTATTTCATCATCATTAAAACCTGCCATTTTCCCTATAGCGGTATGTGCAGCTAAACAATATTCACATTCATTAACTTGACTAGTAACAAGATTAATAACTTCTTTTTCTTTGTTTGTTAAACTTGATTTTCGATTGTTTAGAGCTAAGTAATCGTTTAAAGCAGTTTCACTGTGCGCATATGTAGCAAATAGATTTGGAACAAAACCTAGTTTACCTTTTAAAGTGTCAAAAATTGCTTGGTTGTTTTCAGTTACCGTTTCTATTGTTGGTACATTAAATAATACTTCTGTAGTTGTCATAATATATGTTTTTATTTTGTTTGTCTTTATTGACATTACAAAGTTGAGACATATAGAGAGTATTAAAAATGAAGTAGAATAGGAAAAGAACTTGAACTAGTTCAAGATTTAGGCATAATCATTTGATTTTAAGCTTCAACTCTCTTTTTTCTTATCTTGCTAAGGTATTCTGTGGTAAAGCCCAAATAAGAAGCTATAATATATTGAGGTAACCGATTTACCACTTTTGGATAATCACGTATAAATTTTTCATATCTAATTTCTGCAGAGTCACTTAAATTAGACATTATTCTTCTTTGTGTAGAAGCAAGAGATTGTTGAGATAAAATGCGAAATAACTTTTCAAATTTCGGAAATTTGTCTAAAAGCTTTTGCTCATTATCATATGATAATTGAGCTATTTTTGAATTTTCAATAGCTTCGATAAATAATGTTGCAGGTTGTTGAAATATATAGCTGTTGTAATCAGTTATCCACCAATTTTCAATTGCAATAGCAATTGTATGTTCTTTACCTTCAGTGCACATCAAGTAGCCTCTAAAAGCTCCATCTAGCACAAAAGATCTGTTTTTAGCTACAAAATCAGGCTGTATAATATATTGCCTTTTCTTAATTGATTTGTTAGTAATTAGTGAGCTAAAATAATCTTCTTCTTCTTTGGTTAATTCTATATATTGATTAACATACTTAATAATATGACTGTTATCATTCATACGCAATAATTGATATTATTTAATGAACAATTAGTCGTATAAGTATCAGATTTCTTTCACTAAAAAGTTATTATTATAAACTCTGTTTAACAACAGCTGAGTTAGATCTAACACCTGTTGTGATAAAACATCCTAAAGCTCCATTGCTCCAATTAGTTGTAGGATTAGCTGGAGCAACATTTCCACCACCACTATTTCCAATTATTTGATCAATAGTAGTATAATAATCATACCCTTCTTTATTTAAAGAATAAAGGTTAGCAGTTATAGAATCATTTACATCATATATTTCTCCAAATACAGGGATAACAACTAAATTACCATCAGTAAATTGATCATCAAAAATATATAAATCATCTAATTCTTTGGTTAATGTATCATTTACAATTAATGTCCCTCTGTAAAAATTATCGGCTGCAGGATCGTCTTGAAAAACGAAAAAAGTAAAATATCCTGAATCACTAAATGCTGAGGCTTCTTGAAAGTCAAAGCCAATTGTATCTAAATTAGTAATAGTTGGCATAGTGGATATTGCTTCATAAGTTTCCCCTTCTGAAACAACAGTTAGGGTATATGTAGCATTTTCTACGGCAGTGTAACCAGCAATAGAATATGTACCATCATTATTATCAGTTAATGTTGTTGAGGTTGTTCCATCATTTAATGTTACAACTGCACCAGTAACATTTGTTGGAGATCCACCAAAATAGTTTCCTGTTTTGGTAACTATTGTAGTAAAATTATTTGTTCCTTCAAGCAATTGAGCTTCGATTGCTATTTGTGGAGCGGCATCATTTAAGTCAATCTCTATAACTTTAGTACATGAAAAAGAAATAAGTAAAGTCGATAGTGATAAAATTTTTAATAAAGTTTTCATATTTCTCAAGTATTAAAATGTAAAGTTATACGTAACAGAAGGAATTATTTTAAATAAAGCTGTTCTCACAGCTTCTGTTTGGCCTGGGTTTTCTTCGCTCTCTTGGAAGGTAATGGTAAAGGCATTTTCTCTTGCATAAGCATTATAAACTGAAAATGTCCAACTAGATTCTAGCCTTTTTGTTTTCTTTTTATACCAAGTTGCACCAAAATCTAATCTATGATAATCAGGGAAACGGTAACCATTTCTTTCCGTATAATACGGTACAGTTACACCTTCAAATTCATAAGCTCCACTAGGGAAAGTTGCAGGTTGTCCTGTGTTGTATACAAAGTTAGCAGAGAATGTCCATCTATCGCTTAATTTATATATTCCAACAAGAGCTACATCATGAATTCTATCTTGTGCAGATGAATATTGTTCTCCGTTATTTACTTGATCAAATGTTCTTAATGATCTAGATAGAGAATAACTTAACCAACCAGTTAGTTTTCCTTTGTTTTTTCTTACTAAAAACTCAGCTCCATAAGCAACTCCCTTTCCATAAACTAAATCTGCCTCTACATCTCCGTTAAGAAAAAGCTGTGCTCCATTTCTGTAATCAATTTGATTTTGGAGGTTTTTGTAGTAGATCTCTGTAGAAAACTCATAAGTATTAGACTTGAAATTTCTAAAATATCCTAATGCTATTTGATCTACGATTTGTGGTTTTACATTGTTTGAACTTGGAACCCAATTATCTGTTGGCGAAGATGAAGTAGTATTTGATAGTAAGTGTAAGTATTGGTAATTACGGTTAAAAGATGTTTTTAAAGAGCTAACTTCATCTAATTGGTATTTCATAGCAAACCTTGGTTCAAACCCACCATAATATTGTATTGATTCCCAATCACCATAGTCTTGCGAAGTTAACTCATTCCCATCTTTATCATAAGTTTTTGCTGTACCAGCTCCCATGTAATTAAACATGGAGTAACGTAATCCATATTGTAACGTAATCATTTCGTTAATTTTCTGCTCGTTTTGTAAATAAAGAGCTCCTTCTAATGCATATCTTTTTGGTAAAATAATTTCGTTAAAGCTTTCGTTTTCAGCTGAAAGTTCACCTGGTCTAAAGGTGTGATGAATGGCATTTAAACCAAACTTTAATGTGTTTTTATCATTTAGGTAGTAAGAAAAATCTTCTTTAAAGTTATAATCGAAAATAGCTGCTTTAACGCCAAAGCTGTCTTCTCCTTCTCCTACTTGAAATGCGTAATCATAGTTACTTACGATAAAAGTCGTATTAGAGAATAGTTTATCACTAAATAAATGATTCCATCTTACAGTTCCAGTTGCGTTTCCCCAATTAAAACCAAAGGCATCAGTTCCAAATTTATCTCTACCAAAATAACCCGATACATAGACTCTGTCTTTTTTACTAATTGTATAGTTTGCTTTAAGGTTTAAATCATAAAAGAATAGTTGTGTGTTTCTTAGTGATTCATCTGGAGATAATTTCAAGAATAAATCAGCATAACTTCGTCTACCTGCTATTAAAAATGACCCTTTGTCTTTGACAATTGGAGCTTCAAGGGTTAATCTAGATGAAATTAATCCAATACCACCTTTAGCAGAGAATTTTTTACTATTACCATCTCTCATTTTAATATCCATAACAGATGAACCTCTACCACCATATTCTGCCGGAATACCACCTTTATATAAGGTTACATCTTTTATAACATCCGAGTTAAAAACCGAAAAGAATCCCAGAAGATGAGATGCATTAAAAACAGTAGCTTCATCTAATAATATTAAGTTTTGGTCAATACCACCACCTCTTACAAAAAATCCTGCGCTACC
>JAHDBM010000126.1 GCA_020630395.1 Flavobacteriales bacterium
AATGATAATGTAAAAGTTACTATTGATGATGCAAGACACTTTATAAAAACTTCTAAAAACAAATACGACATTGTAGTTTTTGATACTTTTTTAAGTGAATCTGCTCCAGAACATTTACTTACAAAAGAAGCACTACAAGATGTTCAATCTATATTAAATCCAAGTGGGATGTTGCTCACTAATTTTTATGGTTTTACAAGCGGAGAAATGGGATATGCAGCAAGAAGTGTTATAAAAACATACCAAAAAGCAGGTTTTTTGACTTATGTAATTGCTACACCAGGAAATGAAAACGGAAGAAATTTATTGATAATAGGCAGCAGGGCTCAACTTGATTTTTCTAATGTAAATTATGCAGAATCAAATGGTATAAAAATTACAAATCTCAATGGTCTATTATTACCACCTCATACCATAAATTTAAGAGATGCAGAAATATTAGAAGATAATAAACCTAATTTATCTATTTTATATGCCAAACCATCTATGAGTTGGAAGCAAGGATATAATAATATTTATACTAAAGAATTTTTAAAATACTAAAACATTGAAAAAACTAGTGTACATATTGGCTGTTGTTGAAGGGGCATTAGTAATGTGCTTTGAATTATTAGTGGCTCGATTAGTTTCACCGCATTTTGGAGGTTCTTTATACGTTTTAACTTCTATTTTAGGTATCACCATGTTATCATTATTAATAGGGTATTTTATAGGCGGTAGAATAGTAGAAAAAAACATCAAAAACTTAAGCCCTACTTTTCTTATAATAGCCTCTGGTTTTTTAATAGCATTGCCTTTTGTCGCTCCTATTTTAATACAATTGTTTTTAAAATTAGGTCTTATAAGCGGCTCTGTAACCAGTGTCTTTTTTCTTTTAGGAATTCCATTAATTCTACTTGGAGCCATTTCACCACAACTCATCCAACAATTAAACAACATAAAGACAAAAGCTGGTACTGCTGCAGGTAATATTTATTCTATTTCAACATTAGGAGGGGTAATCATTACATTTATTTTAGGCTTATATATGATACCAGAAATGGGTGTAAAATCATCATCTTTAACATTAGGTTTTTCTTCTTTATTAATTGGATTATTTTTATTTTATAAATTTAAACCTTTAAATATAAAGAATAATTTACTTCTTATTTGTTTTTCTTTTGTTGGATTATTTAGTATTTCTAATGCTCAAAATACACAAAATGAAAATTTTAACGTTAATATATTAGAATCAAGTGAAGGTTTACTTGGCAAACTAGAAGTAAAAGATTTCACAAATGATTACAGAGCTCTTTCAAATAATCATACAGATCAAAGTATTATTCATGTACCTTCTGGGGAATCTATTTTTCATTACACCCACATAGTTGCTACTCTGACAAGTTTATTACCCCCTAATGAAAGAAACACAGCTTTAATTATCGGTTTGGCAGGAGGAAGTCTTATAAAAGAACTCAATCATTTGAAATATAAAAAGATTACAGCAGTGGATGTAGATGGAAGAACAAAAGATTTTGCTGATAAATATTTTAATTTAAGTTCAGAATTTTATATATTTGTAGAAGATGATGGAAGACATTATTTATCTCAAAGTGATGAATTATATGATATTATCATTTTAGATGTTTCTAGTTCTGAGCAACAACCGTATCATTTATATACGAAAGAAGCATTTGAAATTTACTATAATAAATTAAGTGACAATGGTCTTTTAATTTTAAACATTTTAGATTATACAGATAATCGACATGTTCAAATTACCAATAAAATAGGTAATTCGATGATAAGTGTAGGATTTGAAGCGAGATTATTAAAAGACTTCTATCCTCCTAATTCACTGACCCCAGAAAAAATGGAATACTATGCTCACGAAAAAATTTTGGTTGGAACAAAGAAAAATAAATTAGATAATATTTATTCTGATATGAATGAATTAAAACCTTGTTGTTTTAAATATAATTTTAATCATGGTTTAAAAAACAATATCAGTCAAATGTGTTATTTTAAAAATGTTGTTGATGGAACCATCTATACTGATGATCAACCCTTAATGGAAATTGAAAGTTATGAACGTTCTCAAATATTAAGAACTCGTTTTTTCAACAACAATAATTATTAAATTTTATGAAAACTACTTTACTCTCTATTCTTTTCATCTTAGCCTCTATTGGTTTAAAAGCTCAAAGTGATTCTTTCGAATTTCCTATTATCAATACTGATAATGGATTAGTCATTCAATCTTGTATCTCTGAAGATTACTATGAAGACGATTTCGTTTATCCAAGAAACCCTGATGTTCCTTATAAAACAGGAAGTAAATATGTTAGAGAAAATCCTTTTACAGTTATAGGGCTTTCTTGGAAGAACAACTGTCTCATTATTCCTTATCCACAAGAATTTACAAGAGAACAAATTAAGGAATTTATCACAGTTTTAACAACTTTGGAAAAAGATGAAATTGTAATCACATTTAAAGAAAACACCAATGAAAAATAAAATACTTACTTTAATATTATTAATAAATACTATAATATTTATTAGTCCTCAACATTTATTTTCAATGGGGGGAACTGCTTGTGATTCTAGCCCAGGACCCGTTTGTGGACAATTTAACACCAGTGCAACAATAACAGCTTGTGATAATTGTACTACAAATACTGCAAGTGATGGTGGTTCTGTTGGAGGTTCCGCAGGAGGGCTTTCGGTTACAGCTGATGGTTGCGGACCTATTACTATAACATTAGATTATACTTTTGAATGGGATACTGGTCCTACAGATAACTGGATACATGGTGTTACAATTGCAAATACTTCTGATTGGGATGCCTTCACTCAAACTCCTCCAGCTGGATGGATTTTTATGCCCAACGGTGTTACAGGGGATTGTAGTGGTCAGACTTATGGTTCTGGTTTTTATTACGATGCTACAAGTGGAACAAATAATCATTTAGGTGCAACTGCAAGTGCAGGTATGGGTTGTAACAATTGTTTTTATCCTAGTAACGCAGGTTGTGACTTAACTTGTGACGGTACTTTAACTGTTGGAGAATTTGACCCCTCTACTGGTCCTAGTGCCTGTTGTATTGGTTCTACTATAGGTGGAACAGTTACTCTTGTTGGTCCAGATGCCAACGATGGTGACCCCGGTAATAATTATGGGGTATGTTGTACAGATAATTGTCCTACTTTTACGTTTGAACTTACTTTTTGTCCAACAAACACTACTCCTTCTACACTAACTCAATCATTTACAATACAAACCAGTCCCGATGGAAATACTGGAGCTTGGTGTAATTCCGCAACCTGTGATGAAGACAATGACTTTGATGTACAAATTATAGGAGCTTGTAGAGGTGATGCATCCTTTGATGCCATTCCAGACAATTTCTGTAATGCAGCTGCATTTAATTTAAATAACTTATCATCTGGCTATGACGGTGG
>JAHDBM010000056.1 GCA_020630395.1 Flavobacteriales bacterium
TCATCATAGTATTTTGTTTGAGTAGTTTTATCAAGCGCAAAATTTATAGATGGATATTCCATAACAGAGTTACATAACCCAATCTCATCTATTATTTTTTTGTTTTTAATATTTTCTAAAGATTGTATTGAACTACCTTTCATATTATGATTTAATCCTAGCGTATGTCCAACTTCATGAAGCACTAATCGTTTTAATGATTGAGAAAGAAAAGCATTTTTTTCAATTCCTGTTAAATCAGCCATTTTCATGGCATTTTTAGCAAATAACACTTCGTGTTGCATGTGTGCTCCAGCCGAACAAAAATGAGGATCGTTCTCGGCAAATATTTGCTGCTCTCCTGCAATATCAAAATATTCTTCTTGTCTCATTCTACCTAGTATATATACATATTCTAGCATAATATCAGCACCTAAAATTTGTCCAGTTCTAGGATTTACAAAACTCGGTCCATAACCTCCAAATGGAGGAGTAGGAGAGGAGGTCCATCTTAATACATTATAACGTATATCTCCAGCATCCCAATCAGCATCATCTGGTTGAATGTTTACAACAACAGCATTTTTAAAACCTGCTTTTTCAAATGCTTGATTCCATGTTTCAATGCCTTCTTTAATAATTGGTCTTAATTCAAGAGGTGTAGTATTTTCTATCCACCAAGTAATTGGTTCAATAGGTTCCGAAATAGCTTGTTCTGGATTCTTTTTAACCAAATTCCATCTGTGAATCATATCTCTATAAGGTGTTGGAGATTCACTTGTCATATCATTAATCTGTGTCATGAAGTAACCCACTCTTGGATCATCAAATCTTGGTTTAAAATCATTTTGTGGCACTTCTAATATACTATGATGATACGTAATGGTTATAAATCGACCATCAGTAGTAGCACTAGAACCCCTAGAACCTTTTCCTTTATTTTCATATACATATTGAGTTCTTACATCAGTGTTTTTAGGGTAATTACGGATAGATTCAACTTTACTTTTGTCTTTACTTAACGAACCCAGTTTAAATCCTTTGTAGCTTGATGGATAATTTGGTTTTATACGTGCAATATTTTCATCTAGAAATAATGATTTAGCTTTAATGAGATATGCGTTATCATTTTTTGCTTCAATTTTTTCACTAACAAAAAGTGATTTATTGATGTTGGCCTCAGCCGATTTGCTTATAGCATTGTTTGTGTCAAAGTAAAATGAGGTATTAGGAAATGAAAATTCTATTCGATTAAAACTTTTAGATACCTCAAATATTCTTGAAGATCGATAAGAACCTCTAAATAGACCTGCTTCAACAATTCCATTTTCTACATAGCTAAAATAAATAAACTCTTTATTGAGTTGTTCTTTATTAATTTCGATATAGGTTTCACCAGTTATGGTGTCTTGATAAATAGGGAAAAGTCCATCATGCTTTTTACACGATTTCACAATATCTTTTATTTTTTTGCTTTTATCTTTCTTTTTCTCTGTTTTTACCGTGTTTTTTTTCTTTTTTCCAAATAACTGACTTTGTCCAGAGCAAGATAAAAGAATAACTGAAATAAATAATAGACTAGCTTTTTTCATTGAAATTTTATTTAATGCTTGAATTTAAGCATAAATAAAGAAAGCTTATTTTAAGAAATGTTAAATGGTTAAGCTAATGGATGTTTGGTTAAGAAATTAGTTTTATAGCTTGAATTTCTTTTTATAAAACTTGTTCCACCTAATAATGAAAGGAAGAATAATGATGGTTGGAACTATCCAAAACACAAAATTAAAGCTTCCAAAATCTATCACTTTGTAAATGTTATTAACTGTAAAGGCAGTAACAACTGCAATAAAAGATGTAAGCATAAAATTTAAATGATGAAACCACCACCACATTTTATCGTATTGATCTTTTTTAAAGTGTTTGATGTCGTTTCTTCCATTTTGAAATAAGAAAAAACCAAACAGACAACTAAGTATTAATGTTCCTATGTTTTGATACTTAACATAAGCATAAATACCATATGCTATAAGTGATAAACCAAATCCTACAGCTAGATAAGCAGCTAATTTATCAAACCATTTTACTTGATTTGGTTTTTTACGCTTAAGCGATCGATACCCAGTAAAACACATAAAAAAGCTAAAAATAGCCACTACAGTGAGAAAAATATTGAATTTTATTAATACAGTAATAAGTATGGCGGTTATAAATATGATAATCATACTTATGTAATATAATTTACCAGCTGTATTATGAATAGTTTTTCCTTTAGCAGCAAATATCGCAATAAGTCCTGTTAATAAACTTATTACACCTGCTACTACATGTGTAGATATTATGATGTTATCAATCATATTATAAAATAGCTACTCCAGATATTTCAACATCAACACCTTTTGGTAAGGCGCTTACTTGCACAGTTTCTCTTGCAGGATATACACTATTAAAATAGGATGAATATATTGCATCTACTTTACTAAAGTTATTTATATCGGTCAAAAAAATGGAGCATTTAACAAGATCATTCATGGTTAAATCAGAAGCTTCTAATAAGGCTTTTATATTTTCTAAAACTTGTTTAGTTTGAGTTTCAATATCACTTAATATTAGTTCGCCTGTAAAAGGATTTAACGGAATTTGACCGCTTATATATAACGTGTCTTTCGTTTTAATAGCTTGACTATATGAGCCAACAGGTGCTGGAGCATTATTTATGTGTATAGGTGTTTTTTTGTTTTCCATTCTTTGTACGAATAATAGTTTAAAAATAAGATTAAATTTAAGAAATGTAATATTGAATGATATGTTTAAGTGGTTGTTTCCAAATAAAGAAAAGAAAAAAGTAGAAAATGTTACTTTAGATCAAGAATCTAAAGATTTATTAGTAGAATGGGTTCATTTTTATGAGAAACTGAATGAGGAGAATCGATTAAAATTTGATAAAAGATTGTTGAGTTTTTTAGAAGAGGTAACCTTAACAGGTGTTGGATGTGAGGTAGAATTGTTAGATAAGTTATTAATTGCTTCTAGTGCTATTATCCCAGTATTTAATTTCCCTAATTGGGTGTATACTGATTTGAATGAAGTGTTATTAAGACCAAAACCATTCAATAAAAATTACGATAATAATTCGCCTCAAAACATAACAGGTATGGTAGGTAATGGTTATTTGAATGGAAAAATGGTGTTGTCTAAAACTTCCTTGCGTTTAGGTTTTCAGGCTGAAAAGGATAAAAAAAATGTAGGGATACATGAGTTTATACATTTAATTGATGGAGCTGATGGAGCAATAGATGGTATTCCGAAGGTATTAATGGAAAAACAATATGCTTTACCTTGGATGGATATGGTATATCAAAAAATTAAAGAAATAACAGAGGGTGAAAATGAGATTAACCCTTATGGAGCAACCAATGAACAAGAGTTTTTAGCTGTTACTTCAGAGTATTTCTTGGAGCATCCTTTGCAGCTAAAAAAAAAGCATCCCGAATTATACGAGATGCTTCATTACTTTTTCAATGAAAAGTGAACTAATGGTCATTCCAAACTTGATTTGGAATCTAGTTCTATAGATCCTGAATCAAGTCCAGGATGACAGTTTTGTACTTAACAGAACTATTCCTTTACGATATAGTAAATATGAGTTTCTAAATCTTTAGGCTCTACCATAGTTGGATCATTTACATATTCTTCAATACATAAAGTAGTTTCAATTCCTTTTTCAGCTTTATATGCTTCTAATTCTAGATGAGCTTTATATGTATTTTCATAAGGACCGTAATGTTTTGCTAATAATGCTTTTTTGTCATCTAAAACAATAAGTTCCATTCCTTCTTCCTCTACTTTTGTAACATTAGCTAATGGAAAAGCTGGAACAACTTCAGTAGTACTATCAGTTTCATTCCATGAGTAATAAATAGCACTTGGAGCACCTCCTTCTGTAAAAGCTAATCCGTTTTTCCCCATATACATTCCTAATTTTCCAAAATTATCAGCATAGAAACTACTTTTCATTGTTTCAGCAATTGTAGTTTTATGACGAATACCAACATACGTTTTTCCTTTGAATGTTGTTTCAGAAATCTCAACAGGTTTTGGTGTGTTTTCAGCTAATACTTTTTGAGATACAGCATTAATATTTTCTAATCCTTTTTCAAAATCACCTCCAATTTGGGCATCTAAATCCATAAACATGAAAAATGGACGCATTAAAAAAGGTATATCACCTCTGTCTTCCCAAGTTAAAGTTGTTATCCCTTCATTCTCTTCTAACTTCATCATTCCTTTTGATGTTGCTTCGAATGGAACAACAAATGCTAAGTCATAATTGATTTCTTTATTTTCTTCTAGTGAAGTAATGGTCATAGATCCAGTACCCGACAAGTCTTTATCACCAACCCAACTCATTATAGAACCAACTTGGCCCATTTCTCCTTCATACGTGTTTTCTACAGTAGAATCTTTTTCAACCCAAGGAGACCACTTTTCCCAGTTTTTAAAGTTTGAAACTTGACTCCATACAACATCTGCAGGAGCTTTAATATCTAAATTCCTTGATACATTATAACTTGAGTCACCAAATACAGCCAAAGCAAAATAGATTATTGCTAGAGCTAAAATTACAATTCCTAAACCTTTTAAGATTTTCATTTTTCGCGTTTTTTTAAATTAATAATCGCGAAAATAAACTTTTATTCGGAGTATACACCCATAGAAGAGAATTTATTTATTCTTTCTTCAATTCTTTGGTTAGCAGTCAGTTCATTTAATTCAGTAAGCTGTTTAATGATTTCAGTCTTTACCTTTTTAAAAGATGCTTCTTTGTCTGTATGCGCTCCTCCAATAGGTTCTTTAATGATACCATCAATAAGCTTATTTTTTTTCATGTCTTTAGCAGTTAGTTTAAGACATTCGGCAGCTTCTTCTTTATGTTCCCAGTTTCTCCATAGTATTGATGAACATGATTCAGGAGAAATTACAGAATACCAAGTGTTTTCCATCATCATTACTTTATCACCAATACCAATGCCTAAAGCTCCACCAGATGCACCTTCACCAATTACAATATTGATAATAGGAACTTTAAGATTCATCATCTCAAATAAGTTACGGGCAATAGCTTCACCTTGACCTCTTTCTTCGGCTTCAAGACCTGGAAAAGCTCCGGGAGTGTCAATAAAACATACAACTGGTTTGTTAAATTTTTCTGCCATTTTCATTAATCGAAGCGCTTTTCTATATCCTTCAGGATTTGGCATTCCAAAATTTCTGTATTGACGCATTTTGGTATTTACTCCTTTTTGATGGCCAATAAACATAACAGATTCATCATTTAATAGACCAAAGCCACCTACCATAGCTTTATCATCTTTTACGTTACGATCTCCATGTAGTTCAATAAAGTTACCTTCGGTTATCGCTTCAATATATTCTAACGTATAGGGTCTTTCGGGATGTCTAGAAACTTGCACTTTTTGCCAAGGACTTAGATTAGCATAAATTTCTTTAGTAGTAAGTTTCTTTTTTTCTAAAAGATCTTTAAGTGTAACAGAGACGTCCACATCTCCTTTTTCTTTAATCTCTTCGAGTTTAATTATTTGTTCATCAATCTCTTGGATTGATTTTTCAAAATCTAAATAAACAGCCATACTGTATAGTTTTCGATTAATTCGTTTCGAAGATACATAATCCTATTAGATTACAACATCAAACTTATAGTTTAACGACCTTCTTTGTTACTTCAAATAAATTACTTGCTACTTTAATATAATAATGTCCTTTTGGTAAATCTTCATTTAATGAAATAAAGGTTTTGGATGTATTTTGGACTGCTTTATTTAGGATTAACTTGCCTTGAGAATTAAAGACTTTAATATCAACTTCTTTTTCTTGTTTAACCCAATCTATCGTTACATCACGAACAAATGGATTTGGATAAATAGCAATATTAGGGATAGGAAGTTCAATGTCTTTTACACTAGCAGAACCATTTACGTTAAATTTAAGATGTAATGTAGGAGCAAAAATATCAATTCCATCATAAGATGTTGCAACTCGTGTCCCAGTTCCTTCAATTATAAATGCCATAGGGTTTCCAACTTGCCAACTGGGTTGATTTACTAGTTCGGTTATGATAGCATTTAAACTAGGAGTTTGTTGATCGGTACTCTGGTCTCCACTTGTCCATCCATTAGGACTCCAATTAACTGAAGCAGTTGTTTTTGGTCGACTACTAATATCATAATCTGTTGATGTGAAAGTAGTTGGGTCAGGAGATAACTGCCCTTTAATGGTTAAAGATGAAGTTCCTGAGTTATCTTCATCAGCATGAAATTGAATGTAAGAGGATATGATATTAGCACCTTGCGGAAGGTTTAGGTTTGTAAATCTTAATCCAACTATTTGGTCATCATTAGGAATTGGCCAAGAATTATCTTCTGTTATCATTTCTAAATCACTGCTGGAAAGTCCCATATTACCATCACTTATATCTTCTTCAGCATCATCAGAAGAAGTAGCTATTGAAGCTGTAATGTCAATGTCGCCAACAAAAATAGTGACATTATCCGATATATTATGATATCCATCATTATCAGTAGCCCATGCAGTAAGGACATAACTTCCATTGGCAGGCATAGTCCAGTTAATACTGTACGGAGCAGTTGCATCTGTTCCAATAGAAATATCATTAACAAAAAATTCTACTTGTTGTATGGTTCCGTTAGTATCGTTTGCATTAGCAAAAATAGTGGTTGCTTGAGGTGTAGCGTATCCAGCTCCATTACTTGGAGCTGTTATATCAACAAAGGGTCTGCCGGTATATTTTTCATTCTCAATAATAATCTCCGATCCATTACTGGGGTTCCAAACATCAAGGTTATTAGGTTCATTAAATCTAGCTGTATCTACAACAGTTCCAACCGAGTCCGCATTATCTGTACCGATATATTTAACTGTAATTCTTTGTTTCGTAATTTTTATCCATTGAAAAGAGTTAAAAACACCACTGTTTCTTGTCCAATTTTTATTGTCATTTGCAGATCGAAGAGGAGCACCCCAACAGCCTTCGCCAACATATACAGTTCCAAAAATATCATCTCTTTCAAACCCTTCTTGAGATATGGCACTTGTTGATGGTTTAACTTTCCATGTAGATTTTACCGTATGTGCATCACATTCAATAACTAAACGTACCCCATAATCATAAAAAGCTTGTGCCCAATTATTATATTGATCATTACCTTCTGATTTACTAGAAACATGAGGTCTCATAGGCTTGTGATATTGAGCAATTTTCCATTCAACAGTATGTTGATTAGCTGCTAAATCGTTTTGCAACCATGTTGATTGTGATCCCGGAATAGCCATTTCTGTGTTTAATGTGTATGCTCTAACTAATCCACCACCAAAAGTTTGGGCAAAGTATACATCAGCATTTGGGGTGTCAAACATCTCATATACATCATTGTTACTCCATTCGTGATTTCCTCTAGCAGCTACAATAGGATACATTCTACCATCTGTCGAAGTTGTTAATTGCCAATCATCAAACCAATCTTGCCACTCTCCGTTTTGATTTAAATCAGTGTAATCTCCACCAAAATAAACAAAATCTGGTCTTAATTTGGCAACAAGTTTATTAGCATTTCTTCTTGCTCCAGGATTAGTTCTACTATCTCCTCCAGCAATAATTGATAATGGTATATTAGGATCATTAGATAATGTTTTAAAAGAATAACGAGCGCTTGTTCCATCAGAGTCTTTAACTACAAAATAGTATACCGTATTAGGAGCTAAACCAGTTAGCCTAGCAAATTTATGATCCATCCCTTTTCTAGAAGTGCTTCTATCTATTCCATGGTTAAAGGTATAACTAGACCAGCTTGTTCCATGATCTACTATATCATAATATACTGTAGCCCCGCTACCTCCATTTTGATGCCACCCAATAACCATTGTAGTTGCGGGATCTCCATTGTAGGTTAATCTATATTTTTCGGTAGTAGATAATGCTATATTGTATATAGCAGATAAACAATAGAGAGTAAAAGAAATGTATAGTGATTTCATAGATCAAGTTTATATTATATAAATTTAGGGCATAAGAAGAGAACATGCAAAACAAAAGTTTAGTTAGTTTACTTAGAATGACAGCTTTTTTTCTGTTTTTAGGAAGAGCTTGGCAACATTTTTTAGGAAAAACGCCATACGATACTTTATACAGATCAGATAAGTATTTAGGTAAAGTAGTAGATTGGTTATTGGGAGATAAAAATGCTCCTATTGCAGCAGATGTTTTGTATAACATTAATACTTTTTTTGGTGTTTTATTATTGCTGGCTGCTTGTTCAGTACTTTTAATAAACAAGCGAAAAAGCTATTTTAAAATTTGCATTAAAATTGGTTGGTGCATATTGTTTTTAACAGCTTTTGGGTACTATGTCGATAAATTTAGGGTAGCCGGTCAATTTTTTGAGTATTCAGCTCAGTTAGTTGTGCCGTATTTATTATTGCTGGCTGTTAAGTATAAAATGAAAAAGAAGTTTTTGTTTTGGGCAAAATTTGCAATAGCACTCACTTTTGTTTGTCATGGATTATATGCAGTTGGTTACTATCCAGTTCCGGGGAACTTTATGAATATGATGATTAATAGTTTTGGAATGACTAATGACCAAGCTCAATTGTGGTTATTCATTATTGGAATAGCAGATTTTATATTTGCTGTGGGAGTATTTTTACCAAAAGGAATATGGAGATATTTTATGTATTATGGTCTAGTTTGGGGATTTTTAACAGCTTTTGCAAGGTTGTGGGTGAATATAGATGCGTCTTTTTTAGATGCTACTATAAGCCAATATACTTTTGAGTTTTTAGTTAGAATGCCTCATTTTATTGTACCTTTGATACTGCTAAAATATAGACGAGATATTGTTATTTAATTTCTCAATAAAGCATAATACTTATAAAGTAATGTACGTATGAAACAGGATGAAAAGAAAAAGAAGATTGTTCAAGATCTTATATTAGATTTATCATCTAAAGACCCAAAAATATTAACTTCTGCTTTAAAAAGAGTACGTTCAAAAGGATCAGAAGATTTAGTTTTTGCATTGTTTAAGTTAACTGATAGAGAAGATACACCCGAAAAAATAAAAGAGGAGGCTAAGACGATATTATTAGAATTAAAATCAACTGCAGCTATTCCAAAATTATTAGAAGTGTTAGAGGGAGATAATCCTTATCATAGAGAGATAGCATTAAGTGCATTTTGGAATTCATCTTATAACGCTAAAGAACATATTGATAAGTTTGTAAAAGCAGCTATAAATGGGGGGTATATGGAAGCACTTGAGGCTTTTACGGTTATAGATAATCTTGATGGCCCTTTTGATGAAGTTGTTATCATTGAAGCACAGCTATTATTAAAACAACATTTTTCTGAGCAAAAAGAAAAAACCGAAACACACGATTTGTTAGTTAGTATTGTAGCTAAGCTAGATCAAATGGAGCAAACGGTTTATTCGGATTAGTACTTTGATTAAATTACGATTAATAAATAGTAAAAACCGAATAAGGTTTACTTCTCGAGATATTTATTTAATTGTTTATTTAATTTTTTTAATACTTGGTGGTATTGCTTTAGGTGTGTTTTCTGACCTTATTGCTAATAACACCTATTTGTACTGGATTTGGGGCTGTTTATTTCTTCTTTTTTTATCAAATGGATTGTTTTTAAAGGGTATTTTATTACCCAAAAAGAAAAAATAGGAGAATTAATACTAGCTGAAGAATTTATTCGGTTTTCTAGAAATGATAATGCAATAACATATTATTTGAAGCATTTAGTTAAGTTGAAAATAATTTCAGATTTTTATCTTGATAAAGAAGGAGATATAAGTTATTCAGGTGAATTGAAAATGATTTTGCATATTAATAAAAACAAAAGGATTTTGGCAGTAGGAATTATAGAAACTAAAGAGGAGTTTATTGAAATCCAGACAATAGTAAAAGGCTATTATAAAATTGCTAATATTGAAGAATATGGAGAATATTCATCTGAAAGACCATTACTATTGGATTACAGAACTTATGAAGAGCTTCAATTACTGAAAGAAGAATTGGGAATTAAGGGGTTGTATATTTAGTTTACCTATAATTAAGCATTAAATACCTCAAAGCGTGCTAGTTTTTATTAATTTTGCATAATTAGATTAATACATTAGTAAAATGAGCAAAGAGGCTTTTAAAAAACACATTAACGAAGGATATACATATAAGAAGGATTATATAGTAATGGGAGGTGCCATGTATGATGGTGAATGCATACCTGATGCACATGTGAAGATTCCTTTAAAGTCAATTAATCGTCATGGTTTAATTGCAGGAGCTACTGGTACTGGTAAAACTAAGACTTTACAAGTTTTTGCTGAACAATTATCGCTTAAAGGTATCCCATCTTTATTAATGGATTTAAAAGGAGATTTAAGTGGATTAGCTGCTGCTGGAGAGTCTAATGAACATATTGTTTGGAGACATATTTCTATAGGTAATTTACCATACGAAGCAACTCCTCTTCCGGTTGAATTATTAACGCTTTCTAACGAGAAAGGGGCAAGATTAAGAGCAACTGTATCAGAATTTGGTCCAGTTTTAATGTCGAAAATACTTGACTTAAATGATACACAAGGCGGTATCATGGCTTTGGTATTTAAATATTGTGATGATAATGCTATGCCATTATTAGATTTAGAAGATTTAAAAACGACTATCCAATATTTAACAAACGAGGGTAAAGAAGAAATAAAGAAAGAATACGGAGGGATATCGACAGCTTCTGTTTCTACAATTATTCGAAAAATAATAGAATTAGAACAGCAAGGAGCTGAACGTTTTTTTGGGGAAACGTCTTTTGATGTTAATGATTTAGTAAGAAGAGATAGTGAAGGTAGAGGTATAAAATCTATTATTAGGTTAACAGATGTACAAGATAAACCAAAATTGTTTTCTACGTTTATGTTGAGTTTATTAGCAGAAATATATGCTAACTTTCCAGAACAAGGAGATTCAGATGAACCTAAATTAGTGCTATTTATTGATGAAGCTCATTTAGTGTTTAATGAAGCATCTAAAGCTTTGCTTAATCAAATAGAAGCAATTGTTAAATTGATTAGATCTAAAGGAGTTGGGATATATTTTTGCACACAAAACCCTACTGATATTCCTGATGCTGTCTTAAGTCAATTAGGAATGAAAGTGCAACATGCGCTAAGAGCATTTACTGCAAAAGATAGAAAAGCAATTAGTAAAACTGTTGAAAATTACCCAATATCTGATTTTTATAATACCGAAGAGTTAATTACTTCATTAGGAATAGGTGAAGCATTAGTAACTTGCTTAAATGAAAAAGGAGTGCCAACTCCACTTGCTGCCACATTATTGAGAGCTCCTATTACACGAATGGATGTGTTAACATCTAGTGAGATTGATGAAGTAGTTAAACAATCGCAATTAGCCCAAAAATATAATCAAGACATTGATAGAGAAAGTGCTGCTGAAATGCTTGAAGCTAAAATTAAAAAGGCACAAGAAGAGGAACATAAGCAAGAGGTTAAAGAGCAAAAGAAAAAAGCTAAAAAAACGGTAAAAGATGATGGTGGTTTTATAGAAGATTTAAGTAAAAACACAATGGTTCGTCAAATGGGAAGGACATTGGTAAGAGAGGTAACAAGAGGATTGTTGGGAATCTTAGGAATAAAGAGATAAAAAGTTATAAAATGAAGATATTAAAAGCAATAATAGCTTTAACATCAGTTGCATTAATTGGATGCATGGTGGGAGAAAAGAATAAGAATACCAAAACAGAACAAATGGCAGTGACTAACAATGCAGAGTTAAAAAGTGCTAAAGGCAAATCGTTTGGTTTTTATAACGTAGAAAATTTATTTGATACAATAGATGATAAGTATACTATAGATGAGGCTTTTCTTCCAAATTCAGATAAAAAATGGACAGGAGAACGCTACACAAAAAAGCTTTCACAATTAGGAAAAGTTATCGCTAAAATGGGAGACGATTATCCAATCTTTTTAGGAATGGCTGAAGTTGAAAATAAAAAAGTAATAGATGACTTAATCTACACGAAAGAATTAAAAGATGCTGGTTATCAAGTAGTACACAAAGATAGTCCAGATAAAAGAGGTATTGATGTTGGTTTCATTTATAGAAAAGAATATTTCCAATATATTAAAATGGAAGCTTTAGAAGTTTCATTGGAAGATAATCCAGATTTTTTTACTCGAGATATTTTATATGTTAATGGAAAATTAAAAGATGAAGATGAAGTACATGTTTTTTTAAACCATTGGTCATCAAGAAGAGAAGGACAAAAAGAAACCGAACACAAACGTGTAAGAGCAGCTACCATATTAAGAAAAAAAGTAGATGAGATTTTAGCAAAAGATGAGTATGCAAAAATCATTATAATGGGAGATTTTAACGATTACCCAACTAATAAAAGTATTTATCAAGTACTAAGAGCACGAAAAGATCGTAAGTTTTCTAATGGAGATTTATACAATACCGCTTATGGTCTAGAACAAGAGGATAAAGGAACGTATAATTATAGAGGTGATTGGGGAATGTTAGATCAATTAATTATTAGTAAAGGTGTTTTTAAATCTAACAAAGGTGTTACTGTTAAAGCAAAAGACTGTACTGTTTTAAAGCTAAGTTGGATGATGTATACCGATAGAAAGTATAATGAACAAAAACCAAGCAAAACATATGGAGGTCCAGATTACTATGGAGGATATAGTGATCATTTACCAATTTATACAACATTCGAATAATGGGATTATTTAGTTCAAGATCAAAAAAAGAAGAAGTGGTTCCAATTCCATGGATTAAGTTGGAAGTTATGAGTCAATTAGATGAGATTATCAATCAATCATCTAACAACCCAGTCGTTATTTTTAAACACAGTACCAGATGTTCTATTAGCAGTATGGCACTTAATCGGTTTCAAAAGGATTGGAAAGAAAATGATATCACTCCTTACTATTTAGATTTATTATCCCACAGAGATATTTCTAATGAAATTGCGAATAGATTTAATGTATTTCATCAATCTCCGCAGGTGTTATTAATTAAAGAAGGTAAATCTGTATATGATGCATCTCATAGTGGTATAGTTTTTTCTGAGCTTATAGAAGTTGAATAGGGATGAGGTGTTTTGTATTAATAGTTTTAGTGGTATTTCTAAATATCTGTATACTATCACAAAGCACAAATAATAATGATATACCATTTTCTAAAAAGGAGCTTAAGCTTAAGGCTGAGGTCGCATTAGATTCAGCTAAACTTTACCAGGCTAAAAATTGGCAATTGGTTAAACAATATGCACGTTCTTCTTTTGATTTTGCTGTAGCATCTGGAAGTGATAGCCTTATTGTGCGTTCATCACAGTATTTAGGTGTTGTATATAGTATTTTAAATCAATTAGATTCATCAAATTTCTTTTTAGTTAATGCTGCTAAGAGTAATGAAAATCAAGGGAATTATGACCATGCTATATTACTGAATAATGCGGTTATAATGAATTGGTTGAAATTAGGGGAATTAGATTCGGCATGGAACATAATTGATTATAATAATCAGTTTTTGTTACCCCAAGATTCTATTATACCTTCAGCAAAAATTCATGCACTCATAGCTGAAGCTGAATATTTTAGTAAATTAACACTGTATGATAAGTGCATTGAGCGTTTGTTTGAAGCAGAACAATTATCAATAGAATTGAAAGATTCTACATTTTTAGCTCAAATAGTAGGAGGAATAGGATATGCTTATGGAGCGCTCAACAGGCATGAAGATGCATTGTCTTATTATAAATCATCTTTATCTTTTTTTGACCCTATGGAAACGGATAGGGCATTAATTTATATGAATATTGGGAATCAATTTGGGAATATAAACCAATTAGATTCAGCAGAAAAGTATTTTGATCTGTCTCTAGAGATATATAGTAGATTAAAATCTGGAAAGGCGAATGAAGCAAAGCCACTATTAGCAAAAGTTAGTTTGTTAGTGAATACTAATAATGTACCTAAGGCTTCTAATATATTGCTAGAGGTTGATACTTCAACTCTTCTTAACATCCAAAAAGCTCGGTTTTATCTTTTGAAAGCTCAAATTACAAGCGATAACAACCAAGCTAAAATATATGCAAATCAAGCAAAAGAATATGCTGTTCTCACATCAGATATAGAGTTGCAACATGAAGTGTCTCAATTTTTACATGATAAGTTAAAAGAGCTTGGACTTTATAATAAGGCTTATGAAGAGTTATTATTATATCAACAATTAAGCGATTCTATATTTAATTATGATAAAAGTATTTCAGCTCAAAAGGTTTTAGTGAATAATGCAATACAAAAGAAAAATAAAGAAATAGCGATTAATGAATTAGCTTTTGAAAAAGAGCGAATAGAAAAATCTAGAAATAATTGGGTACTGTTTTTTTCATTACTAAGTGTAAGTTTTGTAACAGTTTTTCTTTACATGAAGTATAGAATATCTAAGAGTAAGTTATTGCTAGCTAAAAAAGAAAAAGAATTGTTAGAGCAAGAGAATGAACAGGTTAAAAAAGATTTAAGTCAAGTTTCTTTTGAGTGGGAGAGAAGTAAAGATTTTCTCCAAAAAACCAAAAATCAATTAAAAGAAATAAAACAATCAGAACAGAAGGAAGGTGCTATTAATTCTTTACTTGCTGTAACTAACCAATATGTAAATGCTGAAGAGCAAAAAACTGCTTTTCAAGATAAGGTAAAAGATATTCAAGCGTCATTTTTTTCTAAATTAGATGATATTGGAAGGTTAACCAAAACAGAAAAGAAAGTTGCGGCATTATTAAAACTACAGTTATCATCAAAAGAAATAGCGGAGATTCAACATGTAGAAGAAAAAACAATTGAAATATATCGTTCTAGACTTAGGAAAAAGCTTTCTATTTCTTCTGAAGTTGAATTGCCATCTTTTTTTAATTCAATTTAAATCAGTTAGTTATGTGTTTTGTAAAGGTTTTGTAAAGGTTGTTTTTATGTAAGAGAAGCCTTTTTGTGTGTTAATTTGTTCAACAATAATTTAAAACAAAAACACATGAAAAAAATTATTTACATTTTAGGAATCATTGGAGTTTCTTTTAATTCGCAAGCAATCGATTTAGTAGTGCAAGAGAGTGGTCCTGCTGGTACTTACGGAACTATCTCAAGCGCAATATCAGCAGCAAATAATGGGGATAGGATTATTATTCATCCAAAAGTGGGAGGTAATGCATTTGCAGAAAACTTAACAATCAATAAAACATTAGAATTAGTATCTGTTCAAGATACTACAAAGTTTAAAGTACAAGGTACTATTGATGTTCACGCTTCAAACGGAAGAATTGTAACAATTTCAGGATTAGATTTAGTAGCAGGGAACATTCAAGGAAATGGAACAGGTTGGAAAACAACAGTCAATATTTTAGCATCAAAATTAGATGGGGGAATAATTGATTTTAGTAATCAGTATTATGTTAGGGTTATATCAAATATAGTTGAAAATGGTTCAGTTAATATTTCTCATGGAGAAATTATAGGGAATGAAATTAAAAACGAACATGATATTATTATACAAAACTCAAACGTAGGAGATACGATTAATATAATAGCGAATAAAGTTGGGGAGATTTATATCAATGCAGATATATTTGCGAATGTTAGAAATAATTTGATTGAAGTAAATAGTGGATCTACATACGTAAACGGAGTAGAGTATGTTTTTTCTTCAGGAGATTTAAAACTGAATATCATTAACAATGTGATGTCTATTCCTGAATCAAGCACGAGTTCAAGTACATCAGGGAATCATTTTGTTAAACTACGAAGTAGAGCTAATATGAGAAATAACATATTCGTAGAAAAAAACACTTCAAATTCTATAGGTCCGAGTTATTTTATTCAATCTGGTTCTGTTTCGGCTTATAACTTTGCTTATTTGGGTAGCTCAAGTTTACCAATAAACACGACTCCTCTAGCATCTAATCCAATTAATGCTGATGGTAGATTAATTTTACCAACACCTTGTGAAAACGGAGCAGACCCTAGTTTTGAATTTTATGATTTAGATTTAACAAGAGGAGATGCAGGATGTTATGGAGGTTCATATACGTTAGATAATTATTTTCCTGTTAACGGAAGCACACATGTTTTTAATGTTGATATGCCATTTGGTCTTTCTAATGGAAGTACACTTAATATTAAAGCAGAAGGTTTTGATAGGTAATTAAACTTTAACAAACTAAAACGTTAACGTATGAAGAGGTTTATATTTGTAACAGTTTTTCTTTTTATGTTGAGTACTGGTTTTACTCAACATATAATTGAAGGAGAATATTATTGGGATAATGATCCTGGCGAAGGAAAGGGTATTGCTTTAGTAGCATTTGATGGTAATTTTAATACAGCTTTAGAACGCGTTTTTAAAGCTAACGCTTCATTACCAAGTGTGGGAAACCATGTTCTTGGAGTACGAGTTAAAGGTAATGATGGAAATTGGGGGGCTGTATTTAAGCGCGTATTTAAAGTGTCTACTGCATCTTCAAATTTATCTCTTTCAGTACAACAAGCCGAATTTTATTGGGATACAGATCCTGGAGAAGGTTTGGGAACTCCATTGTTAGCCTTGGATGGTAATTTTAATGAGGCATTAGAAGATGTATTTGTAAATAATACAGCATTACCATCAGCAGGAGATCATGTATTTGGAATAAGAATAATGGATAATGACGGAAACTGGGGAACTGTATTTAAACGTGTTTTTCGAATAGAAAGTACATTAACTACTTTATCAACTCAAATACAAGAAGCCGAATACTTTTGGGATACTGATCCTGGGGTAGGAAGCGGAGTAACTATGTTAGCATTTGATGGTAATTTTAACACAGCTCTAGAAACAGTTTTATCTAATAATGTAGCCTTACCAAGTATAGGAGATCATGTCTTTAATGTTAGAGTTAAAGGAAATGATGGTAATTGGGGATCTGTTTATAAACGAGTTTTTCGAGTTAGCACTTCTTTAGGTAATTTATACAGTAAGGTAATTCAAGCTGAATACTTTTGGGATACTGATCCGGGAGAGGGTAGTGGAATAACCATGTTAGCATTTGATGGTAATTTTAATTCTGCACTAGAGCAAATTACTAAACAAAATGCATCCTTACCTTCTCAAGGAAATCATGTATTAGGAATAAGAGTTAGAGGAAATAGTGGTGAATGGGGATCAGTTTATAAAAGAGTTTTTCGAGTTGATTCTGTAATAACAAGCACAAGTACTTATTTAACACAAGCCGAATATTTTTGGGATAATGATCCAGGTGAAGGAGCAGGACAAACTCTATTAGCTTTTGATGGATTTTTTAATAGTACAATTGAGGAATTATCTCAAACTACTACAGTTTCATTATCGAATGGATTACATACATTTAACATAAGAACCAAAGATAATACGGGGAATTGGGGTAAGGTATATTCGAAAGTTGTAGGAGTAGATATCGCCTATAATGAGCAAGTATTATTAAACTATCCATTGGGTAATGCTACTGGAGTTTCTGTTATAGATACATTAAAATGGCATTTAGTAACAGGTGCCAGTTCATATGAATATATTATATCTACTGATAGTTTATTCTCAACTATACTATCTACTGGAATTGTAAATGATACCATACATGCTTTAACTGGTTTAAGCAGTAATACAAAGTATTATTGGAAGGTAAGGGTTAATATGTCAGGGAATGTAAGTTTATGGAGTGATGTTTGGTCATTCACTACAGGAACAACAACTGATGTAAACCTAATAAATAGAGATGGGATTAGTATTTATCCTAATCCATCAAATGGAGTATATGTGATTGAAAGTAATAATGAAATTATTCATAATGTTAATGTCTATGATGGTTATGGTAAATTAGTTTACAACTTAAAATTAAATAGTAGAAAAACTAAAATAGATATTACAGATAAACCAGTAGGGATATACTTTATACGAATTGGAGAGTATAAAAAACGGATTGTAAAAATGTAAAATTTAATAAAAAAGGAGAGCTCGGCTCTCCTTTTTTATGAGTTACTTTTTCTTCTTAGCTAGTTTTGCAATGCGTTTTTGCTTAATTGCAGATGGTTTCCCTGTTTCCGCATATACTTTAGCATCATTTAATATGGTTAGTAATGTTTTGGTCATTTTTTTTCTCATCATACCATTCATAAGTGTTCCCATTAAACCTTTAGATTTAAACTCGGCTTTCATGACTAGTTTAGATTTGTTTTCTCCAAGTGAAACAACTGTCCATTGGTTTAATGCTTTAGTAACAAATCCAGGCATTCCATCTATTACTTGATAGGCTAATACTTTTTGATTTTGATCATATTGAATAAGTTTCTCACTAACCTTACTAAAGCCTTTAACATTTACATCACAAAATCGTTCAGTGCAAACAGCTCCTTCAAATTCACTTTTTCCTTTTCCTTCAGCATGATCCACATTTGAAGACCATTTATAGATCTCAATAAATCCAGGACCAACCATTTCCCATAATTTTTCTGCTGATACATTAATTGTAATTTCTTCTTGTACATCAAATCCTTTCTCTGCCATTGTTGTTGTGCTAAATGTTAATAATACGACTAGTGTTTTAATTATTTTTTTCATGTTGTTATTGTTTTAAATTAACAACACAAATATCTAGCATATTAACAGGATGATCTTGCTATAAAAGTTCGATTAATTGCTCGTTTGGTTCAAACGGTAATTTTTTGGAGAAAGCTTAAATTTTTCGTTAAAACTAGCAGAGAAAGTTGTGGGATCTTGAAATCCTGATTCATAACCAATTTCTGTTATAGATAAATCACTACACAAAAGTAATGAGGCAGCATGTTCCAGTCTTCTGTTTTTTATATATCGTGCAGGTGTATCTTCAAATATTCGTTTAAATTCTCGTTTAAAAGATGATAAACTCATATTACAAATAAAAGCAAGTTGTTCTATGCTTAATTGGTTAAAAATATTTTGATCAATAGCTTTTTTAAACCCAATATTTACAGGTGTAAAAATTTCAGATAGTAATTTTCTTATGTTTTCATGATTTTGAGATTTTAATAAAATCATCATAAGTTCTTTGAGCTTTAGTATTTGTAATTCTTCATCAATAATTTGAGGGTCTTCAAAATAAATAACCAAACTCTTAATATAGTTTTCAATTAGTTTATTATCAATTAATTTTTTTGGTTGAGGTATATCATTGTGATTGAGAAAAGAAGGAATCTCATTTTTGTATATATCTTTTAAAACTTCTGGATATAAATACACTGCAATGGCTTCACATTCCTCAGAATTAGTAGATGGTGTATATCTTTGAACGTAATTATTGCAGTTTTTTATAATTGCTTCTTTCTCTCCTATTTTATTAACACCTCTTGAGTCATAGCTTAACATATTTCCTTTAACCATATAAAAAAAGCAGGCAAAATCCTGAATTGCTCCTTCCATATCCATGGGAGTTTTAAACTTAGCCTTTTGAAATAAGGGCTTACCTCTAAAATTAATTATTTTACTATCTATTATCATGTTATGATATTAGTGATAATAATACAACAAGACTTTCTGAAAAAGATCAAAAGTTATCTATACTCAGGATTATCAAATTCCCATCTAGAGCCATCTTCCCATTCTTTTCTAGAATTACCATAATTAGTATATCCGTCATTAGCTTTTAGCATAGCTGCTAAATGAAGCAAATTATAAGTCATAAAAGTGGTGTTTCGGTTTGTGAAATCACTTTCAAACCCAACTGGAGGAGAAATTTGTTCATCTTTCCACTTTGTGTCACCATAACTTGGTCCTGGACCAACAGGACCTATCCATCCACAGTCGGCTTGCGGAGGAATAGAATATCCAATATGCTGTAAGGAATATAGTATTCCCATAGCACAGTGCTTAACACCATCTTCATTACCAGTTATTACACAGCCACCAACTTTTCCATAAAAAAGATATTGTCCTTTATCATTTGTTTTTCCGCTCATGGCATAAAGTCTTTCAATTAATTTTTGAGCAACAGAAGATTTTTCACCAAGCCATATTGGTGTACCAACAATTAGTATATCAGCTTTTATTATTCTTTCAAACAAAGCAGGCCATTCGTCTTTTTCCCAGTTATGCTCTGTCATATCAGGATAAACTCCTGGAGGTACTTGGTGATCTATTAATCGAATAGTGTCAATAGATACCTTTTCTTTTTCCATTATTCTTTTAGAAACCTCCATCAAGGTTTCTGTGTGGCTAGTTTGTGGTGATTTTTTTAAGGTACAGTTAACATAAATAACTTTTAAGTTGTTAAAATTAGGCTTACTCATAATAAATTGCTGAAGGGAATTATTTTTTTTTAGGTTTTCTTTTTTCTTTATTTTTCACATAAATAAGCTTGTATTTACTATTATCTTGTTGCCTTTGTTCTATTTCAAAATGATTAATAGATTTAATTAATGGAGTTAATTTTTCGAATCCATAATTTCTTGAGTCAAAATTAGGTTGTTTTTTAACGAGTAAACTACCAACATCACCTAGGTATGCCCACCCATCATCATCAGATAAATCTGCAATGGTAGATGAGATGAGTTTTATTTCTTTATTTGTTACTTTATCAATAACATCAATAGATGAGTCTACTTCACTTTTCTTTTTACTTCCTTGATTACGGATAATTTCGATATAAATAAATTTATCACAAGCTACAATAAATGGAGTTGGAGTTTTTCTTTCACCAATACCTAAAACGAGCATACTAGCTTCTCTAAGTCGAGTAGCTAAACGAGTAAAATCGCTATCACTAGAAACTAAACAAAAACCATCTACTTTTCCAGAGTATAGAATATCCATAGCATCTATTATCATAGCAGAGTCTGTAGCATTTTTACCAGTAGTATATCCGTATTGTTGAATAGGCGTGATTGCATTATCAAGTAAGAGTTTTTTCCATTTTGTTAAATGAGGATTAGTCCAATCTCCATAAATTCGTTT
>JAHDBM010000005.1:0-1700 GCA_020630395.1 Flavobacteriales bacterium
ATTACTCTTTTACTCTTTTTCATATTACTCTATTTTTCTGGTTAATAAAGTAGAATATTTACATACTGATTGTATTTATGATAAAGTAAAGTAGTTATATAAGCGAATTATTTGGTTGTTATAATAGTTAAACAATCAAATGTAAAAAAGGTTACACGACCTAAAAATTTATTTTATTTATTTATTGAAAATCAGAAATTTAAGTTTAAAAATAAAATTAGAAAAGTTGATTAAATACTTTTTCTGCTTGAATAATATGCCTTTGGTTATGATAAATTGAAAAGCGAAGTGTATCACCAATTTTAGTTTTAATAGTATTTGTTAATGCAATAGGAACTTTAACTTTTTCCATTTTTAATGATTTAGTTTTATTTAGAATAGAAAGGTGCTGTTGCTGTTGTTCTAGAAAAATATTGATAATGTTATTGTCAACTTCTACAAAAGATAAACTTTCAATTTTAGGCGACTTCATGGTTTTCATTCCAGTTTTTTTGTAGCGCAGCATATTCGCGAATTTATTACCAAAGTACCCTGTTTTAAAATAAGTGTTAGGGGTATGATTACCGCTATATTTTACAATACTTTCTTCCATAGCGGTTAAGTAAAAATCACCATATTTTACTAGATGCTGCAAGCATTCTCCAATACTCCATTTTTCAGGAGAAGGTTTTTTTAATAGTTCTTCACGTGATAAATTGACATATTTTGAGTTAACAATATCAATGTTAGTGTTTGTAATAGTTGCTAGCTCAGTATAAAAGTCTTTGATTGGAATACGCATGATATTATGTTTTTCTTAAAACAATATTACCATATATTTTATCTATAAACCTTGATATAGATCAAGGTTTTTGTATTCTACTTAATGTTTCGGGAGTCATTCTTAAATAGGATGCTATATATTTTTTAGGAATAAGCTGAAAAACATGAGGACTTCTAATCAATAGTCGTTTTAGTCGTTCTTCTGGGGAGGATATGAGTAAGTCAATTTGTCTATCTATTTGAGCCACTAGCAACAATTCAATTTGTCTTTGCCATTTTTTTTGGACTTCAAGATGATGATTTATGAACTCAAAAAAATAACGTTTGTGTAATGATCGAACGTTAGATTGTTTAATTATAATAACTTCTTGCTCTGTCGGTTTGTTATTGATGATTGAGGGTGAAAATAAAAAAGTATTAGGATATCCAAACCCAACAACAATATCTTCATTAATATCAGGGTATGTTATGCAACATGTACCTTTTTCAATAAAATAAACATGGTTTTCTGTTTCTTGATAACGAATTAATCGTTCGTTTCGTTTAACGGTAATAGGTGCAGACCAAAGTTTAATGAAATTGTCCAATTGAGATTGTTCAATAGGACCAAATTGATTAAGTATAACCTCTCTTAGATCCATTTACTTTAGCACTCGATCGAAAATTACGCCAGATATTTTAGTTGTTAATTTTTTTGGAAGTAATTCAGAAGTTGTAGCTCCAATTTTGTTACTGAATCCAGGAATTACTTCTCTTTTCCCTTTAAGCATACCTTTATATCCAGCTTTCGCAACATCATCAGCCTGGGCGAAAATAAATTTATTATTCATTACTGATGATGATATTGATGAATTAACAGCAATGTTAGTATCTGTTGGTCCAGGACAAAGAGTCGTAACTGTAATGCCATCTTTTTTAAGCTCTTCAGCTAAAGCATA
>JAHDBM010000005.1:1800-21566 GCA_020630395.1 Flavobacteriales bacterium
GACAAAGAGTCGTAACTGTAATGCCATCTTTTTTAAGCTCTTCAGCTAAAGCATAAGAGAGAGATAACACATAAGATTTTGTAGCAGCATAAACAGCTTGTTTTGGTATGGGTTGAAAAGAGGCTGTTGAAGCTACATTTAATATTTTTCCTTTATTTTCAGTTAAATGGGGTAAAAAGACTTTAGTTAATTTTGTCAGTGCAGAAACATTAAGTTGAATCATCTTGTTAAGGTATTCCCATTCAAACTCATCAAATGGTTTAATATCACTGATGCCAGCATTATTTATGAGATAATCAATTGATAATTTTTTCTTATTAATATCATTTAATAATTTATCAATATTAGTTAATTCACTTAGATCATATACAAGTACATGAACGTTTATATTATACTGCTCAACTAATTCTTTTTTTAAACGATCTAATCTATCTTTAGATCGAGCAACAATGATGAGGTCTCCCTTATTAGCTGCATGAATACGAGCTAACTCCATACCAATTCCGCTAGATGCTCCAGTTATTAAAGCTAATTTACCCATAATATTGTTTTTTTAGAAAAACAAAGGTAGGTTAAAATATCCACAAACGGCTAAGTATAAGTAAAATGCATATAATAACATAGATAGCTTTAAACCTCTTTTGTAGTATAAGTATATAGATGCAGAATTGATAGCTATCCAATATATCCAGTTTTCATGAATAAAATTAACCATTAGCCAAGTTGCAGTTAAACTAAACAGTGTGGTGAAAGAATCTAAATAAGGTAGTTTAGTTTTAGTTTTTTTCTTTAATAACTCTGCGGTTACAATCATAAGGGTTAATGTCGAAAAAGCAAGAACAAAATGAGTGGTAATGGAGTAAGAATTACTACCATAATCATCACTCCAATTAAACCAGCCATATAGGGCAAATAAGACATAAAAGGCCTGTAAAAAAGTTTCGGCAAGTATATGTTTTTTATAGCATAAGTAGGTGTAGGTTCCTGCACTGAATAAAGCAAAAACAAAACAATATTGAAATCCCTTTATGTATAAAATAGTATATAATCCACCTGTTATAATCGCAAATACTTCTAGTAGTAGAGATATGTTGTTTTGCTTGGTTTTAGTCACTACTTTAATAGATTATGATTAAAGAATTTAGTTACAACCACCACTTTTTCTTCATCTAGAAAAGATTGTTTTAGAGCTGCTTGAAATGCTGTCACGGCATCATCAAAATTACCAAATACTTGTGTGCTCATGGGATTTGTTATTACTTCGATATTCTCGAAAGTATTTAGATGATCTATAAATGTTTGGATAGGTTTAATATAATTTTTATCCAAGGGATACAAGCTTATTTCTATCGATAATTCCATACTGTTATTCTTCTATGTCTATAAATTTATTTTTACGCCTAAAATGGAGGTTAAATCGTTTACCAAAATATAGCTCAAATATGGCATAATTGGTGCTAAATGAATTAGAAATATTGTTTTTACTAAAACTATTTCCAGCTAGTGAAATACCAGCAAAGATCTTGTTATTATCGTATCCTAGCATAAACCGATAGTCTATTCCGCCACCCCAAGGAGACGAACTCTCTCCAGATCTATTTTCATCTAAATCAATAGCGTAATATATATTTAATACTCCATAAGCTGATAGGTGAAAGTTCTTAAAAAAAACAAATGTGTAAAAACCACCACCATTGATGCTAATGTTAATGTTAGATGATTTTTTAAAGATTTCTTCTTCAGGCACTATAGTGTCTAGTTGCCAACCAAGAAGAGATTTTTCGGCTTCTACTTTCGAATAATAAAGATTAGAACCTACAGTAAAAGATCCTGCACTTTTAAGTTGTTTTTCAAAATATAAAAATGCCGATCGGTATGAGGCTCTTTTGTTATTAAACATGTAGAAAGATGATAACTGAAAGCTTTGATTTTTAAGATTTGGACGAAATGGTACGACTGAGTCAGGTAAATTAAAAGATATAGTGTCTCTTAAGTTTGTATGGTACTGAGAAAAGCCTTTGTAGTTTTGATATAACATAGAAACTCTAAACTTACGTCTAGTGATACCATATCCAAAATTTACATTTTTTCCCTTTCTATCTCTTTTACTTATTAATGATACCGAATAATTTAGTGTCATCCATTTATAGTCTAAGCCTACCCCAAAAGAAGCAAAGGCATCTGGGTAATAATCGGTATAAGCATTATGCTCATTGTCGTAAATAGAGATGTAATAATTTCGAGTATTTATAAAGGTATATGGATAAAAGTTTTTCTCGAAAGTTTGAATATAGTTGGTATCATGATCTATTGTTGATTGACTATAATTTTGAATGAATCCAAGTAATAGAAATATTACTAAGAAGAATTTCATTAAATACAATCGATTTATCATGACCTATCATTATTTGTTTCCTTTCTTATCTTATTAAAATGTTTTATTTAATAATTGATTGCCATCATGGCATTTCGAAAGCACAAATAGTAAATCCGTGAGCATGTTTTTCATCTTTAGGATGAAACAATTCACTTGTTTTTTGCCATTTAGTTAAATCAACTTCAGGAAAATAAACATCAGCATCAAAGCTTTCATGAACAAATGTAATGTATAGTTTGTCTACCATACCATTATCAATTGCATACTTATATATCTGTCCTCCACCAATAATAAAAGGCTCATCATCATTAGCTTGCTTAGCAATTTCTAATCCTTCTTCAATGGTAGAAACAATAGTAGCGCCATTAGCTTCATAAGCATCTTGAGTTGTTACCACTATATTTGGTCTACCAGGTAATGGACGATATTTCTCTGGAATAGATTCAAAGTTTTTTCGTCCCATAATTACGTGATGGCCTTTGGTAGTGGTTTTAAAAAAGTTCATATCGTACGGTAAGTGCCAAATAAGATCATTGTTTTTTCCTATGGCATTATTCTCTGCTTTTGCTACAATTAATGATACTATCATGGTGTAAAAATAAGCACTTTAATCATACCTTCCTAATCAATTGAAATAGTGGATATTTTGTTTTGGCATGCCATTTGCAAGAGACGAATGTATTAACAAATAAATAACAAGAATGAAATACTTTAAAATAGCAACAATACTAATTGTAGCAACTTTATTTAACCAATCGTGTTCTATAGAAAAAAGACGATATCGAAAAGGATACCATGTGGAATGGAATAAGAATGTAAAGACTAGAAAAATTATTAAAGAACAAACTGCAACATACACTGATAAAGAAGAAAACGCAAAATCAATAACAGCTGTTAATGTATTTAAGACAACAAAAGCAGAGATAAAACAACAATCAATAATTGAAAGCAAAACTTCCACTGTTAGATCTAATAAAATTCTTCCAGAAAGTATTGGAAAATCAATTGTGTTAGAAAAAAAAATAAAACAGAAAGAATCAAATAAAGAAATTCAAAAGCAAAAACTCTTTTACCCCTCAAAAAAAATAAATGATGATGGTTCTAAAGAGAAAAAAACATACGAAGATAGGCATTGGTTAATAAAAACTCTTATGATTGTTCTTATCATTTCATTGCTTTTTGGATTAGGTATTTATGCATTTTATTTTTACTACACTATATTAGGTACACTAATTATTATATCTCTTTCTTTATACATGTGTACAGCCTTTTGTGTAACATGGGATTTTGAAATGCTAACTCCAACCTATTTTGGCGAAGATCTTGGTTTAGATGTACTCAATATAGTGGGTTTAATAATTAAGTTAGCAATACTATTTGCCATTATAATGTCATTCATCCTATTTCCAGAACAAGCATTATTTGTTCTTGTAGTTTTGATTGCAATTGGCGCATTCATTTTTCTTCTAAGCCTAATGATGGGTGGTCGTTCTAACAGTAACTCAAGTCTATTTTGGTGGGGTCCAAGGTAATTCAATTATAAATTAAATCGTATAAAAGCAAAAATCTCCAAGAGCTTAAACTCCTGGAGATTTAAAACTATCTTTATAAAAACCTGTAACGGTTATTTAGGACTAGTCAACAGAATGAAAAACATATGTGTATCCAAATAGAATAAGAGTTACTTCAAATGATATTTGTGAAGAGTTTACTTGTCTATAAGATATTAAACAAGTTAAATTTTCTATCGAATTAGAAGTGTATTTAAAACAATATAAAGAGCAATACGACTTATTAAAAACTGTTGTGTTAAGTGAGAAAACAGAAGAGAGTATTTCTGGAACAAATTGTTCAAACCTTAATAGCGTGTAATGGACTAGATTTAGGAAAGATTTTTAGTGAAAAATTAACAAATGAGGTCACTACATTTATTAATGACTATGAGTAATTGAATTACAAGAGCATTTCAGTATATTTGTGCTTTAAACACAGTATAGATATATGAGTATCGAATTATCAGAACAAGAATTAATAAGAAGAGAGTCATTAGCTAAATTAAGAGCATTAGGTATAGAGCCATATCCAGCAGATTTATTTCCTGTTGACACTCTTAGTTCTCAAATAAAAGAGCATTTCGAAGAAGGTAAAAAGGTGGTGTTAGCTGGTCGATTAATGAGTAGAAGAATTATGGGGAAGGCTTCTTTTGCTGAGATTCAAGATTCTGAAGGGAGAATTCAAGTATATGTTAATCGTGATGAAATTTGTGAAGGAGAAGATAAAACATTGTATAATGATGTATTTAAGAAGTTAACCGATATTGGTGACTTTATAGGAATAGAAGGAGAACTATTTACGACTAAAGTTGGTGAGAAATCGGTTAACGTTAAGAAGTTTACTATGCTTAGTAAATCACTTAAACCATTGCCTTTGCCAAAAACAGATAAAGAAGGAAAGGTTTATGATGCCTTTACCGATCCTGAAATGCGTTACCGCCAGAGATATGTGGATTTAGTGGTTAATCCTAATGTAAAAGAAACTTTTGTTAAACGAACTAAAGTTATGCGATCTATGCGTAATTTTTTTGATACAAAAGGCTATATGGAAGTGGAAACACCAATACTTCAACCAATTCCCGGAGGGGCATCAGCACGTCCGTTTATTACGCATCATAATGCATTAAATATTCCATTGTATTTAAGAATTGCCAATGAATTATACCTTAAACGATTAATTGTTGGGGGATTTGATGGAGTGTATGAGTTTGCAAAAGATTTCCGTAACGAAGGTATGGATAGAACGCACAATCCTGAGTTTACCGTTATGGAAATTTATGTTTCCTACAAGGACTATAACTGGATGATGGATTTTACAGAAGAGATGCTAGAAACAGTAGCTCAAGATGTTTTAGGGACAACAGAGTTTAAAATGGGAGAGCAAGATATTAGCTTTAAACGTCCATTTAAACGTGTATCTATGACGCAATCTATCATAGATTTTACGGGATTTGATATTACAGGCAAGTCGGAAGAAGAACTTAGAACATTTGCTAAATCTATTGGATTAGAAGTAGATGAGACAATGGGTAAAGGAAAGTTGATAGATGAGATTTTTGGAGAAAAGTGTGAAGGGAATTACATCCAACCTACTTTTATTACCGATTACCCTAAAGAAATGTCTCCTTTATGTAAAAAACATAGAGATAATCCAGATTTGACTGAGCGTTTCGAATTAATGGTAAACGGAAAGGAAATAGCGAATGCTTATTCGGAGTTAAATGATCCAATTGACCAAAGAGAGCGATTTGAAGAACAATTGAAATTGAGTGAAAAAGGTGATGATGAGGCCATGTTTATCGATCAAGATTTTTTACGTTCATTAGAGTATGGTATGCCACCAACTAGTGGTATGGGAATTGGAATTGATCGTTTAGTGATGTTATTAACTAATCAAGCATCCATACAAGAAGTATTGTTTTTTCCTCAAATGAAGCCCGAAGCATTTACTAAAAAAGGACCAGAGCTTAATGAAAATGAAAAAGTAATTTTTGATATCATTGCTAAAGAAAAATCTATGGAGCTATTAGATTTAAAAGGCAGAGTAGGTTTAAGTAACAAACAATGGGATAAAAGTATAAAATCACTTGGTAAAGCAGGATTGTTAAAAGTGAGCAAAGTAGATGAGTTGCTAAAAGTAGATTTGGTGGATTAAATATTTTATGAAACCTTAAACCAATAAACACGTAACAATCACCTTAACAAATAAAAAAAACCAAATGAAAAAGTTATTAATGATATTAACAGCCTCTATGCTTATGATTGCTTGTGGAGGAGAAAAAGAATGTAAAGAGGATTGCAAGAAAGATTGTAAAACAGAGTGTACAAAAGAGGAAAGAGAAGCTTGTAAAAAGAAATGTGGAGAAGGAGATAAGAAATGTTGTAAGAAAAAATGCAAAAAAGAGGATGGAGAAAAGAAATGTGGTGTAGATTGTGATAAGCCTTGTTGTAAAAAAAATACTGATTCAACTGATCATGCTCACGATCATTCACATGGAGAAGACAGTACACATAATCATGCACATGATGAAAATCATGAAGGTCACGATCATGGAGTGGAAGAATCTCATGAAGGACATAATCATGTAGAAGGTGATGGTCACGGACACTAAAAGGCATTTACAAATTAATAAAAAGGGAAGCAACTGCTTCCCTTTTTTTGTATTAACTTTATTATAGAAACAAATAAATTAAATATAGAATGAAAAAATTATTAATGATTATTGGCGGAGCTATTTTAATGGCTTCTTGTGCAAATGCAACAGCAGGAACTGATGAATGTAAGGAAGATTGCAAGAAAGAATGTTGCACAAAAAATGAGAATGTCTCTGAAAAAGAAGGTTGTGCTAAAGATTGTAAAAAAGAATGTTGTAAGCATAAAGAAGCTGATGAGTTAGGCCAGTTAAATATTGGAGATGAAAACCCTTCATTATCTGTTGAAATGAAAAACATTACAGGAGATAATGTTACATTAAGTGGATTAGCTAAAGAAAATGGATTAGTTGTTGTTTTTTCATGTAATACTTGCCCATTTGTTGTTGGTAGAGCTAATGGTGAAAGCCAAGGTTGGGAAAATAGATACAATGATGAAAAAGCAAATGCTGAGGCTAATGGTTTAGGATTTGTATTAGTTAATTCTAACGAAGCTAAAAGAGATGGTGTAGATGCATTTGATAAAATGGTAGAACATGCAAAAGAAGCTAACTATGATAATATGAATTATGTTGTAGATGAAAACCATCTAGTAGCTGATGCTTTTGGAGCGAGAACTACACCCCATGTATACGTATTTAACAAAGAAAACAAATTAGTTTACAAAGGAGCTATTGACGATAATGTAGATAGCAAAGAAGAAGTAAAAGAAAAATACTTACAAACTGCAATTGCTCAATTAGTTGCTGGTGAAGAAATAACACCTGCTGAAACTAGAAATATAGGGTGTAGTATTAAAAGGGTTAAAAAATAAAACAAGTTAACATATCTATAATTAAAAGGCTCCATTTTTAATGGAGCCTTTTTTGATAGTTACATTATTTATAGTGTTTTTTATTATTTTTCAATCACCCAATATAAATTGGTTTGGGTTGGTAAACAATCTTGTAATAGAATTTTAGATCTATCTTCATTGACATACACCTCAAAATACTGACCTGCAGGATCAAAATAGCTACCTAAAAATTTTTTAAATTTTAATTCTTTGCTTTTAGTTTTTAAACTAAAATATTGATATCCATTTTGAAGTGTTCCTCCAATAGCTTCATTTTTAACTCTTCTGGTAAATGCTTTGTCAAAAGGTTTTATTGTTGTGTTTTTAATAAAATCTAATTGATCATATTGTTTTATATCTTCCCAACAAGATTTAGCATAATTACGTCTTTTATCTCTGTAAAACACTTTATGATCGCCATAATCTAATACACAGTATTTTCCGTCTAAAACAAATTTTATTTCGTAGGCTACCTTTGGAGTTTTATTAAAATGAGCTTTCATTTTTTCGTTAAATAAACTATCCATTAGATCAGTTGCCGGTTTTTTCCAACTTCTGTATGCTTGTTTTTCTTCTTGAGTAAAGGAATCCATTATTTCATCAAAGAAGCTAATAGGTGTTGGATCGTATGTTATTTCTTCTATGTTTTCAGAAAAAGGGAGGTGTAAGTTCGCAGAAAATGGTCCTTTGTATGGATCGCCATGTATTACAAATATGGCGTCATTGTTAAATATGGCAAATCGACTAGTTTCTTTCGTTATATTTATTTGTTTTATTTCTGAAAAACCCTTGTTAAGAAGGATTAAATTTTTATCATCATCAGTAACAAAATTAAATGTGTTGGCTTCTCCGTAATCATAATAAGAAGTCTTAATAACCTCAAAATCATTATTGCTACTGTCTTCTAATAATTTTAGTTCAGGGTATTTATCTTTTTCAATAGCATCCCTAAAACAAGAATTAAAGCATATACAAAAGAAAGAGGATAAAATGGCTAATGTTTTGTAAATGAATTTTTTCATGATAAACAAGGTACTAAATAATATTAAGAAATATTAACTAGGTTTATCAGCATAGAATTTGATTAAAAAAAAATAAATCGGAACTTTACTTATTAAGATAATCATATACTATATGACAACACACCTTATTACCATTGGAGATGAAATATTAGTTGGTCAAACCATCAACACGAATGCTGCATGGATTGGACAGCAATTAGCACTTATTGGAGTTAAGGTGAATAAAACCATTACCATTAGTGATACAAAAGAAGATATTTTATCTTCCTTAATTCAATCTCAAAAAGAAGCTGATTTAGTATTGCTTACAGGCGGATTGGGGCCAACAAAAGATGATATAACCAAACATGTATTATGTGAGTATTTTAATACAGAACTAGAATTAAATGAGGATGTATTAACTGATGTTAAAGCATTTTTCGAAAAATTCAATAAACCTTTTTTAGAAGTCAATAAGTTACAAGCTATGCTACCAAAAGATTGTGAAGTTATTCGCAATTATATGGGGACAGCCTCTGGGATGTGGTTTGAAAAAGACAATACGTATTTTGTATCTATGCCAGGTGTTCCTTATGAAATGAAACACTTAATGGACTCTTCTATAATCAATAAAATAAAAGAAGCTTTTAATACTTCAGATTTATTTCATTATACTGTGTTAACTCAAGGTATAGGCGAGTCATACTTAGCCGAAAAAATAGTAGATTGGGAAAATGATCTTAGAGCAAATGATTTAGGTTTAGCTTATCTACCATCTCCAGGAATGGTTAGGCTAAGAATTTCTTCTTATAAAGGACATAAGCAACAGGTATTAGAAAAGGTTAAGGAATTGTATAACCTTATTCCAACTTATATATACGGAGAAGAGAATGATACTTTAGCTGGCGTAGTTGGAGATTTATTGCAACAGAAAGAAAAAACGGTTAGTCTTGCAGAAAGTTGTACTGGAGGTTATGTATCGCATTTATTAACTGAAATACCAGGAAGTTCGGCATATTATCAGGGATCAATCGTATGCTATTCTTATGATATAAAAGAGCATGAATTAAATGTGCCTAATGATATACTTTTAGAAAAAGGAGCTGTGAGTGAGGAAGTTGTGTTAATTTTAAGTGAGGAGATTAGAAAAAAATATAAGACAGATTATTCAATAGCTATTTCAGGAATTGCTGGACCAGGTGGAGGAACAGAAGATAAACCAGTTGGCACAGTATGGATTGCTGTAAGAAGCGATAAAGAAGTTGTAGCAAAAAAGTTTACTTTTGGAGATAATCGTAAACGAAATATTAAAAAATCAGCATTAACAGCTCTCAATATGCTTCGATTATTAATATTAAAAGATTAAATTAGTACTTCCGACCAATTAGATTCGCTTAAAAAAGAAAGAAACATGTACAAAGAAGCTTTTGATTTACAAAAAAAATATTTTGCTCAACATTTGCAAAATGGATCCATTAATGATCGAATTAAAAAATTGAAAAAGATTAAAGATTGGATGAAAAAAAATCAGGAGTTGATTTGTGATGAAATGTATAAAGATTTTAGCAAAGGCAAAGAAGAGGTTATGTTAACCGAGATAAAACCTGTTGTTGATGAGATTAAGCATAACATAGCTCATTTACACTCTTGGAGTAAGCCAAAACAAGTGTCATCAAGTTTAGCTTTTTTTGGGTCAAGAAGTAAAGTGATATACGAACCAAAGGGAGTAACTATGATTATTGCTCCTTGGAATTATCCTTTTAATTTATGTGTTGGCCCTTTAATTTCGGCAATTGCAGCAGGTAATACAGCTATTATTAAACCATCAGAAAACACACCTCATACTGCTAACTTAATTGAACGAATGATGGAAGAGCTGTTTCCTGAAGGAGAAGTAAAAGTATTTCAAGGCGATTATACAGTATCTCAAGAATTATTAAAATTACCGTTTAATCATATCTTTTTCACGGGTAGTCCACAAGTTGGTAAAATCATCATGAAAGCAGCTGCTGAGCATTTAACATCTGTTACATTGGAGCTTGGAGGAAGAAATCCTTTGGTGGTAGACGAAACAGCAAATATTAAAGATGCAGCTCAAAAAATAATTTGGGGTAAATTTTTAAATTGTGGTCAAACGTGTATCTCCATTAATTACATTTATGTGCATGAGAGTAAGGCTAAAAAGTTAGAAGAGGAACTGGTTAAACAATTAAATGTATTGTATCCAAAAGGATCAGAAGATTATACGCATGTGGTGAATGCGAATCATTTTAAAAGACTAACTGATTTAATTGATGAATCTAAAAAAGAAGGACTTGATTTTATAACTGGAGGAGAATCTAACCCAGAAACAAATCGTATAGAGCCAACTATTATTAAAAATGTTACTACTGATTCAGCTGTTTTTCAAGAAGAAATTTTTGGACCAATCTTACCAATTTTAACATATACTAATTTAGATAACGTCATAGAGGTTATTAATGATGTTGAAAAGCCTTTGGCGCTATATATTTTTAGTAGATCAAGAAAAAATCAAGAAAAAATAATAAATCATACATCTGCAGGTGCAACAGGCATTAATGACACCACTATTCATTTTGCTCATACTGAGCTTCCTTTTGGTGGTAGTAATCATAGTGGAATAGGTAAAGCACATGGAGAGTACGGTTTTCAAGAATTTTCTAATCAAAGGGCGGTATTAAAGCAAAGAGTTGGATTAACATCTCCAAAAATGATTTATCCACCTTACACTGGATTTAAAAAGAAAGTGATAAAATTCCTTACCTGGAATGTAGGTTAATATACCCTTTCATTGTTGTATCTATACCGTTAAATAGACAATTAAAATTTGGTCGTAACTTTTCAGTTAATTACAGTTATATCTGTAAAATTAATTAATCATGAATTATCAAATTTTGAGGTTTTTTCTGTTACATACATTGCTTTTAGGATTAGGGATTAACACATACGCTCAAGATAATGCTTCTGGTTTTGTGTTAAAAAGAGGCACAATAGTCATAAGAAAAAAATCATCAAGTGAAAACATTAAAGTTTTCAATCAACCAACAGGTTTAGTAAATTTATCAGGAGGTAATATTCAAGGAACTAATAGTGGAGGAGCTATCGTTTCGCCTAGTAGAAATGAGATGCAATTAGGTGGTGATTGGCGACTAACTGAAGACCAAATTAATGAAGAAGATAATATTCCATTTGCACGTATAATGATAACAGATTCTAAAGTATATCTCTATGATCGGAATGATGAAATCATAGACAGTGCACGGTATCGTTCATTTTTAGGTAAAAGAGAAGATCAATTATCTTATTTAATCGAAAAAGATGGCTATTCGGGAAATTTGCGAGTAGGAGAATTAGATGTTTTGTTACAAGATAGACCTTGGAAAGAAATAAAAGTAGAATCACAAGAGAAAAGTATCTTGGGTGAGAGACCTGAATATTCTTTGAGTTTAATTTTCCCTTCTAGTCCTAAAACTAAACTAATTTTTTATCCTTACGGGAAAGAACTTTTATTTGGTAAATGGAAGGCGAAACCAAATGTCAATTTACCAGATAGTCTTTTTTCTTTTCTACAATTAGAAATGAAAGAATATCAAATAAAAACCTATGGAAGTAATAAAGATCAAGCTGATTCTGGATTATATATAGCTATTGAAAGAAATTATGAGCAGTATATTTTAGGTAAGGAAAATTATGGTGGATATAAAAAAACAGGCACCATAAACTTTAATTTGGAAAAAAGGAGTTGGAATAATATTACCTACGAATTCGAAGAGAAGAAGGTGTTAGGTGAGGTTAGAGTCTACACTCTTTGGCTATATTTTCCAAATATAGAAGCCCCTATTGTATATGAATTACAATAAAAGTAGATTATGTTTCAGTGTTACTCAGCATGACTGTCACACTGAGCTGAGTCGAAGGGGGTTAATTTTACATGCATAATTATTTTCTATTAAATTAAAGAGATTTTACTTGGTAAAACAGTGTTGTATTGAGAATAAATAAGCCAACCATCATAACCCAAAGATTTTCCTTATCTTTGGGGGCATTAAACGCTAGTAAAAACACACGTTAATGTCTGTAAATAAAATCATGAAAGAAGGACTAACCTATGATGATGTTCTTCTTGTTCCAGCCTATTCTGATGTAACTCCAAATCAAGTTACGTTAGGATCTAAATTCACAAGAAATATTACGGTTAATTCACCTGTTTTATCGGCAGCAATGGATACTGTTACCGAATATCGATTGGCTATTGCTATAGCTCAGCAAGGAGGGATTGGAATAGTGCATAAGAATATGTCTATAGAAGAACAAGCGGCTGAGGTTCGTAAGGTAAAGAGAAGTGAGAGTGGAATGATTCAAGACCCTGTTACCCTTAATCAAAGTGCAGTTGTGGGAGATGCTTTACAATTAATGAAAGAGCATAAAATAGGAGGGATACCTGTAGTGAATGAAGATAATAGACTAAAAGGTATAGTTACGAATAGAGATTTACGATTCGAAAAAGATTTTTCTAAACCAATTACTGAGGTAATGACTTCAGAAAATTTGGTTACAGCAAAAAATAAAATCGAATTAAGTGAGGCTGAGTCTATTTTACAAAAGAATAAAATTGAAAAGTTATTAATAGTAGATGAAGATCATAAGCTTACAGGGTTAATAACATTTAGAGATATTATAAAAGTTAAAGAGTTTCCAAATTCTTGTAAAGATCAATTTGGTAGACTTAGAGTGGCAGCTGCAGTTGGCGTTACAGATGATGCAATAGAACGTGTTTCAGCACTAAAAGATGCAGGTGTAGATGCAGTGGTAATTGATACAGCTCATGGTCACTCACAAAATGTGATAAATAAATTAAAACAAGTTAAATCTAAATTCCCAGATTTAGATGTAGTGGTAGGTAATGTTGCTACAGCTGAGGCTGCTAGATTATTGGTTCAAAATGGAGCTGATGCAGTTAAAGTAGGAATTGGACCAGGGTCAATCTGTACTACAAGAATTATTGCAGGGGTTGGAGTACCACAATTATCGGCTATTATAGATGTAGCTGAAGCATTAGAAGGTACAGGAGTACCAGTTATTGCTGATGGAGGTATACGATTTACGGGTGATATTGTAAAAGCGATTGCCGCAGGAGCGCATACTGTTATGTTAGGAAGTATGTTTGCTGGAGTAGAAGAATCTCCTGGTGATACCGTTATTTTTCAAGGAAGAAAATTTAAAACATACAGAGGTATGGGATCTCTTGAAGCTATGAAAAAAGGATCGAAAGATCGTTATTTCCAAGCTGGAGAAAATGACGATAAAAAATTAGTTCCAGAAGGAATATCAGGGAGAGTGCCTTACAAAGGGAAATTAAGTGAAGTAATGCATCAATTAGCTGGCGGACTTAGATCGGGTATGGGATATTGTGGAGCTAAAAACATTGAAGCATTGCAAAGAGCACAGTTTATTAAAATTACATCTGCTAGTATGAGAGAAAGTCATCCGCATGATGTAACCATTACTAGTGAAGCTCCAAATTACAGTTTGAAATAAAGATTAAAAAAAACTAAATTCGTAACCTCTTACTTATATGCGTAGGAGACTATATACATTTTAAATTAATGATGATGAAAAAAAATATGTTATTGGCAGTTGGATTATTTCTTGGTGCAGTTTCTTTTGCACAAAAAGATCCAGTTTTAATGACGGTAGATGGTAAAAATGTTCACCAATCAGAATTTTTAAACATTTATACAAAAAACAATCCTGACCCTAAATATGATAAAGCTTCATTAGATGAGTATATGGAGCTATTTGTAAACTTTAAACTTAAAGTTACGGAAGCAGAGGAGTTAAAAATGGATACTATTTCAAAGTTTCAAAATGAGTTAAATGGATATAGAGAGCAGTTAGCTCGCCCTTATTTAACAGATAAAGAAATGAATGATGAATTAATTAAAGAAGCATATTACAGAAAAACAAATGAAGTAAAAGCATCTCATATTTTAATTCAAAATGTTAATGCAGAGGTAGCAGTAAGACAAGGAGCAAGTTTTGGTGAAGCTGAACGAAAAAAAGTGGAAGAAATAAAAGCAGATATTGAAGCTGGTAAAATTTCATTTGAAGATGCAGCTGTTAAATATTCTCAAGATCCATCTGCAAAAGACAATAAAGGTTCATTAGGCTATTTTAGTGCTTTCCAAATGGTTTACCCTTTTGAAGAAGCAGCTTATACGACTAAAGTAGGAGAAATATCGAATCCAATAAAAACACGATTTGGTTATCATATTCTTAAAGTACATGATAAAAGACCAGCAAGAGGAAGAATTAGAGTTGCTCATATTTATGCAAAATCTCCTGATAATGCAAAGCCAGAAGATGCTAAAAAGGCAAAACAAAAAATAGAAGAATTATATGAATTATTAAAAAAAGGGAAAGATTTTGCTGATTTAGCAAAAGAACATTCTGAAGATAAAACATCTGCTCAAAAAGGAGGAGAGTTAGCATGGTTTACTTCAGGAAGGATGTTACCTAACTTTGAAGAAGCTTCATTTAATCTAGCTAAAGATGGAGATTATACAAAGCCTATTAAAACATCTTATGGATGGCATATCATTAAGCGATTAGAATATGAAGATGTACGTTCTTTTGATAAGATGGAAGGAGAGTTAAAAGCAAAAATTGCTAAAGACCCTAGAAGTAATAAATCGAAAGCGAGTTTTATTGAAAAGCTAAAAGACGAGTATCATTATAAAGATTACTCAAAAAAATGGTTAGCAGATTACAGCAAGGCCTATAAAGCTGGAATGGAATCTGGAACACCTGATGTATCTAGTTTTGATGGTAAGAAAGCGTTTAAGTATAGTGTGAAAAAAGGATGTTTTAAACCAAAAACAGTTGTTAAAGTTGCTGACTTTACAAAGTTTATGAAAGCTCATCCATCACAAAAAGAAGTTGATATTAAGGCTAAATACAATGCATTTGTTAGTCAAGAATTAATGCAATTTGAAAGAAGTAGGTTAGAAGTAAAATATCCAGAATACAAAGCATTAATGCAAGAGTATGAAGACGGGATTTTATTATTTGAATTAACAGAACAAAAGGTTTGGAAAAAAGCATCTAAAGATACTGTTGGGTTGGAGGCGTTTTACGAGAAAAATAAAGATCGTTACCAATGGAAAAAAAGAGGGGATGTTGAGATATACAGTGCGGTAAAAAAAGACAATATTTACAAAGCATTAGAATATGTAAAAGACAGTAATTATAATGCTAATCAAGTATTAAAGAAAATTAACGCTACCTCACAATTAAACTTATCAGTAGAAAGTGGTAAGTTCGAAATTGCAAAAAAAGAGGAGTTAAAGGGAAGAACCCTTACAGTTGGTGTTACTGAGCCATTTGTATTAAATAGTAAGTTTGTATTTATTAAAACAAACGAAGTATTACCACCTACTACTAAAAAGTTAGATGAGACGAGAGGTATGGCCATTAGCGATTACCAAACATATCTTGAAAAAGAATGGATTAAAGAACTAAAAGCTAAATACCCTATTGTTATTAATGAAGATGTATTGTACTCTTTAGGAAAATAATAGTTAATACCAATTATTTTAAAAGCCATTTAGTATACTCTGAATGGCTTTTTTTTATACTTAGGCTATGATCAATTATATTTTGATAGTATTTCTTTTTGTAATTATTGCAGTTGTTTTGATCATAGTATATGCAATGAATGACAAGTTTCAATTATATTGTCAACAACTTTCAAACCTGCTGTTTCATGGGGTTGGTTTTTATACCAATGAAGAACTTGTAGAAATAGAAAGGGTTAGAATAGAGAAAAAAAAGAAAGAAGAAGAATTTCAAGAGAGAAGAAAAAATCTCATAGAACTTTTTAGTAAACTATATGGTCAAATTGTTGCTTATTGCATATTACTAGATGGAAAAGAAAATGAAAAAGAAACAAATGCTCTCATTTATTTTATTGATAAAAGACAATCACAAACTTATTTAAAGAATGTGCTACCTGTTTTACAGTCTAACTTAGTTTTAATAAAATCAAATACAGAGCGTGAGAAAGTAGTCTATTACAAATCAATAAAAGATACCGTTAATGAGTCATTAAGTTATCCTGAAAAAGTTCAATTATTGTATTTAACAATAGAAATTTGTGTTGCAGATCGAGTACTTTATGATGTGGAGTTAAATTTTTTAAAGCATTTCTCTCATGATATTGAATTGGGAGAAAAGATGCTGTTCTCCATGTTAAGACTTTATAAATACAAAGAATCTGTATTTGAGAAAAGAACAAATAGTCCTATAAAAGAAAACACAATACTTGATGATTTATATAGTATTATGGGGTTAAAGAAAACATGTACAAACGAAGAGGTAAAAAAAGCATATCGAAAACTATCTTTAATCCATCATCCAGATAAAGTAAGTCATTTAGGAAAAGAATATCAAGAAGTGGCTAAAATCAAGTTTCAAAAACTAGTTAATGCTTACGATAAGATTAAAACTCTTCGTAAGATGAGGTAGTGTTAATTATTCAATAAAGCATAAGCGTTTAAAGAAGTAGCGATACAAAGCCAAATAAAATAAGGGAGTAGTAATAAAGTTTTATTACCCATTTGCTTTTTATATCCTAATATGTATTGAGCGATAACCAATGTTAAACAAGAGATAATGATTAGTGCAGTATCTATTAAATGGTAATGAAAAAAAACAGGGTTCCAACTAATGTTTAAAACAAACTGAATAAGAAACAAGATAATGAAGCCAGTTTTAATTTGTTTGAATTGATAAGCTAGATAAATAGAATAACAGATCATGATACTTGTCCAAGCTGCCCCGAAAACCCAACCGGGAGGTGTCCAAGGAGCAATGTTTAGATTTTGATACCATTCACTAAAGGGACCTTCGCCTTGTAATATCCCACCAATCCCTAAAGCTCCAAAATTTAGGATAAGAAAAATGATTAAACGGACACTAAAAGTATTTTTCATAAAACATTATTTTCTATTTAAAGGTAGTTAAATGCTTTATTTTATAAATGGGTAATATGCTTAATTCCTACTCCATTTTTAGTTTGTAGCTTTAATATATACCTACCTTTTACTAAGCTTTTAGTTGAAAGTTGATTCTTGTTGTTAATCTCCATGATTTCTTTTCCATCTATCGATAAGATTTTTATGGTGTATCGTTCAGCTTTTATACCGCTAATGGTAATGATATCATTAGCTGGATTAGGATATACAGTTATACTCTCAGAGAGGTTAGATATGGTATTAACACCAGTTGAGGTACACATAACGTTATTGATATGTTGCCACATAGTATCAGCAAATGCTGTAGGCACAAGGCTATTATCAGGATTGTCTCCCATTCTCACTACGACCAAATTTTGATCAGGGATTATATTTAAAATTTGTCCGTTTTTACCAAGAGCAGAATACATGGTACTTGGTGCATTAGGTAATGGCTTACCAGTAAAAACGAATTGTAAACTAGGTAACATATAAGATGTATTTTCGTTTAGCCACCACAAGTAGCCATAGTTTTGATTTAAAGATTGCCTAGGGGTTATCATATCATTAAAGTAATTTGTATCACTCATAACCACAGTATTATCCCACTTACCTTTATTTAAACAAAGTAAACCGAATCTTGCCATCATTCTTGGTTTACTAAATAATACATTGTTATAACTTAGTTTAATGTAGCTTCCCAAGAAACCTGTAGATGAGTATAGTTTGGATAGCATATAGCTAGATAAGTTTGATCCTGTAGCATTTTCAACAACAGAATCAAGTAAGGTATATGGTGCGTTATGGTATGACCATCTTGTACCAGCATCAGCTAAGTAGTGTAAACAAGTATCATCAGTACAATCAGCATTTCCTGTTCCATCATCCAATCCTGAAGTCATTTCTAGTTGATGCCTTACCGTTATTAAATTTTCTTTTGCTAGAGGTGCAGATGTCCATCCTTGCCCCATGTATTTAGAAGAAGTGTCATTTATATTAAGGTAGCCTTCTTCTTGAGCCATACCAACTAAAAAACTGGTCATTGTTTTTCCAGCAGATGCCCAATACCACACACTATCTTTTGTAAAAGAATCGAAATAATGCTCTACTACAATTTTTCCATCTTTTAGTATGATAAAGGCTTTGGAGTTTCTTTGGTCTAAATAATCTAATAAGGTATCTAATTCATTTTGACACCACCCTAAAGAGTTTAAAGATGTGGTATCCCATGTTTGACCTAAAGTAGGAGGGAAATATAAACTTTGGCTGCTAGCATTTAAAAACAAAAAAAGAAGTGGAATAAGTAGTAGTTTTTTCATAATTACAGTGGTTTGGTCTTTATATAGACTATTGCTTTTTTAAATGGTTTAATCGTAAACAAAAAATGTTATCTAAAAACAGTGTTTTAGATAACATTTTAAATATTTTTCGAAGCACTTATTAGCAGCCTTCTCCATAATCGACAACTTTAACTTTAAAGTCTTCTCCGTAGTCTACTACTTTAATTTTATATTTTTGACCGTAATCAACTTTTTTCCATTTTCCTTTGCTGTTTTCTCCATAGTCAACATATTTTATTTTAACATCTTGACCATAATCTACAAATTTCACCTTATAATCTTGACCATAATCTACAAACTTGACCTTACCATAAACCTCACAGGCGGTATTGCCTTCTGAGTCTATCATTTTATCGGATTTTGTAGTTGATGTAAAGTTCATTAATCCTATTCCAATTAATGAAACTAATGCTAAGTAGTGTATTTTTTTCATATCTAAATATTTGTTGTTGATGATTTTACGATATATCGAATAAAAGGTTTGTTATTTTCCTGTTATTTTATCTACCTCTTTATCAAATCGCTCTTTCCAATCTTCTCCATGAATTTTTTCTAATTTTTTAAAGTAGATTTTATTTGATGCTGCATAATCTTCTGCAATAGCCAAGCTTTTTTTGTTTGCATCACAACCAGCAAAAATATAGGTGTAGTTGATTTTCCATTTTTTAGCAATTTTTTCTCTAGCTTCAAAAGCTTTTATGTAGGGTTTACCTATAACATAATCGGTCCATATATTTTCATTTGAAGTTATATTAGTGTCTGTATGGGTAATGGTATTATCTTTCTTTTTGAATAATGAGCAAGAGAATATGCTTGTTATTAATAACATAGTGATTAAGCTTTTCATGATTTATATTTAATAATGTATACATCTTTAACCTAAAAAAGGTTCAATTTCGTTTATCCATCCCCCATAATAACTTATTTCTAATAGTTGAGAAAAAGTCTTGGTTAGGAAATTGTACAAGATTTA
>JAHDBM010000005.1:21666-28463 GCA_020630395.1 Flavobacteriales bacterium
AACTTATTTCTAATAGTTGAGAAAAAGTCTTGGTTAGGAAATTGTACAAGATTTATTTTAAAATTGGCTTTTGATATAATGAGTTCATCTTCTAAGGTAATTTCTTCAGATCTAGAATCTAGTGTTGCTAAAAAGGTATCTTCTCTTCCTTCAACTTTTAATTTAATCGTAACATCATCCGATACAATCATAGGACGAATATTAAGGTTATGAGGAGCAATAGGAGTAATAACCATGTTGTGAGAACCAGGAGTTAAAATTGGACCGCCACAACTAAGCGAATAAGCTGTTGATCCTGTTGGTGTAGCAATTATTAAACCATCAGCCCAATAACTATTTAAATAAACATCATCTACATAAGCATGAATAGTCATCATGGAAGAAGAGTCTTTTTTATGAACAGTTAATTCATTTAAGGCAAAATTATATTTTCCAAAAAGGCTTTTTTTAGATTCAAGCTGTAAAAGTGTTCTTTGCTCAATTCTGTAATTACCAGCTTTTAGATATTGAATAACTTCTTTTATTTCATCTTTGGCTGTATTAGACAAAAAACCAAGTCTACCAGAGTTAACTCCAACAATTGGAGTACCAGTATCGTTAATGGAAGTGATAGTGTCTAGTATAGTCCCATCTCCACCAATACTTACTAAAAAATCGACTGGTCTTATGATGTCACTGCTTTTTTTATATACACTTGCATTAGCAATGCAATTGATGTTTTTAGATAAAAGAAATTCATGAAATTTCCCATTTATTTGGTAGCCAATATTATTAGCGTTTAATTCATGAATTAAATGTTCGAAATAAGGAATGAAATCATCTTTAAAATGACGTCCGTATATGGTAACTCTCATCATATTAATTGAAGATAACTAATTGTAGTGATTTTGGTAATTCAATTATGAAATTATTTTGAAATTTCCCATGGTATACTCCCCTCGAAAGTTGGTAAGTATTGGGTTGTTGAATCATTGATGATTACTTTTATTCGGAGTTCTTTCTTTGCTTTCCCTTCATATATAGGCACTTTTGTATAGATATATTCTTTTGGATATATTTTATAATAATAATAGCCCATTTTCTCTTTAGCAAAATATTCCATAGCAATCCATTTATCCTTTTTCTCATGAAAGGACTCTTGCATGATGAGCATCTTTCCTCTAAATAATTTTAGGTATAAGGTGTCTTTTTCATGATTGTTTTCTATTAAAATAGGATATGCTTTTCTAAAATCAGGTTTTTTTCCTCTTTTAGCAATGTTTACTATTGATTCCTTTTTCTTCATTAATTTTACTTCAGGCGTACCACCTGCTTTATACCAATAAGTGCTTTTGGTTAATGCTTCTGGAGAATTGTTTTTAAGAAATGGATCGTAAATTAAATTATATTCGAACGGAACTTTTTGTTTTTTTTTTGGAGATAATTTTTTTTGTATAACAGGGCTTATATCATATTCATAAAAGTAGGATAAGGGCTTATACTTTATTATTTGCTCTTTTTTCTTTTTACAACTAAGGCTAATAAAAACAATAAAAAATATGTAATGAATAAGCCTCATCCTATTAAGATAAGGTTCGCTTTCTAAAATTGCAACTAGAATTTAAAATAGATATGCTATGGAAGTAGTAATAGTAGCAACTATTAATATTGCTCCATACAAAATAAAAATAGTAGATTTTTTTTCAGAATAAAAGTTCGCAGCTAGTATAGCTCCAATAGGGATTGAGATAAATGAGGCTCCTAATAGTGCAATAACATATACTCCGTAAGGATTATTTTTCATTTTAACAATATATCTATTAAACTTAGTAAACGTCTTTTTTTCTTTATTTCGTTTAAAACCAAGCATAACTCTTATGTTTCCCATTAGTTTTTTAAATCCATTAGTTAGCCAATCAATTTTAGCAAAAAAACGGACAACATTATCTGTAAAGTAATAAAAAACAGTCATACCTGCTATACCTCCAAGAGAAATTATTACTAGAGTAGTAAGAAAGTCGTTACCAGCTGTTCTACCTGCTGCTGCTGCGAAAAGGAATTTAACAGTAGCAATAAAAAAGACACCAATATTAGCCCAAATCATACGTTATTCTTTAGTTCCATAAGCTAAATCACCAGCATCTCCAAGTCCAGGAATGATATATGATTTGTCGTTTAATTCTTCATCAATTGCACCTATCCAAAAAATAGTTCCTTTAGGTAAATTTGCTTGCGCATATTCTAACCCTTTCCTGCTTGCAATTATAGCTACTACATGTAGCTCTTTTGGTAAACCTTTGCTTAACATAGCTTCATATCCTAATACCATAGAAGCACCAGAAGCTAACATAGGATCATTTAATATTAAAATTTTATTATCAATTTTAGGACTAGATAAATATTCTATTTCTATTTCAAAATCTGTTTTTGATGTTGATTTTCTATATGCAGAAATAAACGCATTTTCGGCTTTGTCGAAATAATTCAATAATCCAATATGTAATGGTAAACCAGCTCTTAAAATAGTGGCTAAAACAGGTTGTTCACTCATTAGTTGCTCTTTAGCTTCTCCTAATGGTGTTTGAACAGCTGTTTCTTTGTAACTAAGTGTTTTGCTTATTTCATAAGCAAATATTTCGCCAATACGTTCTAAATTACGCCTAAAGCGCATAGAATCTTTTTGTATGTTTTTATCTCTAAGTTCTGCTATAAATGTGTTAAAAACAGAGTTGTTTAGATTTAACTGATGAACCATGAATTATTGTTGAATTTCAAAATCAAATATAAGGTTTTTTAAATCTTAATAATAACGTGTTAAGATTCTTTAACTACATTTTGTTGAGAAATTGTAATTTCTCTTTGGGGAAAGGGTATCGTAATGTTAGCTTGTCTAAACTCCTTATCTATCATAAACCTTAAATCGCTTTGTATATTTTCAATAGTAAATACTTCTTTACTCCAAAAGTATAGGTTGAAAATTAGAGCAGAATCTCCATAATCATCAAAACGGACAAAAGGTTTTGGTTTATCACTCACTAAATTATGAGCTTTGGCACAATTAATCAATATTTCCCTAACCAAACTAGTATCAGAACCATAAGCTACTCCAACTTGAACATTAAATCGAGTAAGTACATTATTATGAGAATAGTTGGACACATAGTCATTTATAAACATTCTGTTAGGAACAATAACAGTAAAATCTTCAATAGTTTTTACAACTGTGTTTCTAATTTTAATTCGTTTTACTTGTCCTTTTATATCACCAACTTTTATAATGTCATCCATTTGAACAGAACCATCAAATAAAATAATAATACCACCGATTACATCAGCAAATATATTTTGCATTCCAAAACCAACACCTACAAGTAAGGCAGTTGCTCCTGCAAGTAAAAGCGTTACTTTAACGTGTAAAAAATCTAAACAAATTATAAGTGCTATTACCCAAACTAAGTACTTGATAATTTGGATTACAGATTTGATTCTGCTTTCATCTAGTTTAATTCTTTTTGCATATCGCAAAAGTAATACCCTGAGGATTTTAAGAATTAAAAAGGCACTAACAATAACAATAGCAATACCAATTAACCCCCATGTAGTTATTTGAAAGTGCTCATTTAAAGAAACTAAAGTTTCTTCTTTTATCAATTCATCTGCAGCCATGTATGAAAATAATAAAATATGTGTGTAAATAAAAAGCCGACTCTAATGAATCGGCTTTTAAAAAGAATAGTCGGTTTGTTAATCTTCGATAGAAGCTAAATAACGCTCAGCATCTAAAGCGGCCATGCATCCTGTTCCGGCTGCGGTAATAGCTTGTCTGTAGTTTTTATCGGCAGCATCACCAGATACAAAAACCCCAGGTATATTTGTTTTAGAAGTTCCAGGCTCTTCGTATTTAATATAACCTGTCTCATCTAAATTAATTTGTCCTTTGAATATATCTGTGTTTGGTTTGTGACCAATGGCTACAAAAAATCCAGTACATGGGATGTCCTTAGTTTCACCAGTTTTATTATTTTTTACTCTAGCTCCCGTAACACCCATATCATTACCTAACACCTCTTCTGTTTCAGTATTGAATAAGATTTCAATATTTGGAGTTTTTTTAACTCTTTCGGCCATTATTTTAGATGCTCTAAATACATCTCTTCTAACTAACATGGTAACTTTAGTACATATTTTAGATAGGTAATGTGCCTCTTCACAAGCACTATCTCCTGCTCCTACTATTACTGTTTCTTGCCCTTTATAAAAGAACCCATCACATACAGCACATGCAGAAACTCCACCCCCCATTTCTAGGTATTTTTGTTCAGATGGTAGCCCTAAATATTTAGCAGAAGCTCCTGTAGAAATAATTACTGTGTCAGCATGTATTTCTTTTTCATTATCAACCCACACTTTGTGTTTACCTCCATTAGTAAAATCAACTTTTGTTATCCAACCACTTCTTACTTCTGTTTCAAATCGTTCTGCTTGAGCTTTAAGTTGCATCATCATCTCTGGTCCGGTAACACCATCTGGGTAGCCAGGAAAGTTTTCTACTTCATTAGTAGTAGTAAGTTGACCTCCAGGTTGCATTCCCTCATATAGTACAGGTTTCATATTTGCTCTTGCTGCATATATTGCCGCAGTATATCCTGCTGGTCCTGATCCTATTATTAAGCAGTGAACGTGTTCTATTTCGTTTGCCATTATGTGTAAAGTTTTTACTTATTGTTTATATTAATCTTAGAAGATTATCTTTGAATAAACTTACATATTCTTTTCTAAAACTGCTAGTATTAAAACAGAATTCGATTATATAATTGTTGGGCAAGGAATTGCAGGGACTCTTCTTCATTTTGAATTAACAAAATCTGGTAAAAAGGTTTTGGTTATTGATGATTATCATAAGGCTAATTCAAGTTTAATTGCAGCAGGGATGTTTAATCCTATTGTTTTTAAACGACTTAATAAGAGTTGGATGGCTGATGATTTAATGCCTCAATTAAATCAGACTTATTCTGAAGTAGAAGAGTTAGTAAACGCATCATTTTTATATAAAAAAGACATTATAAGAATCTTTGCCTCTGTAGAACAGCAAAATGACTGGATGATACGCTCATCACAAGATGGTTATGAGCAATATCTTTCTAATGAAGATAGTAATGAGTTAAGCAATAATAATATCCCAAATGAATTTGGTTTTGGTATAGTGAAAGAAGCTGGTTGGGTAAATACAACATCTTTTTTAAAGGGGTACAGATCATATTTAAGTGAGTTATTTTGTTTAATGGAAGAACCTTTTTCACATGCTGATCTAGCTTTGAAAGATGATGAGGTGGAGTATAAAGGGATAAAAGCAAGGAAACTTATTTTTTGTGAAGGAGATGGAGTACGAAATAATCCATTGTTTAGTGAGTTACCTTTTGTACCCACAAAGGGAGAATTATTGACGTTAAAAATTAAAAAACTCAATACAGATGCAATTTTAAACAAGGGTTTTTTTATGCTTCCTTTAGGAGATGAGGTCTATAAGGTTGGGGCTACTTATAATTGGAAAGATTTATCTTATGAACCAACCGAAGGGGGTAGGGAAGAGCTACTAAAAAAAGTGAGAACTGTTTTGTCGAATAAAATGGAGATTATTGATCATACAACTGGTATTAGACCAGCAACCAAGGATCGTAGACCAATTATTGGATTACATAAACACCATAATCAAATAGGAATATTTAATGGTTTAGGTACAAAAGGGGTTATGCTTGCTCCCTATTTTGCGAAACAGTTTACAAGTCATTTAATTGATGAAACTGAACTTAATAAGGAAGTAGATGTTTCTCGGTTTTATTAATAAAAAAAGCCAATCGATATTCGATTGGCTTGATTTATTACTTATAGTTTTATAATTCTAACTGTTTTATTAACGTTTTTAACACTGATGCTAATATAATATATGCCTCTTTCAACATCTTTTAAAGGAATTGTAACAATTTTAGAATTTATATTTTCTTCTAGATAAACAAGCTTGCCGTAATTATCTCTAACTATGATCTTAGCATCTTTTGATATCTCTTCAAGTTCTATATTGATATTATCAAAGAATGGGTTAGGGTAGACCATAATCTCTAAATCATTTCCATTATATTCTAATTCGGTTGTATTAGAATCTATTACGTGACAGCCTGATGTATCAGTACATCCATCATAAGTAATTATTACATAATATGGATCTAAGTTACCAGGATAAAAAATCTTTGAAGAATCTTCAACAGCTAGTGTGTTACAGTTTATCCATTTATAAATAGCACTATCTTGATTTGCTTCTAAGGAATTACCAATTATGCTTACTGATGTGTCAATCACTTTAATTGTTAGGTTAAGTGTCATTAACGAATCACATCCTGTTGCATTCGATATGGTATCGTGATAAACTCCACTTGTAGTATAGGTTGTTCCTTGCCAATCATAAGATTCACAAGCTACTTGAGTTGTACTACTAGAAGTTGCTGTATCGATTGTTAGGTTAAGTGTCATTAACGAATCACATCCTATTGCATTCGATATGGTATCGTGATATACACCACTTGCAGTATAAGTTGTTCCTTGCCAATCATAAGATTCACAGGCTACTTGAGTTGTACTACTAGAAGTTGCTGTATCGATTGTTAGGTTAAGTGTCATTAACGAATCACATCCTATTGCATTCGATATGGTATCGTGATATACACCACTTGCAGTATAAGTTGTTCCTTGCCAATCATAAGATTCACAGGCTACTTGAGTTGTACTACTAGAAGTTGCTGTATCGATTGTTAGGTTAAGTGTCA
>JAHDBM010000005.1:28563-87996 GCA_020630395.1 Flavobacteriales bacterium
AAGATTCACAGGCTACTTGAGTTGTACTACTAGAAGTTGCTGTATCGATTGTTAGATTAAGTGTCATTAACGAATCACATCCTGTTGCATTCGATATAGTATCGTGATATACTCCACTTGTTGTATAGGTTGTTCCTTGCCAATCATAAGATTCACAAGCTACTTGAGTTGTACTACTAGAAGTTGCTGTATCGATTGTTAGGTTAAGTGTCATTAACGAATCACATCCTATTGCATTCGATATGGTATCGTGATATACTCCACTTGCAGTATAAGTTGTTCCTTGCCAATCATAAGATTCACAAGCTACTTGAGTTGTACTGCTTGTAGTAGTCATATTAATTACTAGATTAACAGTATCAATATGACAAGAAGAAGAAGTCTTTGTTGTATCAATATACATTCCCGAAATGTTCCAAACATAATTTCCAGATGGACTTACTAAACTATCACAAGCTGTATCGTGATATGTATTTGTAGTTGGATCGAATACATTGATGCTTAAAACATCATCCATTTCGCTCGAACACCCAAAAGCTCTTTTAAGCCATAGAGTAGGGGATGTATTTTTAGCGATACCTTCATTACCAACTAAAGCCGAGATTGTGTCATCTTGATTTTCGATAAACGGTAAAGATTGAACCAAATTTGGATGGGTTCCATTTAAAAGTGAATCCCTGTATGTAATAAGTTCTCCGGATGTTCGTGCTTCATTCCATACTCTAAAATTTGAGTATGCTGAGGTTGTTGATCTACCTGGAGTTCCAGCTGGAAATCTAGGATCTTTACCTATGTGTATTTCGGAAGCGGGATTTTGAACAATTGATGAACTTATTCCTACTCCAGCAGCACCTTGCTGAACACCATCAAAATATACTCTTAAACCAGAAGCATCAGCAACTGTTGCAAGATGTGTCCATCCAGCTGGTAAAGCTGGAATTCCAATCGCTCTCCATACTCCAGCATCATTTACATAGAATACATTGTTATGCCAAAGCCAAACATTTGTACCCATGTTATCAACACTAGGTGTAGATTGTCCAGCCCAAATTTCATCATTACCAGTATCTGAATATACCCAACCTTCAATTGTTAGCTCGGTTCCATAAGCGCTATATGGAGATTGTATTTCAATGTAATCATTCATAAGTGGAAGATTCACTCCATAATAAGGTGTTTCTCCCTCTGCTAGGATATTATAATCAATTGAACTAGATAATAAACCAGTTGAGAAGGTAATTGAACTACCAGTTCCTGTTATTGGTCCTAAAATAATACTATCATTCGTATTGTCTCTTAAATAATATTGTATGCCTACTTGAGATGAATCTAAGATAACAAGAGTGCTATCACCATTACATAAAATAGTGTCAACTGCATATACAGTTTGATTAATTGGATTAAGACTTGTGAAGTTTAATCGAACTATAGAATCACATCCATTACCAGCTGTTCCAACAGTATCATAATATGTTCCAGTTACATTGTATATATTGCCTCTCCAATTAAAGTCTCCACATGCTGAAGCAGCTGTATCTGTTACTGCATTTGGTGATAGTGCTAAGTTTAATGTAATGATAGAATCACAACCATTTGTATTACTAATAGTGGTTTGATGCACTCCTGAAAGGTTATAAGTAGAATCAGCAGCTGGCCAATAATAGCTTCCGCAAGTTGAAACTGTTTCATTTCCTGTAGTGCTTTGATTAATGGTTAAGTGTAATCTTAAAATAGAATCACACCCACTTGTTGTATTTAACGTATCCATGTAAATCCCTGAGATTAAATACGTGTTGCCCCTCCAAAATACACTATCACATGACACAAGAGTGCTATCAGATATTATGCTATTATTAATGGTTAGATTTAAAGATATAATAGAATCACATCCATTTATAGAACTTAGTGTATCTCTATAAATACCACTTGAAATATAGTTGTTTCCTCTCCAAGTAAATGAATCACAACTTACAGCAAATGTATCAATGCTATAGCTGTCAATAATATTAAGTGTCAATTGCTCAATTGAATCACAACCATTACTATTAATTAGAGAGTCTTGATATACACCATTTATTGAGTAGTAATTTCCCCTCCACATAAATGAATCACAAGCTATTACATTGGTGTCATGTATACTTCCTGTATCAATTGTTAGGTTTAAAGTAATAATGGAGTCACACCCATTAGCATTGAAAATAGTATCATGATATGTTCCTGATATATTGTAAACGTTACCCTTCCAAGAAATAGGGATGCATGAAGTAGCATTTGTGTCAGAATATGTTGTTGTATCTATAGTTAAATGTAGGGTTAGAATAGAGTCGCAACCTACTGAATTTATTAATGTATCATGATATGTTCCTGAGCTTTGATAAACAACTCCTCTCCATTCATAACTATAACAATTATTTATAGATGTATCTGAACTAGAAGCACTATTAAGAGTTAAATTGAGGGTAACTATTGAATCACATCCACCATTATTTACTAAAGTGTCTTTGTATATACCTGATGTGGTATACACATTACCAATCCAATTGAAAGCTTGACAAGCGATAATTGCTGTGTCGAAAGTAGAACTAGAATCGATAAATAAGAATAACTTGAGTATTGAATCACAACCAGTAGCTGTGGTAAGGGTGTCATAATACGTACCACTGTTTGAATATGTGTTTCCTTGCCAAAAATAGGAATCACATGCGGTAACAATCGTGTCTTCTAATTTATTTTGGTTAATAGTTAGATGTAGTGTGTAAACAGAGTCACATCCTTGAGAATTTATTAAGGAATCATAGAAAGTTCCACTTGATACGTAAATACTATCTCTCCAATTGAATGATTCACATGCGATAACATTTGTATCAAGTATTGATGAACTATTTACAATCGTCAGGTTGAGCGTTACTGTAGAATCACACCCAAATGGATTAGTACCAACCCAAGTTGGACCATTTGTTGACACATAGTAGGTAGAATCGTGCCAAACTAACGAGTCGCAAGCAACAATTGAATCGGTATAGAAGGATGGTTGAAAAATAGTTAAGTCTAAAGTTGCTATAGAATCACAACCTGCTGCTGAGGTTAACGTATCAGTATAGATACCAGTTGATGTATAGGTGTTTCCGTTCCAAAAATAACTGTTACATATAGCAGCTAAAGTTGTTGACCTTGCTTCACCAACTGATATAGTTAAAGTATCAGTTAAATTAAGATTGCATGTAATATCTTGGCTGCCTAAAGAGTCAGAATTACTAGCCTCAACAACATACCCCGTATTTACATTAAGTAATCCCGTATTAACATATATGTTAAAACCATTTCCTAGAACTGGACCTGCAATAATATTGTTATTACTGGTATCTCTGATGGTGTAGGAGTATCCTAACTGTGTATTGGTTAATATAATATCTGTCGAGTCTCCAACACAAATATTATGTTGAGTAGCATCAACCGTTATATCATTAATGTTGTTGATTAACAGATTAAGATGAAATAAACTATCACATCCACTTGGATTACTTTTTTGATAAGTAATATTGGTATCCGATACATAGTATGTATTGCTGTCTATCCAGGTGTAAGGATCACAAGATAAAATAGTGTCAAAACTTTCTTGAAACCCACCAATTGTAACATCAACTTGCTGTCCATTTGACCAACAATAATCTCCGCCAAGAACATAAATCCAGTACGTTTCAGAAGAAGTTAAAACTGGTGTTACAAAAGTATCTCCCACATGAACAACAAAGGATTGACTTGCATCCCACCATTCGACAACACCATTAACCCCATTAGCAACCAATGTTGCACTTCCAGGTTCGCAAAGTGTTGTGTCTCCACTATAATAAGTAATTTGTGGCACATTAACATTAACAATATGAGGTACTCTACCTGTGCTACATAAAACTGTATCATTATTTGGGTCAAGTTGAACTGCTTCAATGTAAATAGTGTCAGTTCTGCTTAACTCAATATCATATTCATCTTCAGGAGAACCCCCAATAGAATCAGTATAGATATAGTATTCATCTCCATTGTAATAAACATTTAAATTAGCTTCTCCTAATGAAGGAGGTCTTCCACTGAAGGCATCAAAGCAGAGTGTATCAGATAAAATAGAATCAATACTTGCAAACCCAGGAATGTCCATAGCATATACTTCAATCCTTTCACATGGGGTATTCGCAGCTTGTGCAAAGAAAGATGAATCTTTTTCAAGGTAAACTTTTAATGTATCTCCGGTTGCAATCAAATTTCCTCCTTCAATGGAATCATACCATTGAACCATTCCATTGGAAGCTGTTGCAACAAGAATAGCCGTATCTCCTCCACAATAATCGTAAAGAGGAGAATAATAATCAGTAGTACTAGTAATTTGATCTTCTCCAGTAAGTACAACAACTTTAAAAGGATCTAAAAACATTTCACTAACAGCAGTATCCCCACAATCCCCATTTCTAAATCCTTGATATGGATAAATAGTGTTGTTTTTATTTTTTACATATGCATTGTTACCTATTGCTGAGGTGAATTTTAACGAATCTAAATTAAACTCTGTAAAATCGTTATATAAAAGCAGACCAAATGAATTTTGGTTGACACAAGAATCGTAAAAAGAAGCAATTTCAGAAGGAGATCTTTCCACATTCCAAACTTTAAACTCATCAATTTGAGCTAGACTGGTTGCCTTGACTTTATACTCATCAAGCCCTAAGCTTAACGTAGCATTATGACTATTTATTGGAGCAAAAGTTGTATCATTACTACTAGCAACCTGAACACCATTATAATATATTTTTAAACCATTTTCATTAGCAGTTGTAGCTACATGAAACCATTGATTTGATGGATTGCTTGGGAAACTAATTTCTCTGTTTGTATTTCCATGATAAACTCTGAATTTTCCTTGTGACCATTCCCAATTTTTTAAACTATCAGGATCGTTAAATTCTGCATCCGTATATAATAAACCAAAGGTATTGCTCGAAGATGAACTCGTAGAGTATATCCAAGCTTCTGTGGTTAATTCATTATTTACAGGTAGGTTTGGTTTTCCAAAACTCCAATGCTCAGTTAATGATGGATTTACCTCTGTAGATGCCGCATCATAAATTTTTTCGACAATTTTCAATCTATATTCTGAAGTTGAATCAGGAGTGTGGTATTTATCTGGCCAAGGTGCCGGACCCGAAGTAGCATAAAAATTACCATCTACTCCCTTTTTCTCTAATTGATACCAAAAAGGATATTGTGTACTATCTAACGAAGCTAACATTGATTCGCCAAAGCAAATTGTATCTGTGTAAGTAAACGTATGATGCATTATACTATCATCATTTACAAATACATTTACTGTTAACGTATCAGATAGGCATGGACTATTATCGGCATAAACGTAGTAAACAGCATCTTCAATTAAATTTGGAGTGGTGTAAGTATTTCCTGTATCAAGAAAACTATAGGCTGAATTTAGCCAATTAACTTCTCCTGCAGTAGTCTGAGGATTTAACACCACAGAACCAGCATATAGAATAGCAGTATCCGCTACAGTTAAAGAAGGCACTTCTTTAACAATTACTTTCTTTGTGCCTGATACTGTATACGCACAGTTATTTTTTTTGGATATTACTCTGTATTCGTATTCTCCAGGAACATCAGTTGGAACCTGTAAAGCACTATTGTAATTATAATGTTCCCATCCTTGATTAACGATTAATCTTTCTATGCCACCATACTTTACATATATTCCTGGGTTATCATTTATATCGACTATTTCTACTGAAGAAATGCCATTTAGTAAAGATAGATCATTAGTTGGTGATCCCATATTTACCCATGAAGAACCATTAAATTTTTTAACTTCTAGATGTCCTCCGGTTTCAAGGTATGTTGCATAAAGTGTATCGTTTACTTCGCCAATATCTATTAAAAATACTTCGTTCGAAGAAAAATCTAAACTCCCTACATTACTCCATGTGTTAGCTCCATCATATTTTTTTACTGATATTTTACCAGTTGCTGATTTATAGGCGACATGTGCAACATCATTATGAGAATCCATTGTAAATAATGCACTATTGTCTGTTGGATCATTAGTTAAAGAATCAAAACCAATTATAGTACCACCTACATTCGAAAGAAGTTCAAAAAATAAATTTTGATTAAGCGTATTTCTCATTCCAGCAACATTATCTGCATTAGTTACATAGGTAGAAAATGAAACGCTTTCATTATACATATTCCATTGATCCTTAAAGCCAATACTTGTTTTTTCTTTGGCTGCGTGTACTATACCATCATATCTAACTGGAAAAAAAGAACCGTCATTGCCGTATAAATCATTAAAGTCTTGATTAATAGTAAAAAACAACAAGGTGTCTATTGGTTCCCAATTCTTATTAGGAAAAGCATCTCTTCCTCCTCCACCATACCTTCTTGTTTCCACTTTACCCAAAGCATCTAAATAAGTAACAAAAGGAAAATCATCATAGTTAAATAAGTCGAAATAATATTTACCACTAGCAGGTCTTTCTAAAGGAACAAAAGCTGGCTCCCATTTCTCTGTAATTGTATCTAACCGGGCAAAATGAATATCATTATTTTTTAAGTATGACATGTAAGTATAATCATGGTATTGATTTATTTTTAATCTTGCAAATTGGTTATTTGTTGAAATAGCTCCATTTATCATTGGGACTTCATGCTGAGAGGTATAAAAATTCCATGCTTGAATTGTATCTTTTTTACTTCTTCTTTGCCATTCGTATGTTAATGGGTTACCAACAGCTCCAGACTTAGCAAAATAAGTTAATTCTTGACCTACACAGACTGTTTCTTCACTGCTAGGATCATTAACAAAGCTAGAAGGATAAACATCAACTACTATTTCTGAAGTGGTCACATTACCACTAGAATCTATAGCAGTTACCAAAATTGAATTTGCCCCACTAAATGAACAATCAAAAGTAGTTGTTGCAGCATATACAGTATCTAAATAACAATTATCAGAGGTGACAGTATACAGTAAGGAGTCATTTAATGTACCATTACCCGCATTATCTAAATCAACCCTAACTCTTAAGCTTTGAATAACAGGTGGTGTAATATCTAAAACAGTAATATTTGGGGTGCAGGTTAAAGTATCTCCGTTACCATCTATGCTTTGTACAATAATTTGTTTAGTACCAATATCTCCACAATCGAATGTATCTTTACTTAGTGTAGTCGAAGAAACCGAAAAGCATGAAGTAACAATGTTTTCTGTTTCAAGAATTGCTCTACCATCATCATTTAAATAAATAGTATCGTCTACGCAAGCTAAAGTTGCTGCAAAATCATCAATTACTGTTACTTTTTGGGTACAAGTAAATCTATTTCCATTGTTTTGGTTGTATAGTACATAATCAATTTCATGCTCACCTATTGTAAAATTAGTTTTTCTATGTGCTTCATAATATAATAATGGATGTTCGGTAAAAATAGGCTCAGGAATACTATCTGTAGGATCGGAATAAGGGGCTGAGAAGTTACTGATTTTTAAATATCCTGGATCTTTACCTCCTTCATTTAAACCAAAAATTACAATTTCACCAGTATCTACAGCTAAAGTAAATGTACCTGTTTGAATTCCACTTAAACTAGGGTTGTAACCTGGAAGTGCAGGCTTAAAATATTCATCAGGATCGTATTTGTTTACGACATAAAATGGTCTAAAATTTCCTGTAAACGAGCTGCTGTATTCCCAATCAAAAGAAAGTGTTCCGCTACAATTAATAGGAATTAAAATAAAGGCATCATTATTAGATTGTACTGTTTCTTTTGAACGCAGTGTTATGGAATTAGGCATGTCAGATTTATCAATCTCAATACTTCCATTGTTACCTTGTAGTCCTATACCACTTATACCAAATGGATAATTAAAGCCATTGATTTGTTGACAGGTTGCGCCAACATTAATGTCACATTCAGCAGGATTAGATCTACGTAAACTAACATCAGATGGACAGGTCATACTTGGAGTAGATGTATCAACAACATTTACTATGTAAGTGCAAGTATCTAGTACATTACCACTTTGCTCTAAAAATCTTAGCTTAACATAGTTTAATCCAGGATTTAAAGCTACAGTTACTGTTGAATCTATGTTATATATTGGATAAGCTCTACTCCAATTGTAAAAGCTTAATACCTCTGCTTGATTGGGAGAATAATTAGCTGAGAGATCTTGTTCTGAATACGCCACTGTTGCTCCTGAAACTTCGTATCCCCACTTTGATAAGGGACAAAATTCTTGAGGCACTTTTATGGCGTAGTCATATGTATAGGAAATTGTATTTGCAAAGAAAATAGTAGTGTCAAAATTACAAAGAACATCATCTGCTTGATCATATACTCGAACTGAAGAATGTGTTGAATATATTCTTGCACCAGTTGTTTTGTTGTGATATCCAAAATGAACTACATTAAAAATATTTTGATTAAACTGAGAACTAATTAGTATGGGTATGAGTGCTCCAGAATCTTCTGAAATGAAATCTCTTTCATACAGGATATTTCCTAAATAACCATCTCTTACTTCGTAATACCATTGGTAATCTGTGTGCTGACATCCATTTTTAACTGGACTAGAAATTTGATAATTATATGTTTCTCCGCAAAAATCTCCAACAATCACATCATTATCTTCCATCTCATCTGATTTAACAGTTGGTGTTTGTAAGAATTGTACAAATAAATCATAGGTATAGGTTAAAACAGTTTCATTTCCTATTTGATCAATTGCTCTTAGCGTAATAGTGGTTATTCCTGGCTTTAATTCAACATCTCTATCTTGATAATATAAATAGTCGTTTATATTAAATGCTTGAGAATCTACAGTGGCACCAGTCATGGTATAGCTCCATTGAACATAAGACTGTTGTTGGAATGGATTTTCAATGGTATAATTGAGCGTACAGGCTCCTAAAGATGGTAATGCTCTTGTTTCGTTATTTGGTGCAGACACCACAGCAGGTGGAGTATCATCTTTGACATAAATAACTTGAGAACATGTGTAAGTTTCTCCATTTGAGGTAGCTGTTCTTGTTAAATATGTTATTCCAACAGGAAAACTAGCAAATAGATTACCTGTAGTTGAGGTGTTTAAACTACCAGCTCCATTTGCAGTAACCGTGTAGTTAATTTGACTAGAACAGAATGAACTTAACGGGGGAGTGATGGTGTAAGGAGCCTGAAAATCTAAGCTATAGGAAGGAACCGATAGGTATATTGTGTCATCACAAGTTATCGCTTCTGAATATTGGTTTACCGTTACGTTCGATATACAAGAATGAGGGTTGTTAGATGCATCCAAATAAGAAACTGTTATCGGTATTGTTTGATTTACATTAACACAATTAAAATTAAACTGAGAAACAGAAGCGTTATAAATACCACAAACACCATTTCCACCATTTAATAATAAATCTCCTGGCTCAATTGTTTTTGTTCCTGTTGGTCCTTCTAAATCAATACTTATATCCCTACACTGTGGATTTTCAGGAGGCATTATTCGAACATATGATGAACATACATCTTTATTTCCTGCCCTATCTTCAACTTGAAGTGAAACCATAAATCCGGTATCGGCATCAGCACAAGAGAATGTAATGCCATTTTGCCAAGTTGTGTTTCCATTCCATGTTGTAGAAACCTTAGCTCTAGGCGCAAGACTTCCATTATCTTCACTATCATCATCTAAATCAATTGGTTTGATTTGTGTTTTAATAGCCCAATCTCCAGCTATTAACTCCGTGTAACCTATATTGACTGTGTCAAAACAGAAAGCTCGTGGGTTAACTGTATCTAATACGTTAATCACACTAGTACATTTTCCCTTATTACCTCCACCATCAATAGCTTCCCAATTGGCAATATATTCACCTGCTCCAATTTCATTTGGAATTCCAATACTCTCAAAGTTTCCATAATATTGCTTTTGAGTAAGGTTGGTTAAATTAGGAGTAGTAGAACATACACTAGTAACAACTGGAGCTTGACTAGTAATTGAAGTTAACGGGATTGTTGAATTAAGTTGAATGCCTAAATAATAGTTTAAGGTATCTACACATGTTAATTGAGGAACAGTAGCAGGACGAATAGTAACATTTACTGGGCATTTATTTGTTTGTCCCCCGTTTGTTTCGAAACCATTTTCAACAACCATATAAAATGTTTTGGTGTTTGAACTTGATTGAGTAATTGCTCCAGCATCACTACAGGTAAAGGGATATGGTTCAAAACCAGTATTTGCCCAATGATGAGGTGTGATACTGTATTTTAGGTCTTTACCTCCGCATCCATCAACAGAACCAGCATCAAATAATGTTTTAATTTCGGTTTGATCCATCATATAAATGCCTGTTGAATCATCTAACACAACACTTTCTGTAAATGTTTTACATTTGGCAGCTGGAGGTCCAATTGGTTCTTTTGCAAATCTTAAGTTTTCGGCTAATCTAAACGCATTATTTTCTCTAACGACTAATATTCCAGATCCTGTTTTTAGACTTCCAACACTTATGTTTTTTAATTCAACAGTAATTAACTCTGCTTTACCAGGTTGTATAGTTAAAGTTGTAGGTGTAGTAATTTGAAAATCTTCAGGATTAGATCCTGGCTCTATATCTACAGTAACTGTAATTGGTGTTTTGCGGTTATTCCAAAGCCAAAAGTCTTTATAATATTTATAGGGGTAATTAGGAGCATTACAAGAAGTAGAACCTTTAAATCCTAATGTTAAAGAACCATATGTATATTCTCTAGTTCCTCCTCCATGTTGTAATATTAATTCTTCAGAATAGTGTCTTAGATCATCAATCCCAATGTAAGTTCCATTAAATCCTAGCTGAGTTTGAGCTTGAGCTGTTATAACATCAATACTAGAAAATAATACTGCAGCAGCATAACCTACTTGAGAATTTAATTCACTAATAATGCTTGTTGCTGAATTAAATGTATAAGCTACTGGAGTAGGTAATTGATTTCGTGTTTGGCAGTTTTTGTAACCTCCATTTGGAAAATGATACCAAAATCCAATTCTACCAGTTCTAAACTCCCCTTCAGGAATACCGGAAACAACAGCTTCAATCTCTGTCCAATTACTAGGGTATCCATTCACTGTTAAATTTGGATTTACAGTAGTTAATAGAATATTAAAATCACCAAAGTCATTCGGGCCTGTTCCAACATTAGGTTGGCCATTAGGATCAGTAATACTGAGCCTTACTTCTAATTTATTGGGTCTATCGCAATCTGCTAATCCAGCTACATCTCCTGTAAATGTATTGGCAATAATATCGGTTATAGATTTAGTTTGTTGTTTCGTTTTAAAACGAATGGTATCTCCATTTTGCAACAAAGAAATAGGAGGTGATATTAGCCAATTACTCATGGTTGCATTATCGTGATCGTATGCAGAATAACCTACAACAACATAATTCATTGGGATACTAAAGGGTTCACCTGTTATGCTTTGACCAATATCGGGTAATAAGCCTGTTTTATCAGCAAATGCTCCAAAAGCATTCATAGCACTGTTAAGTTGATCTACAGGATTAGCTCCAGATGCATCTTCAGGCCCCATATATCCTGCCGAAGAATTCTGGGTCCATTTATTTTCTTTAGCTGGTACAGGACTAGTTTGGTTTATTTGAACCCAACCTTTCATGGTGCTTCCATTGTAAAATTGTTCCCTATATCTTTGAGAGAAAACATTTTGAACAATTGAAAAACTAAAAATTAAAAAAAGGAGAAAGTAATTTTTGTATGTCATATTATGCAATTAATATTAAACGAGCACCACTAAAAAATGAGGATATACAAATATACGTATAGGTTGGGATCAAGATTCAAAAAACAACACTCCGAAACGACATTATTTTAAGATTTCAGAAGGCAATTGATTATATGTTTTTTGAAATCTACTCGAGAATTTACTCGTATTAGCATAACCTAGATTACTAGCCACTTCTTTTACAGAAATTTTACCTGATTCAAGTAAAGTTTTGGCATATTTCATTTGCTGATGAGAATAATATTGATACAGAGTTGCTCCAAACATCTTTTTAAACTCCTCTTTGAGTTTTGTTTCACCCATTCTTACATCTTTTGAGATGCTCTTAATTGTGGGGAATCCATCAAAAATTGCTTTTTTTAATATGTTTTCTGCCTTAAATAATTTTAAGCGATATTTATTGAGAGTTGTATTTGTAACTTTAATGGTGTTTTTATCATTCAATTCAGCTATGAAGTTTGATAATAATGTATGCATTTGTTTTTTGAGCAAGGGAAAGTTTTTAATACCACTTTCATCTTTATCTAATACACTTTTTATTATGGGTTCATATAGGTCTTTTCTTTCTCCTAAAAAGTTTGGTAAGAATAAACATTCTTCATCCGAATCATTAAAGTTTTTTAGGAATTCATTTTCAAATATACCAGAGTTAGCATTGTTTTTTTTCATCCATTCTTTTGAAATCATGATGCTTAAAAAAATAGAATTTTCTCCTTTAAAATGGGCATTTAAACTATTTGTTCCCGGTTTAAATAAAGTCCAAGTTCTGTCTTTGTGTTCTATCTCAATATTTAATTTAGGAGATTTTATTACTGCATTTCCATTATTAACGTGTAGGGTTAAGAAATAGTAGTTTTTAGGAATATGTTTGTCATAAAGTAGTCTAAAACATACACTTTTTTTTATTTTAACATCTGTTAGCAATAGCCAAAGACCTTCTTCTATTTCTTCATAGTGACAAATTCCATCTAAAAAAGGAGTGTTTGATTTATAAAAATTTTGTTCAGGAAAAAAGGTAACCATTGGCATGTTTTTCATGCTTTCTAACATCAATTGTGGATTGTTGGCAATGTAGGGTAGCTCGTATAAACCATCTCTATAAGAAAGTAGGTATCTTCTAATATACTTAAGCCATTTATCTTTTAAGAGTGCTTCTTCCAATTTATAAATTTAGTTAAATTACTTTAAGTTACTATACGGAATAGTTTTTCTCAAATTAAACAATATCCCAATACGACATATTGAAAATAAATAAAACAGAAGAAAAAAAAGCCAATCGATATTCGATTGGCTTTAAAAATTGGTTAAATCTTATTAATCTAACAAAGTACTTTCTAGTAATTCATCATCACTTATCGGGTCACTTTCATCTTTTGGTCCATAGATTCTTAATTTAATTCTATACAACCATAAGTACATAACTGGAACTAATACCAAGGTTAAGAATGTAGCGAATGTTAAACCAAATATAATAGCCCAACTCATAGGACCAAAGAACATTACGTTATCTCCACCTACCGAAATATTTGGACTATAATCTGCAATAAGGTTTACAAAATCTATATTAAGACCTGTTGCTAATGGTAATAAACCAAGTATAGTTGTAATAGCAGTAAGTAATACCGGACGTAAACGCGTTTTACCTCCTTCTACTATTGCTTTAATTACATCTTCCATTGGTAACCATTCTTCTTTTTTAAGACCAAGTTCTTTTTTGCGCCTGTCTTGAATTAGGTTGGTGTAATCAATTAATACAATGGCATTGTTTACTACAACTCCAGCTAATGATATAATACCAATCATGGTCATAATAATAACGAAATCCATTCCAGATAATGATAATCCAAGAAAAACGCCTAATAAACTTAAGACAACAGCAGTTAAAATAATAGCTGGCGCAGAGAATGAATTAAACTGAGCAACTATGATAAATAGAATTAGGAATACGGCAAATAATAGAGCTCCAGAAAGGAAACTCATCTCTTTTGCTTGTTCTTCCATTTGTCCAGTAAATGTTGCTGTATATCCAGCATCTTGCATTGCTTTACCATCAGTAGTTTCATAATATTCCTCTAAATGTCCTTTAAGGATATCTACAACTTCATTTGGATTACTATTTGGATCTACAGTAGAGTATACTGTTACCATTTGGTTTTGATCTTTTCTTACAACCGAACCATAACTAGATAACTCCTTAGGCTCTCCTCTTAACATAGAACGGATAGGAATATTTAAAAGTTTTCCTTTATTATTTCTAAACGTAATCTTTTGATCTAGAATCTCGTCTAAGTCATTACGTTTATCTTCAGCTAATCGAACGTTAACATCATACGTTTCATCACCAACTTTATAGGTAGACACATCACTACCAAAAACTGCTGTTCTTATTTGAGAGGCAATTTGAGAAGTTGACAATCCAAAACGAATAGCTTTATTACGATCAATTTCTATTAATACTTCTGGCTTACCTGTCTCAACATCTAAACGAAGCTTATCAACCCCTTTAACGTTTTTGTTAGCCATGAATTTCTTCACTTTTTCTGCCCATTCGATCGTATTTTCATATTTATCGGGTCCATATATTTCAATATTAACTGGCGGCTCTTGTGGAGGTCCATTTTGGTTTTTATCTACTACTATACTAATATCTGCCGTAAATTTACCTTTAACTGCTTCTTTTACTTCGGTCATGATATCACTTGTGCTAATACCATTTCGATCTTCAAAATCGGCAAACTGTAGTGCAATTCTGGCCTTGTGTGGAGTACTACCTCCTGCAACTTGTCCACTTGCAGGATCACTTGTTCCTTCTCCAACTTGTTCTAATAATGATGATATGATATTTACTGTATCAACACGTTTAGAACCGTCTTCTAGCTCAATTGTTTTTAACTTGTAGTGATCTTTATGTTTTTGAACAACCTCTTTGTCGATAATAGAAGCAATCTCTTTAGTAACGTTATCGGTTTCTTGAATACTAGTTCCTATAGGAGTTTCAATGTAAACGTTTACATATAAAGGATCGTTTTCTGGGAAAAATAATACTTTTGGAGGTAAAATATTCATTACCATGATGGTTAGTATAAAAACAGCTAACATTCCCAGCCAAACTCTTCTTGGTTTTGCTACTGCACCTTTAAGGAATTTTTCATAGAAATTCTCTACAATAGGTAAGAACTTCTCTTGGAAATTTTTCGTCCATGGTGTGAAAAGGTATATGTTTACTAGAGTAAGTATTGCAAATAAAACTAATAAGTTACCTAGCCATATTACACCTCCAACAATCATCAACATGCCCACTACGAACATAATGATAACATTTCGGAATACTTTTTTCATGTTTTTTTCAGGTTCCTTAAGTTTCATAAACACAGCAATAAATACTGGGTTAATAACTAAGGCAACAAATAATGATGAGCCAAGAACTATGATTAAGGTTATTGGTAAATATTTCATGAATTCCCCCATAATTCCTGGCCATAATGCTAAAGGAACAAAGGCAGCTAGAGTAGTAGCAGTAGACGCTATAATTGGCCATGCTACTTCACCAACACCCTTTTTCGTGGCTTCAAAACGATCCATGCCTTCGTCCATTAATCGGTATACATTTTCTACAACTACAATACCATTATCCACTAACATACCTAATGCAAGTACAAGTGAGAATAATACCATAACATTTAGGGTAACCCCCATAGAGCTTAATATCATAAAAGACATAAACATGGAAAGTGGTATCGCAACCCCCACAAATAATGCATTTCTAAGTCCTAGGAAGAACATTAATACTAATACAACTAAAATAACTCCAAATATGATTGAGTTTTCTAGGTTACTAACCATGTTTTTGGTGTTAGAAGATTGATCATTAGTAACACTAATCTCAACACCACTAGGAATACCAGCTCTTTCAGCAACAATTTGCTTAATCTTAGCTGCAGCATCAAGTAAGTTTTCACCTGAACGTTTCTTTATATCTAGCATAACCACAGGCTTACCAAACTGACGAGCATAACTTGTCATATCAGCATCACCAAAACTAACGTCAGCCACTTCTTTTAGTTTTATTTGGTTACCACCATCTTCACTTTTAATGATTATGTTGGCAAGTTCTTCTGGAGATTGAAATTCTCCCTCAATACGAACAGAACGCTTTTTACTCCCTATAATAATTTCACCACCAGGTGTATCTCTGTTTTCACTTTGAATTTTACCTATGATATCATTGAAAGAAACATTTCTAGCTTCAGCAGCATATTTATTAATCTCTACTTTTAATTTTTTCTCTTGAATACCTCTAATATCAACCTCATTTACTTCTTGTAAAGCTTCTATACGATCTTCTAACAGTTCTCCATATTCTTTTAATTTATCAGATGTATAATCTCCTGATAAGTTAATGTTCATTACTGGCATATCTGCAAAATCTACCTCTTGAACCATAGGTTCTAATTGCAGTTCAGGAAACTCAGGTTTAGCTCTAGCGTCTTTTATAGCATCTTGAACTTTTCTTTTGGCTTCTTCAACAGAAATAGAAAATTCAAATTCAATTTTAACAGATGAATATCCATAGATTGATGTAGATGAAATTTCTTTAACACCTTTAATTGAGTTAAACTCCTTCTCGAAAGGCTGTGTTACTTTATCTTCAATATATTCTGGGGAACCACCTGGGTATGGTGTTCCAACATATATTTCAGGAATAACTAATTCAGGAAAGTTTTCTTTTGGCATACCTATATAAGCACTTAATCCCATAAATAGGATAAGAACTGCAATAAGCCAAACAGTTTTTCTATTGTTAACCGATAGAGTAGATAAAGCAAATTCTTTATGCTCTTCGGTAGATATATTTTGTTCGTCTTTACTCATGGTAAACTATTCTTAAAGTGATCGTGTAATAATTTATTTTCTTACGCTTACTTTTTCTCCGTCAACAATTGCATTTGCGCCAGCTACAATAACCTGTGTTCCTATTTTAAGCCCACTCTTTTTAGATATTTGTGTATTATCTCCTTCTGTGGCTTCTACTGAAACAAGCTTCTTTTTAGCTATTCCTTCATTCAATATGTATACATATTTCTGCCCTTTGTTATCTTCTAAGACACTGGCAGAAGGAACAACTATAGCGCTATCTGTATATCTTTTTGTAACTGTAACTTCTGCAATTAAGTTTGGTAAGATTTTATTGTCTTTGTTATTAATGTTAACACGAATATCAAATGTTCTATTAGCAGGATTAATAAACTTACCTGTTTGAGATATTGCTAAATCATCTAGTGTTAAATCTAATGAAGGAAAATAAACAGATACTTTACTCCCTTTATTAATAGTTGATAAGTAGTTTTCTGCAATATCGCTTACCACTGTAATTTTATCAAGATTTAATACTCTAAACATGGGCATAGCAGGGTTTGCCATTTCCCCAACATTAGGGAAAATTTCATCTACATAACCTGTTATTGGAGATGATACTCTAGATTTACTTGCTTGCATACCAAGAGTAGCTAGTTTTTTCTCTAATGCTTCTTTTTGATTTTTTGCTTGTTCGTATTGAACTTCAGTTCCAACACCTTTTTTTCTTAAATTCTCTTGCTTTTCTAGCATGTAATTAGCCAATTCAAGAGATTTTTCTAGCTCAGCTACGTTTTTATTTAGTATATCCGAATCTAAACTAGCTAATGTTTTTCCTGCAGAAATTTTTTGACCTTCTTTAACAAAAATGCCTCTAATAGTACCACTAGCTTGCGGACTTACGAGTACATTTTTATCAGCCTCAACATTACCTTGAAACGTAACGGTTTCAGCAAATGGTTCTTGGGTAATGTTAGCTACAGCAACAGAAGGATAGTTAGGTTTACTGGTTGTATCTAAATCTTCAATTTTTTTATCAATTTCTTTCAAATCAGCATTAAGAGCTGATATTTCAGATTCAATTTTTTTTCTATCTTTTTTTAATTCATCAATACTACCTCCAGCTGCACAAGCTGCAAGGATGATTATTGAAACTGGTATGATTAACTTTTTCATTTTTATAATTGGTTTAAAAGGGCTTATAGTTTATTACTTAATTTATCTAATTGAAGTTTAGTGTTTATTAGGTTGTACATAGCCTGTATGTACTGAGATTCTGAACTAACATATTGCGATTGAGCTTGGGTTAATTCCATACTAGAAACAACACCTTCTTTATATTTAATTTGGTATCGATCGTATATTTTTTTAGCAGTTTCAACAGCTTCTTGTTGTACTTCGTAAGCTTCTTTAGCATTATCATAGGCAGTTTTAGCATTTTTAAGCTGTAAGCTTAATCCGTCTTCTACTAATTTAAGTTCGTTTTCACTTTGTTTAAGTGTAAGTTTAGCTTGGTTAACTAATGCTTTTTGTTGGCCACCACTCCAAACAGGAATAGAAAGTTTTAACCCCCAAATTGTTGTTGGATACCATGGTTTGTTTTCAAAAAAGTCGAAATCATTTCTAAATGCATTTTGTTGATGAGAAAAGAATGCTCCCAAACTTGGTAATCCTCTTGATTTTTCATATTTAACACCTAATTGATTTAGTTCAACTTGGGTGTTTAGTAATTGAACATCAAGGTTGTTAGCTAAATCAGTATCAGTATTTACATTTTGAACTTGAGATACAACTTCCTTAAAAGAAGAGGTTAAGCTAATTGTACTATTTAGATCAAGTCCCATCTCATATTTAAGCATAGTTTCAGCAAGTTCTAATTGCTTTTTAGCACTTGATATAGCATTTTTTGTATTTAAAACAGATAAGTTTAGTTGATCGAGATTGTCTTCTTCAATTAGTCCTTCTTCAAATATGATTTTAGTATCATCATACATTTTTTGTGAAGTTTTTAAAAGATCTTCAAGAGTAGTTATGCTTTCAGAAGAAACAAGTACACTGTAGTATGCTTTGGTAACCGCCTCTTTAATATCGAGTTCAGTTTTTTGTTTTTGGAGAGCACTTACATTTTTAAATTTCTTTGCAGTTTGTAACCCAACTAGAAAACTACCATCAAATATTAACTGAGATACAGTTAAAGATGCTCCCATATTAAACTCTGTTCCAAATTGCAATTCTACGATATCATCAGGTCCTGCAAATGGGTTAAAAGCTTGAGCAGGAGCAACAGTAGTAGCAATATCTAAAAAATGATTAAAAGTACCTTCGGCACTAATATTAGGTAATCCAATACCAAACGTTTGTTTTACTTTTTGATTTGCTTTTTCGATTTCAAAATCTGCATTATCCACTTTTTTATTATTCTTAAGTGCATAATCTACAGCTTCTGTTATCGAGTATTTTTGGGCATTAACACTCTGGAATACCAGTAGTGTTGCAATAAAACCAATTAATCTTTTTCTTTTCATTTATATAAAATTTGCAATTATTAGTTGCCCATTATGGGCTTTATATATCGATTGATTCTTTTTTGATTCTTTCTATTAAGTATGTTCTACCATTTTCATTGGCAAGTCCTCTAATATGATAGCGTATCATTTCTAGGTATACCTCATGAAACGAATATTTTTTTCCTCCAAATCCTTCTCGGTCCATGAATATTTCCATTTTATGAACAAATAATCCAGCCAAAATAGTAGAGTCAAGATTTTTACGATAAAGTCCTTCTTGCATACCTCTTTCGATATTGTCTTTAATACAACCAAAAACAAATTCAGTTTTATGTTTTTCGAACATTTTTTTTGCAAAAGGGTAGTATTTTTCCATTTCAAAATGAACTGAAGGATGTAGTTCTTCGAATCTAGCTGTAATTGCTTTCGCCATCTGAATAATTTTATCAATAGCATTTTCACTTTGTTCCAGTATGTGGCAAGTTTGAGTTTCCTCTAACTTCATGAAAGCTTTTACTGTTTCTTCTATGATTTCATTTTTATCTTTAAACTCCTGGTATAATGTTTTTTTAGAAATACCTAGTTCTTTGGCTATATCATTTACCCCTACACTTTTAAAGCCATACTTTAGGAATAACCTCATGATTTGCTCTAAATATTCATATCTTTTTTCCGAACTCATGGAACAAAGTTTGTTAAAAAAACTTTGGAAACAAATTTAACTTAAAAAGTTTCCAAAGTTTTTCGTCTCCATTAAACTAGTTTTATTGAAATGTTTCTTTTTTAGTAGCTTTATCTATTATAATTTGAATATATGATTGATTTTAATTCACTTGAATATGCCCAAAAACTCGATAATAATGATGAGTTAAGAGCTTACAGAGAACGATTTCATTTCCCTGTTATAGATAATAAAGAGGTAATCTATTTTACGGGAAATTCACTAGGTCTTCAACCTAAATTGGTAAGCGATTATATTAAACAAGAGCTGGATGATTGGGCTAAATGGGGAGTGGAAGGTCATTTTCATGGTAAAAACCCTTGGTTTTCTTATCATGAAATCTTGACGAGTAAAATGGCTAGAGTTGTAGGAGCTAAAGATGAAGAGGTGGTGGTTATGGGAAGTTTATCATCTAATGTTCATTTGTTAATGGTTTCTTTTTATCAACCAAAAGGAAAACGTACTAAAATTATTTGTGAAGCAAAAGCTTTTCCAAGCGATCAATATATCTTAGAAACTCAAGTTAAACATCATGGATTAAATCCTGATGATACCATTATTGAAATTACCCCAAGAGAAGGTGAAGAGCTTATTCATGAAGAAGATATTATTAAGGCTATTGATGAAACTGGAGATGAATTAGCCTTGGTAATGATTGGTGGTGTAAATTATTACACGGGTCAGTTATTCAATATGAAAAACATTGCTAAACACGGTCATGCTGTTGGTGCAAAAGTAGGTTTTGATTTAGCTCATGCAGCTGGTAATATTAACCTAACCTTACATGACGATAATATTGATTTTGCAGCTTGGTGTACTTATAAATATTTAAACTCTGGTCCAGGAGGGATTTCAGGAATTTTTATTCATGAGCGACATGTTACAAATAAAGAGTTAAACCGATTTGCTGGCTGGTGGGGTCAAGATAAAGACACACGTTTTTTAATGGAAAAGGGGTTTAATCCAATACCTACAGCCGAAGGTTGGCAATTGAGTAATGCACCTGTATTACTAATGGCTTCTTTAAATGCATCACTTGATATTTTTGATGAAGCAGGTATGGATAGAATAGGAGCTAAGCGGGATGAATTAACTGCCTATCTTGAAGAGATTATACATTCAATTAGTGCTAGAAATGAGAACGTAGAGTTTGATCTGATAACTCCTAAAGATAAAACTAAAAGAGGAGCTCAGCTTTCTATTGCCGCAAAAGGACAGGGTAAAGCATTGTTTGATAAATTAACAAAAGAAGGAGTAATTGCAGATTGGCGAGAACCAAATGTAATACGAATAGCTCCTGCTCCGTTATATAATAGTTTTGAAGATTGTTATCGTTTTGGTCAAGCTTTAGAACGATCAATTTCTTAATTGTATGGCGAAATTTTTGATAACCATTTTAGTATTAAATTCATCAATTTTTGCTCAACATAACTTGTGCGGAATATGGGCTTTTGATGAAACAATATCAGGAAAATATACCAAAGCTTTTCTTATTGATAAGCAATGTGAATCTTTTTTTTCGGGTTATTTTTATGATGAAGATGAAAATAGAGATTATACGATATATTATTTTTCAGGTAGTATTTATGAAAATAATCTTATAGGAACGGCTAGTATAGTAAATCATTATTTTGGTGTTAAGCAAAATAAAAGGATTACGATAAGAGCTAATCTTATGAATGATTCTGTAATGCAATATCCTAGGTATGAATATAGTCTTCCTCCGTATAGGGATAGTGAAACTGATATTTCCTTTTTTAAAATCAAAAGAATAAATAAAGATGAGATTAACTACAGAAGGGTTATTCACGCACTCTCAAGATATCGAATAGATAAAAAGAATTGTAGTTGTGATACTGTAAGAGATAGCTTAGTTGAAAAACAATTAACATTAGATAGTAATATTGTAAATAGGGAAAATAAAGTGATCCAAACAATTATTTACAAAGGAGATCATGTTTTGGTAAAACTTAAGGATAATAATCAAATAGATGGGGATATAGTAAGTGTGTATTTGGATCAAAAATTGATAAAATCTAATATTAAACTAAAAAGAAGAAATAAAAAAATCAAAATATCATTACCTACAAATAGGAAAGATCATACGTTACTTTTTGTTGCTGAAAACATAGGTGAAGTTCCACCAAATACAGCAGATATTGAAATGATTTTTAATGAAAAAAGAGTTAGTCTTCGCCTCAATTGTGACATGAAAACAAATAGTAGTATTATACTTAAACAAGAAGAATAAAATGAAGGCATTAGCTCTTTTAATAGCTCAGTTTTCAGTTGTTTGTTTAGTATCTTATGCTCAGCATAATTTATGCGGGATATGGGTAAATGGGAATAGTTATAATAAAGAATATGATGATGTACTTATTTTGAATGAGGTATGTGGAGATAATGTTGTAGGCTATTCTTACGATCAAGATGAAAGGGGAGGCTTTTGTAATTATAGGTTTGTTGGAAAAATAAAGCACAAAAGAAAAAAAGATATTTTAAAAGGCAAGTGTACGTTTTCCTATGAAAAGAAAAACGGGCATGTTGCAACTAGTTTAAAGCTTAATGTGTCGAATAAAAAAGCCACTACTATATCTGGTAAAAAATGGATAACCAGTCTTGGGATTTTATCCACTAAAAACGTCACCTATAGAAAAATTTCACTTAGTGAGTTTAATAAAAATACAAGTTATAATAGGTTAAGATATTATCTTAATAAGTTAGATAGATGTGAGTGTGTAAAGAAAAAAGATTCAGTCGAAAGTACACAGAGTTCTGATAAAAAAAGATTGACAGAACGAAAGAATAAGCGTTTAAACACGTTTAAAATTAAATACTCTGAGCTTACCTTAAAACTAAGAGATGCTAATAAAGCTGATGGCGATAAAATAAGCATTTATCTAAATGGAGAATTAATCGTATCAAACTTTGAGGTTACAAAAAGAGCCAAGAAGCTTTCAGTGGTTTTGCCACCAGGCAAAAAGGAACATAGTTTAGTGTTTGTTGCTGATGATTTAGGGAGAACACCCCCTAATACTGCAGATATTGAAATTTCAAATTACAAGGATGTTTATCGCGTATCTTTAAACTGCGATCTCAAAACGAATAATGAAATTATTATTCAAAAGCCATAATTTAGTATTTGATATTTTTAAAGAATCTAGTCGTACAAGTTATTCTTAATCCTTAAATTTAAAGTAGAGATAGTATCAGTGTGCCACATTTGGTTCTCGATACAATTTTGGTTATTTCAACCAAAATCACTCGAACTGACATTAGTATATCTAATGTCTGTTAATTAGTAAATTAGATATTTCTTAGGGATAAAAACTATATTTAATGAGTAAAAAAGCAATTGTTGTAGGTGCAGGTTTATCAGGTTCTTTATGGTCTATTTATTTAGCTAAGGCTGGCTATGAAGTAACCATTTATGAAAGACGTCAAAACATTAGAGATGTTGAGATATCAGCAGGAAAGTCAATAAATTTGGCTCTATCTACAAGAGGATGGAAAGCTGTTGAAGGAGCTGGTATTAAAGATGAAGTAGCGGAAATTGCTATTCCTATGCCAGGTAGAATTATGCATGCTGTTGATGGGGAATTAACTTTTCAACCTTATGGCAAAGAAGGTGAAGCAATTTATTCTGTGTCAAGAGGACATCTTAATGCTATCATGATGAATATGGCAGAAGAGAAAGGAGAAGCAACAATTCATTATCAGCATAAATGTGTAGGAGCAGATTTAGAGGAAGGGAAAGTAACAATCAAGAATCAATTAACAGGAGAAGTCTTTGAAGACACAGCAGATGTTGTGTTTGCAGCAGATGGTGCATTCTCTGCAGTACGTTATAAAGCGTTTCAAAAAACCAAACGATTCGATTATTTACAGGACTTTATAGATGATGGCTATAAAGAATTATTGCTTCCAGCTAATGAAGATGGATCTTATCGTTTAGATAAACATGCCCTTCATATATGGCCTAGAGGTAGGTTTATGTTAATTGCTTTGCCAAATGAAGATGGGTCGTTTACCTGTACGTTATTCATGCCTTTTGAAGGAGAAAACTCTTTTGAAACTTTAAAAACTGATGAAGATGTAAAGACTTTCTTTAAAACAACATTTCCTGATTTTTACGATATGATGCCTAACCTTATTGAAAATTGGCATCAACATCCATTATCGGCCTTATCTATTATTAGATGCTATCCTTGGACAAAAGGAAAGACAGCACTAATGGGAGATGCTTGTCATGCAACTGTGCCATTTTATGGGCAAGGTATGAATGCATCATTTGAAGATTGTACAGTACTCAATGATCTTATGCTAAAACATAATGAAAACTGGGAAGCTGTATTTAATGAATACCAGGAAACTAGAAAATCAGATGGAGATGCATTACAAGATTTGTCTTTACATAATTACTATGTGATGAGAGATTATGTAGCTGATCCTATGTTTTTATTACAAAAGAAAATTGAAGGAAAATTAATGGAGAAGCATCCAGAAAAATGGATGCCATTGTATAGTCAAGTTACGTTTAGTCATATTCCCTATTCTAAAGCATGGGAGACAGGACAAAAGCAAGATGCTATCATGAAAAAAGTAATGGATAAGCCAAATATCGAAGCTATTTGGGATAGCAAAGAGATTGAAAACGAGATTTTAGGTCTGTTAGGTGAGTAAGCAACCTCATATTTATTTGTTTAGTGGGTTGGGAGCTGATGAGGATCTGCTTAGGCGAATATCATTACCGTTTGAATCAACTTTTATTCCTTGGAGTAATAATCTTTCATCTAGCGAAACAATTAAAGAGTATGCAAAAAGATTTTTACCAAGTATTGAGCATGAAAACCCCATTTTGATAGGGGTTTCATTTGGAGGTATTGTTGCAATAGAACTTGCTAAATTAATCTCAGTACAAAAAGTCATTATAATATCTTCTGTGAAGGAAAAAGTTGAAATTCCAATATTATATAAATTGGCAGGAATATCAAATATTGACACGCTAATACCAACTGGTTTATTTAATTTAAATTTTCCTTTATTAGATTATGTTGTTGGAGCTTCCAATAAAGATTCGAGAGCATTGTTTCATGATATCATTAATAATTCGGATCCTAATTTTATTAAATGGAGCATAGTATCTTTTATAAGGTGGAATAATAAAGAAAAAATTGCTAATTTAATTCATATACACGGGGATAATGATAAGTTTATTCCCGCAAAAGGAAAAATAGATTATGTAATTAAGGGAGGAGGGCATTTGATGGTATTTGATAAAGCAGATGAAGTTTCGAAAGCAATAGCGGAGGCTTTAAAAGAAATGTAATTCTTAATAAAGTTGCAACAGTATAAGGATAAACTTTTTTTAACCCCAGAAGAACCGGCAAAACTATTTGCCATTTTGCCAGGAAACAAACTTGTAGTTTTTCCTTTATCGAAATTTAATACCATAGATTTTGCAGCAATGAGACAAGAACAAGATCCCACTCATTATTTTGAGTTTTCACAAGTATATGGATTAAAAAATGCCCAGGATGTTAGGAATGCTTTTGGGAGTTGAGGTGTCTTGTTTGTTTTGTTTCTTTCACAATAAAAAAGTATTTGAAAGGAAGATTAATAATCTGGAGGTAGTAAATTATTTGTTATTCAATTTCTGAGTATTCCATTACATTGATGAACTTTTGTATTAGATCTAAGTTTTTGTTTTCTTTAAATATGTCTATATCAAAAAACTCTTTTTTGATTTGATTATTAGCTATATTCATTTTTTTTAGCATTGGAATTATACTTTTTAAATATCTATTGTAAAAGCCAATCAAGTCATTTTTTTTGTTAGGTATTTTGTAGCCGTATTTCCCTTCAATACTAACAATTATTAATCCTTTATATCTAAGACTTGATATTAAATCTCTTAGATTATCAATCGAAAATTTAGGATTAACTCTTTTTAGAATATTAACTAAATCATAAGATTCACAGAGTCTATATGGCGCAGTTTTGTATATTAACAATAGATGTTTAAGAAGTTCTATTTCTTCAAGAGTCCCTTTATTATTTTTTAAGTAGTCTACTATTAATTTGACACATAATTCTCCCACATTTTTATCGGAGATGTCAATATCATTGTTGTAGTTTCCTAAGTAATTGGATGTTTCGTATGGTAGAAAATCAACAAATAATCGTTCATTTATTTCGTTAAATATTTTATCAGCATTTTCGTCTTTATTACTAGTGCAATATATTTTTCCTACACATCCAGAGAAGAAATCTGCTATTTGAATCAAAGGTTCTTCAAACTTATCATCTGCTATTTTATAAATTCTGTCAGGATTGAATAGAGTAGGTTGAAACACTCTTTTTGCTATGTAACTCTTTAAACTATTTTGAAAATTTTCTTCACCTATTTTGTCAAAGTATATTTCAAACTTATCGTATTTTTCGACAAATTGTGTCAAAAATAATCTTTGGAAAAATTTATAAAAAACTGTTTTATCTTCTAGGTTTTTGTTTTCTATTTTTCGCTTATCAATTACCAGGCTATATATGCCAAAACTAACCTCCTTAAATTGAGTAATCATTCTAATCCTTTTCTCAAGAGGAAGTTTATTTGATTTTAAAGGGGAGCCTTGTCTGAATTTATTAGAAATTTCTGTTCTTAGATCTTTTGCTTTTTTTAGATCTTTTTCATCAATGACTACAGCAGTATAAATAAAATGAGAAAATGTCCCAGCCTTAGACTCTGTATCTAAGTGAGGGTTGCCAAACTCATCAAAATAAATATATGCTTTATTCATTATTTTGTAATACTAATATCAATTTACTTATATAGATAACTATTCATGTAAATTAGAAAAAATAAATTGTTTAACAGGTTAACTGTAAGAGATATTTTGTTCTAATCAAATCATAATATTTAACAGAAATCACTCCCCAACCATCTTATACCCATTCACAAACGTGAACAATACATCCGTTTTTAGGATTTCTTCAGGAGAAACGGTCATGATATCTCGGTTAATGACAATAAAGTCGGCTTTTTTACCAATTTCAAGGGTTCCTTTGTCTTTGTCTTCAAATTGAGCTTTGGCTGCCCAAATCGTCATGGCTTTTAGGGCTTGCTCTCGTGTAATGGTTTCTTTGCTTAGATAATCTGCTTGGTTACGTTCAATAGCATGGTAAAACGTTCTAAAAGGATTAATAGGTTCTACAGGGAAATCTGTTCCAAAAGCGATATACTTGTTTTGAGCAAGTAGGGTCTTTATTAAATACGATTGGTTTAGTCTTTCTTTTCCTATCTTCCCTTCTGCCATACCATAATCTGATATACCATGAGAAGGTTGTACAGAAGGTATAATGGAATAGGCACTTAATAGGTTAATATTGGTTGAGTCTATAAGTTGAGCATGTTCAATACGCCATCTTTTATCATTGGCATTAACCAATACTTCCCTCATGGCTTTTATCGCATTTTTAAAAGCCGAATCTCCAATACAATGCACATTCATTTGAAAACCTAACGATTTCATGGAGTTGGCATAACTTAAAAGCTCTTCATAGCTTAATAATTCTTTCCCATAGTTGGCTGTTTCTTGGTATGGTTTAGTTAATAGTGCTGTACTAGAACCAAACGAGCCATCTGCAAGAAATTTAAAGCTGTTTACATGTAAATAATCTCCATGGTAGGGTCCTTCCTTCCCAGCTTGCTTAAAATTTTTAGGTGTAGGTTTAAGCATGGCATATACTCGTACATCTAAATTCCCATTTCGTTCAAACTGAGCTAAAATATCCCATTCTTCATTGGTTATACCAGCATCTGCCACAGAGGTTAATCCGTTTTTAAGGCAGGCCTCTTGCGCTAGTCGTATGGCTTGTTTTAGTTGAGAACGGGTATAGTTTATTTTTTCAGTAAAAAGCGGAATGTGTTCGTCATAAACTCTTCCGTCAGTAGCGATAATACTATCTCCAAAAACTTGTTTAAGTGCTGCATGATTCACTAATAATTGATGTCCGTCTACTCGCCATAGCATTACAGGTGTATTAGGGAAAGCAGTATTGAGAACCTTGTTCGTTATAACCGAATCTTTCCAGTTTTTTTCATTCCAACCATACCCAACTATCCAACTGTCTTTTTGGTCATTGTTAATGGATTGTAGTTGCTCAGCAATTCCTTCAATACTTTTAGCTCCAGAAACATCAGTAGCTAATTGATTTAAACCATAGCCTATAAAATGACAATGAGCATCAATAAAACCAGGGAAAATAGGTTGAGTTTGAGCATCAAAAAAATCATCTGCTCGATATTTGTTCATAATTTCATGTTCTTTACCAACAGCAACAATTTCTCCATCCTGAATGGCCATGGCTTGAGCAATATCCATATTACTGTTTACGGTATAGATTTTAGCATTATGAACAACCAGGTCAACTTTTTTAAGTTTAACACAAGCTGATAGTGAAAGAATTATTACTAGTACTACTGATCGTTTAATCTTTTCCATGTAGCATTACATTCATTTGATTTTCTAATATGTCTCCCATGCTGGTGCATGCAGAAAAGGACGTAGTTTTATGGTGTTTGTTTAATTCACTTTTAAGTTGTTCAACTTTCTCGGGAGTTGATATTGTATCTTCTTTCATGCACATCAATAATCGCTCAATTTTTTTCTGAGATAAGACTAAACGTTTCTTAATTAATGTGCGTTCTTCTAATTGATATTGTAGTGTAGTGTCAGCATTCATGGTATCGACACAAAACTGTACAATCTTATTGTTTTCTTTAAAAAACTGTGGTAAGTACATGTTCTTTTTCCCTTCATAACAATGTTGATCAAAATCTATCGCACGTACTCGATATTGTTCAGCATCAAAATCAGGGGTAACATCTATTACATAGTTATAGGACCTCATATCTCCAATTAGTTTAACAAAGCATCTCTCGTTAAATTTTATAAATTCTTTAGCCAATCGAACCTTGTTTAAGGTGTCTCGGTTTAAATCATATTTTATAAATTGATCACCTGGTATTCCTGATATATGTTCTTCGATTAAGGTGTCTTTATCTACTATGTAGTTGATTCGGTTTGGAGACAAAATATGTTCCATTTCTAGCCCATAAATTCTAGAAGCATCAACTTGTTTCACATAGAAATAGTCGTAATTATCATTATATTGATTGATAATTCTAATACGGAAAGGTTTAGAATTTCCAAAGGTGCAATAATCTACTCGGTCTACTTTTAAGTGATTCATAGAATGCTTATTTCCTTGTGCTTTCAACATTAAGTAGATGTAAGTGAGGCTCTCATTTATTTCAGCAAATGTACTCGGGTCATACATTTGAGTTTCCCATAAGGTGTCATTTCCTTTTGCATCATGTAAAGGGAAGCTACCCTTAGAATATGCTAGATCCGAATATTTAATAGGAATCTCAATTTGACGGTCATAATCAATTAAGTAATGCTCGAGCTTCTTATAAACTGGAAAAAAAGGTTTTTTCTTAGAGATAATCATAGTACTCGAAGATACCGAATTAATCCCTAAGGGATTTTTTATTTTTAATATTTCTATTTATAATATGCATATGTTATTCTGATGCAGATTAGGATCCATGTATTAATGCATTGCCTATTTAGTTTTAGATTCCTGCCTTCGCATGAATGACAATAAAGATTGACTTAACGATTTTGTTTATGGAGTTGTCATCCTGAACTTGATTCAGGATCTATAGTTAACAGATTCCAAACTCGATTTGGAATGATAAAAGACTAAGGTGTCTATCAATCAAATGTTACTTCAAAAAGTTAGGTTTTGCTCTTGAAGGATTTTTCCAATTAGTTAAGTCAGTATATAAGGTTTTGTCATCTTGCTGAACCTTTTTGAGTAGATTGCTCCATTCTTGTTCTTTTATTAAAAAGTAATTGCCTGCCAAAGCATAAAATGAGGATGTCTTGTCTCTTAAATAATAATGAAGATTTTGTTCGGATAAACCATAACCAACTCTCCATAGATTGTTAGTTAGGTCTTCTTCAGGAACCCATGGCATAACATCTTTTTCTAAATGAAAAGATAGAAATTCTGCTAATGATTTATGCGCAACAAGTTCTTGTATGTCTTTTTTTAGTAGTACAGGCTCAATTCTGTGCGATAAAGTTTCATAAAAAGGATAGTTTGGATCGTGTTTTTCAGGGCTGTAATTTTTCCATGAGAAAAAACTCAACCCAATTAGTAATCCTCCTAGCACATATACCACATATTTATTGATTGCAGTTTTTAAGCAGAGTAGTAAAATTGGAGATAATACAAATAGCAAAAGGGTTAAGCGCAGGGATAAACCTTGTGTGTTCCATTCAAGAAAAGGGAAGAGCATAAAGATGAGTAAAAACCATATTAGGATAATGCCTTTGTGTTGTTTAGTTAATGTTATCCCAGTAATAAATAATAACAGAAGCAACAATATGATTTCAATAATCCAAAGCGAACTCATACTTTCTTTATAAAGTGCTATTAATTTTAATGGCATAAAAGAAGGTTGTAAGATAATTTCAGAAGATAATCTCGAGCTAAACATCCCAAATAAAACAAGTGTTATCCAAGGGGTTATTAGTAAAAATAGGTTTGTAACAAAAGATCGTTTGGGACCATTTATTACAAAGAACAGGTAAAATAGGACTATGCTCAATCCTCCAGTTAGTTTGTGAGTTAAAAAGGATAAGATTACACATAATATGCTGAGGATGATTTTTCGTTCTAATAATGATTGTAGGGTAAGCAAAAGAAAAACAATGCCTAGTGTATTTTTTAAATATTGTGAACCAAAAAAAGTAAGGTGTGGAGAGAATATCATAAATGCACCAAGCACTAGTCCCCAATAAAAGCTGCTAGATATTTTTTTTCCAATAAAGAAAAACAATACAGGAATTATGGATATAATAATACTTGATAATACTTTATAACTTAGGATATAATCTTGAGTGAACCACTGTATTACTTGAAGTAGAGGGTAGAGGATAGAAACTCTTGCTGTATGCAATTCTCCATGTTCGATAAGGTGTTTTACTTGATCCAAATAGAAATAACTGTCCCATCCATTTGCAAAAGACGTTTGATTTAATGCTTGCCACCTTATTAATAGACTAATAATAAAAAGACTCATTGGTATACCAATGAGTCCAATCCAATTAAAGATGTTGGATTTTTTTATCATAAATTATTGTAGTCTTATGTTCTTCAAAAATTTCTTACCAGAGATAGCTTTTTTAGTGATGGTAACTTCATCTTTAAAAATTTTCACACTTTTCATATCTACTTTACCAGTATACATTTCTTCATTTGAAGTTGGAACAAATACTTTTCCGTAAACGGTTATGGTTACTTTATCATCAGTTGTTTTAACAAGTTCCCAGTTTCCATCAATAATTTCATAACAATATGCTCCACAATGGTCGTCTTTATAATAAACAAATGTACCATTAGAACGAATATTTAAACTAGTTTCGCTCCATGAATCTCCGTACTCGATACTGTTATTAAATCCTTTATCCAAAAACCACAATTTATCATTTGCTTTGTTCGCTTTCACTATGTTTTCAATAGCATCTGTTTCTATTTTAATAGGGTAACCATTACTGTAAAGAATCATTTCACTAATCCCCAAATCTTGGTATGAATTGCCTTCGTATGCTTCCTTTATTGTTAAGTCAATTTTATTCGTAATGGTTGGTTTTGATAAAGTAGTAAGTTGAGGTTTTTCAGAATTATCAAGTGTTAAACTATCTTCTAATTCCTCACTTTTTATGGTAAAAGATTTTAGTTTAGCATTTGCATAAAAATGAGATGGTGATCTTTGGTAGCCGTTCCATATTTTAAGAGCGTCTATAGATAGTATTTCTTCAGTTTCTAATGATAAAGTTGATCCAATACCATTATCTTCAACTCCTTCAATCCATGCATAACCTGTCATATTATCGAATAAATTATCTCCTGCATAAGAAGGGGATTCTTTTAGTACTGATGGTGTATTGATATTACCTTTTACTCTTTTAGGTAATACAATGTTCATTGCTTTACCTTTTGTGTCAAAAAAATCGATTGTAGATAATGAAAGGTAGCTCGAAGGGTTTGTTTTACTAATAGTTTGAATTTCTTCTTCTCCAAGTTTAAATTCTTGCTGAATGTTGTCTTTTCCTCTAAACTTAATAAAGAGATTTTTAACAGTTTTATTAATGTTTTGAGATCGTTTGGTTGTTCCATATTGTTGATCTACGAGCGTTCCATTTACATAATAGTAATAGGTCTGTTCTTCATTAGCTGTAAGTTTAAAAGAACCAATTTTAGTTGGTTTTGAAAATGAAATTAATATTCCTTCAGCATCTGTTGCTCCCTTAGGTGATTTCCAAAAGGTGGTAGAATCATTATCGAAACAATTGTATAGATGGTTTTCATGAAATGGAAGGGCTGTTGAGGTTGCATAAATATTATCTACTAAAACTGGGTTTTCGGGTAAAATTAATGCTAGAGGTTTTTTTTCTTCAGTAACAAGAGAGTCTGTAATGTTATCATTAACTACTTTATTTTCGGTATTTACTTCAGTTTCTTCTCCACAAGAAATAGTAAATAGAACACTGCTTATTATTAGTATATAAAGCTGTTTTGTCATTTTTTTCGATTGATTTCGGTCAAAAATACAATTTTTTAGTTGTACATTGGTTATCATCAAAGGGTTATATCGTTCGCTTATATTGTATGCAAAACCAACCAGTAGAAAAACCAAAAAAAAGAAGTTTACTCAGAAAAAAACTGGGGAAAGAATATTTTATTTTTAAAAGAAGAATAAAATGGATGTTTGGTAAAACTAAATGGGCAAAAACGTTTAATAAAACCCAATTAAAACATAATGTTTTTCAACATAAATCCTTTTTACTTCGTCCTTTGAAGAATGTTGATATGTACTTGCAGCATAATAAAGTAGAAAATCTTAGGATTGCTATTAGTAAGATAAATGGTGTGGTGATAAAACCAGGAGAGACCTTCTCATTATGGTTGTTAGTTGGCAGACCTACTAAACTAAAAGGGTATAAAGAGGGAATGACATTGAGTAATGGTCAAGTTGAAAAAGGAATAGGAGGAGGGCTCTGTCAATTAGGAAATTTATTGTTTTGGATGACGATTCATTCCCCTTTAAAAATAAAAGAAAGATGGAGGCATAGCTATGATGTTTTTCCAGATGTTAATAGAAAGGTCCCTTTTGGAAGTGGAGCAACTCTATCGTATAACTATATTGATTTGCAAGTAGAGAATATTGGACATACTGATTTTCAATTTAATTTATGGTTAGATGATACACATTTAAATGGATTATTATCCACCAGTAAGCCTTTAATGAAAACATATAAAGTGTATGAAGAGGATCATCATTTTCAACAACAGTATTGGGGAGGTTACACTAGGCATAACAAAATAATGCGAGATGTAATTGAGCAAAATGGAGAAGTGAAAAAAGAGCTTGTTACCGAGAATCATGCAGTATTGATGTATACACCATTTTTAGATCAAAATAAGTAATGAAAATCGATTTTAATTATACCATTAATCATTCAAGAGAAAAGGTATTTGATGCTTTAAAAGAATTTGAACACTATAATCTTTGGTGGCCTAATAAATTTAAAGTTGCGTACATAAACTTAGATGGAATAGATCAGTTGTATTTATCACCTATTATTGGGGTTGTTATTGTTTGGAAATTAGAAATACAGAAACAAGAATTGAAAACTACCTATATCAAAGGTCCTGTTGAAGGTTTTGGTAGATGGTATATAGATAATGAAACTGCAAATTCATGTGTATTGCATTATGATATAGAAGTTAGATCAAAAAATCTTTTTTGGAAAGCATTATTAATCCCTTCTTTGTTTAGAAGAATGCATGTAAAACATATGGAGGAATTATTTGAGTCATTAAACAACTATCTAGAAACAAAAAAGGACTAGCTTCTGCTAGTCCTTTTTAAATATATTAAGTTCAAATATTAATCATATAGTAGATATCCTTTACTCTTTTTAGATATCATAAATTGTAAACCAATTTCATGTTGTAAAGAACTAAAGCCAATATCTTGGATTAAATTTGTATATCCTGTTGCATGGTAAGCAATTCTAAAACCTTTATATTCTCCTCCAAGTACAAGATGTAAATCTTTTTCGGTAGAAGCTCCAACACCTGCAATAATACCTTTTAGTCTTCCAGTTACAGCTAGTGTATATCGTTTATTAGCTTCAAATAAATTATCTACGTAAAATTGAGGACTAATTAGGATGTCTTTTTGAAATGATTTTCTATAATCAGTACCAACAACTAAAGTAGTAGACGGGCTTCCAATTGCATCTTCTTTATATTTAGTATTTCCTCCAAGATTAAATTGGTTGTTGGTTTGAATACCTGCATATAATGATGAAGTTTCAATTAATATACCTAAGTCTAATGTGCTGTGCTCTGTTGAGTAGGGTGTGTTTCTATCAGCTAAACTATTCGAAGATAAATTTGTGTTCTTAGCATAAGAGAATGTTGCAGATGGAATAACATTTACTACTTCTAGATCTAACTTTTGCGAATAAGTAAAGGAAGTATTAATTAAGCTATTGTTTTCAGTTCTGCTCCAAAAAGATGTTAAACCTAAACCAGAGTTTTTAATTCTAGTATCAAAACTTAGTCCACCACTTATTCCATCAATACTTAACTTTTCTCCATTTAATTGTACTCTTGAAGTGTTGTAGCTGCCCGTTAGAGATTTATTAGATGAAACTGTCATTAAGTTGTCTTTTAGCATTAAACGATTTGGAAAAACAGTTAAAGCTAAATCTCTATTTATAAATTTAGCTAAACTCTTAGCCCAAGAATTATTTCGTTTTGCTTTGTCTTTTTCAGTCGTTTCTTTTTTATTGTTATCAGTAGATGTTTTTGAAATAGGATTAATTGGTTGGTATTCTCTACCATTTTTTTCAATACCATTAATTGAAGTAGCTCGATCAATATATTTACTTAAAAACACATACATTTTGGCAGTAGTTCTTCTGTAATCTTTATTATTTATATCGGCTTTTTTGATGTCATTAATACCATTCAAAAAGGTATTGTTGTTATTATTAGTATATCCAGCTGGTGTTATATTTGATGTATTGTTAGCAGTATGGTTATTTAAGCTAGTATTAGTATTAACTATTTGAGAGTAATTATTACTTAAGTTGTTTTGAGAGCTATTGCTAACTGTTATGTTACTGTAGTTAGACTGATTATTGTCTTCTACAAAGTATGCTTTCTTAGAGTAATTTCTGTTTTTAGCAATATCATTGTTAAGTATTTCTTCTTTAGCATTAAATTGCTTTGTATTAGCTGAAGCTTGACTTAAGTTAGATGATTGCTTATTATAATTTATTCTTTGGTTTTGATTGTTATATAATTCGTATGAAATTGAATTAAAATTACTAGCTGTTGAAGACGAGATATCAGTGTTAGTTTGATCAAAAGAGTTACTAAAAAATAGAGCAGTCCCAGTTCCTAAAAGTAATGCTAAAGAAAAGAAAAGAATAAAGCCTTTATTATCCCAAATGCTTTTTTTAATTAATGAATCAGTATACTCATAAACTAAGTTATTGTCAGGGGCGAATGATTCGTTCCAAGAATTAAAATCACTTTGAAAGCTGGGGTTTTCTTTGATAAAATTTTCGAATTCTAGTTTTTCATGAAGAGAAAGATTCCCTTCGAAATAGTCGAATAACCATTTATCAATATTGTTCGTGTTAATTATTTTCATTCTAATTCTTCGTAATTATGCTACCAAATGTTTGTTCTTTTTTAGTTGTTCTTTTAACCTTTTTCGAGCTCGAAATAGATATACTTTTACCTGTGATTCACTAAGGCTAAGAATGTTTCCGATTTCCTTATAATCGTAGCCTTCATAATCGCGCAGCATAATGATTGATTGTTGTTGAGGTGATAAGAACGCCATTAATTTGTCGATCAAATCTCTATTTTCAAAACGAGTGCTATCTTCATTTTTCATAGAAATCTCTGGGATTTCTTCTCGAACATCCATTCGGTTTTCTCGTTTAATGGTGTTTAACATTAAGCGGTAACCAGTTGTGAATAACCATTGCTTTGCTTTTTCATTGTCAACAGATTTTCTGTTAATCCAAAGCTTTTCAAAGGTATCCTGAACCAAATCATTAGCCATTTCCTTATTCTTACAATTTTTCACAAAAAATGCGAATAATCGATTCGAAAAGGTTTGAGCGGCAATATTGTATTCTTTTCTGTTCAATGGTTAATAATTACTATTTTCTCTTTTTCTGGTACTAAAACAATTTCACTAGCATAAAAGTTACAAAAAATTGATTTTTATTTTTCTAATAACTAATAAGAATATGTTTTAATTTAAGCTAAGAGCATAATTCACTATCATATAATTACGTAAATTAGTATGTTAAGTTGTATTAAATGTAGTATTTAACATTTATCAATTAATTGATTTTTATGAAAAAAGTAGTTATGGTATGTTTGGGTAACATCTGTAGATCACCTTTAGCAGAAGGAATATTGAGGGATAAGGCAAGTAAAGCAGGAGTTGATTTGGAGATTGATTCAGCAGGAACAGCAGCCTATCATGAGGGAGAATTGCCAGATAGACGATCAATTGCTGTTGCGAAAAAGAATGGATTAGATATTACAAATCAAAGAGCAAGACAATTTAAAGAAGAAGATTTAGTCTATTATGATGTTATTTTTGCCATGGATCAAAGTAATTATAATAATATTTGTAGACTAACTGATAATGAAGTATTAAAAAGTAAAGTAGATTTAATTTTAAATAAATCTTATCCAAACGAAAATATAGCTGTGCCCGATCCATATTATGGAGGAGATAATGGATTTGATGAAGTGTATAGTATACTAGATAAAGCTTGTGATGTTATTATAAATGAATTAATATGAGTAACAAAGGATCCGTTTTCTTAATTCCGATTCCAATTGCAGATGATATGAGTATGAGTACTTGTATTCCAGCTGATATCGTTAAGATAACTCAAGAAGTAGATGTTTTTTTTGTGGAAAACATTAAAACTACAAGGCGATATTTAAGAAAGTTAGATAGAGATTATCCCATTGATGATAAAACGTTTCATATATTAAATAAACGATCTGATGAGATGGAGATAGCTAAAATATTAGCTCAAGAAAAAGGTAAAACTATTGGCGTGATGAGTGAGGCTGGATGTCCAGGGATTGCTGATCCTGGAGAATTGGTTGTTAAGCATGCACATAAACTTAAGTTAAAAGTAAAACCATTGGTAGGTCCCTCATCTATTTTACTAGCCTTAATTTCATCTGGGAAGAATGGTCAAAACTTTACGTTTAACGGATATTTGCCAAAGGAACGATTAGAACGAATTAAAAAAATAAAACAATTAGAGAGTAATGCTAGGAGGGGAGTTACACAATTATTTATGGAAACACCTTTTAGAAACAATCATTTATTAGAAGATGTATTAGAAAATGTTGATAATACAATGACATTATGTATAGCTAGTAATATAACGGCTGGAAATGAGATTATTAAAACTAAAACAATTAGTGATTGGAAAAAGCATGTTCCAAATTTGAATAAAAAGCCAACTATATTCGTTTTATAACTAACTTTGTATAACAATTAATCATAACATATAAAATGAAAAGGTTATTTACATTATTTGTATCGATAGTATTTATTAGTTCTATTTCGTTTGCTCAAGCAAGAGAAGAAGAACCTGATAACATTGATGGATTAAGTTTTAAGGATAGATTATATACTGGAGGCAATTTAGGGTTAAGTTTTGGTACGTTTACATTTGTAGATGTGTCGCCTATTTTGGGCTATCGAATTACAAAAGATTTTTCTGCAGGCATTGGAGCTAAATATATCTACAGTGCATTTAATGGTACTCCTAGAACAAGTGTATCTATGTATGGCGGAAGTTTGTTTTCTAGGTATCTTTTTTTGGAGAATTTCTTAGCTCATACAGAATTTGAGATGATTAACATGCCTTTACAACAACCCTTTACAGGTGAAGTTAAAAGAGAATGGATACCAATCGGCTTGGTTGGAGGAGGATATAGACAAGGTTTTGGTAATTCTTATTTCCAAATTATGTTATTGTATGATCTTATTGGTGATGAAAGAAATCCATATGTTAGCCCATTTGGACCTCAATCTAGGCTATACCTTAGGACAGGAATAACTATAGGTTTCTAATTTTAAAGGGATTTTAATTCTCTGATACACTTATCGAATAAATTACGGTTATATTTAATTTGATAGCTTGTCCTCTTTTGACACTTCATTTTTGATGATATCTTAAAGATCTAAATCTTTAATATGTGATCAATTTTTCGTATTTTAGTTTTTCTCTGATGAAAACTAGAACGTTCATATTTACATTTTTTGCTTGCTTGTTAAGTGTGCTTACATTTTCTCAATCTGCTATGACTAATATAAGCAGTCAAGATATGAGTGCTGATGTTGGTATTCCGTTTATACGTAATGATTTTAGTAATTCTTCTAATGTAAATGGTGAGCTTTTACTAAAATCAACTTATTCGCAAGGTATTAATTCAATAGGTGTTGGATGGGAAAGTGTAGGAAGTAATGTTCCATCAGATTATCATATAGATTACAGGTTTAAAGATAGTAATGGTGTGTGGATGAATTGGAAACATACTCATGGTGAAATTACACCTGCTGAATCTCCATCTAATAAGTTTTGGTCTTCTTTAATTATTACAGATTATATGATTCCTTCTACCGAAATAGAAGTAAAACTTTTCCCGCCTAATGGTTCTGCCATATCAACAGTAAGATTAGATGCAAGTTACATTGGAGATACAAAAGGAAGCAATGTTGGGGTAAGGTCTAACCGTTCATCATCATCCTGTCCATCACAGCCTTTTATTTTTCAAAGAAGCGATTGGTGGGGATCGTTACCGGCTGATGAATTGTATTATCCTAATGGTACAAACAGCAAAACTCCGAGTTATAATTCTAATACAACCCATGCTTTTATTCACCATGGAGCATCAACTAATAGCTATACTGATGGAGCTGCTGTAGTGCGTTCATATTGGAATTTCCATGTTAATTCTAGAGGATGGAAAGATATTGGTTATACTTATCTTGTTGATAAATTTGGAAACCTTTACATGGGTAGATATAACCCAGATTGGCCAAATAGAGACATTTTAGGAGCACATACTGGTGTTGCTAATCCTAATTCGTTTGCTATTTGTGCAATTGGAGATTATGCAACTACATCTTTGTCTTCATCAGCATTGCAAAGTATAGAAAATTTATTAGCCTATAAATGTGATTTAAGAACAATGAATCCTGTAGGGACTGGTTTTATACATTCTATTACTATCGATATTATATCTGGTCATAGAGATGCTCCGCAAGCTAACACTACATGTCCTGGAAGTGCCGCTCATGCAGATTTACAATTAATTAGGAACAGAGTAAAATCTCATTTAGATAGTTGTGCTTTGGGGCCAGTACCAGTTGATAATATTGCACCAGTAACTTCTATTAATTCTCCTCATTTGTGGGAAAGAAGTGATTTTACCATGCCAATTTCTGATGTTGATGACTCTGCTGGAACAGGTATTAAGGAAAAGTTGGTGAGTGTTTCTTATTTTGATAACGATTGGAAGGCCAATGTTAGTAATGGTTATTTTAATGATCAATTTACTCAACTTAGTCCAGCTTGGACACCAGTTATTGGTAATTGGTTTGTACAGTCTAGCACTAGTGAGCTTATACAAAATGATGAAAACGAAGCAAATACTAACTTGTATGCATCATTAAATCAAAATAATTCTAACGTGTTTTTATATCACTGGAACGCTAGTATTTCTGGTGTTGGTTCAAATAAACGAGCTGGATTACATTTTATGTGTAGTGCTCCAAATCAATCTGAGAGAGGAGACTCCTATATGGTGTATTTCAGAGAGGATAATGATAAAATTCAAATATATAAAAGCGTAGGTAATACACTTTATTTAAGAGAAGATACTTCTTATACTATTAATCAGGGAGTTGTTTATGATTGTAAAGTTTTATACAATAAATCTATTGGAGAAATTAAAGTATATGTTAATAATCAGTTGGCAGCAATATATAGTGATCCATGGCCTTTATTGAGCGGAAATTTTGTTTCTGTAAGAACAGGAAACTGTATCTATTCAATTGATAAACTAGAGGTGTTTAAAGAGAGACAAAATAGTGTTACTGTAACAGTAGGTCAAGGTTCTAAAGACATACCGGTAGAAAATACTTCCCCATCAATTGCAGCAGGCTTAATAAAGTCTATCGCGTTAGATAGTGCAAGTAACTTATCTCTTATTCAATCTAGGTTTGTCAATGTAGATTGGTCAAAACCAAGTCCAGTTTATGTAAATGATGAATATGTACAAGGAGTAGATGTTGATACTATTTTAAGAGATGATAGGATAAGCGGTAATTGGTTAGTTAATGATGTTAATTCGGGAATAAAAAAATATTCATTTGGTGTTGGTAATGCTCCTGGTTTAACTAATATAATTCCGTTTACAGATATTGGGGCAATAAGTCAATATACAGTTAATACTACTTTAAACTTTGGTACAACATACTACATAACAATAAAAGCATTCAATGGTGCTGGTTTAGATACCATTATTACATCAGATGGGCAATATTTGAAGGAAGAATCAAATCCAGCTTCTATCCAAGAAAATAATATATTTAAAGAAATACTATTGTATCCAAACCCTGCAAGCAATGAAGTCTTTGCTAAATTTTATTCGCCAATTGAGGGTAATGGAAATATAGATCTAATAGATGCTTCTGGTAAACTTGTTTTATCTCACCAAGTTTATATTAAAGACGGGGAAAATAATCATCAAATAGAGCTATTTGATAAAAACCTTTCAGCTGGATTTTATTTTGTCAAGCTAAATATTGATAGTCATAGTTTATTATTAGGGATTCAAGGTGTTAAATAAAAAAGGATCAATAAATTATTGATCCTTTTTTACTATGTGTTGATTATATATTAGATCACCTTTATAGGTGTAGAATTGTTAACTTCTTCTTTTTTTGGTATCGTAATAGTTAATATCCCATTCGTATACTTTGCCGTTATATTTTCTTTGTCAGTATGTTTTGGAATTGTAAATGAGCGATCGAAATTAGCTATTGAAAACTCTTTTCTATTATATTTTAAATCATCATTCTTCGTTTTGTTTTCATAATTTGCAGTAACAGATAATTTGTTTTCAGTTAGATTTAGATTGAAGTTTTCTTTTTCAAATCCTGGAGCTATAAATTCGATACTATAAGCATCTTCGTTTTCTATTATGTTAGCTTTAGGTGACCAATTATTATGTTTGGTTAAGGTTTCAAATGTATTACTTCCAAAAACTTCATCTAGCATAGCGCTTAATCCTGGTAATGTGTGTGTATTATTCATAGTAATTATATTTTTAATTGTTTTGCTAGGTATAGATCAAAGCATACACCAAAATTAAAAATAAGTCAAAATGTCATTTTGAGACCTAAAAAAGAGACATATTGTCATTTTCCGTGTGTGCTTTAATTACATTATAGCCTTTCATATCTATCTTAGTTATCATGTTTTAAGAGAGGAATCCATTAAATTTCAATAAATGGGACTATATTATTGAAATTTATCTCTTAACTTAACCATAGATTTAATAATTCTTACTTAGTATATTGTAATGTTATGGTAAAAAGTCTTGTTATTGGTGCGAATGGGCAAATTGGTACAGATTTAGTTGAAGGTTTAGTCGATATATATGGTATTGAAAATGTAGTTGCTTCTGATATTCGAGAGAGTAAATTACCAGTAGATATAGCTTTTGAACAAATAGATGTATTGGATACTGATGCATTAAAAAAAGCAATAGTCGCTCATGATATAGATGAAGTCTATTTATTAGCGGCATTGTTATCGGCTACTGGAGAGAAAAAACCACTTTTTGCTTGGGAACTCAATATGCAGGGGTTATTAAATATATTAGAACTTGCCAAAGAAGGAGTTATAAAGAAAATATTTTGGCCAAGTTCTATTGCTGTATTCGGACCAACTACTCCTAGAGAACATACGCCTCAAGTTACCATAATGGAGCCATCTACAGTTTATGGCATAAGTAAGTTAGCAGGTGAAAGATGGTGTGAATATTACCACAATAAATATGGTGTAGATGTGAGAAGTATTCGTTATCCAGGTTTAATAAGTTATAAAGCAGAGCCAGGAGGTGGAACTACTGATTATGCAGTAGATATTTTTCATAAGGCTATTAAAGAAGGTAAATACACCTGTTACTTAAAAGAAGATACTTATTTACCAATGATGTATATGGATGATGCAATACATGCTACAATATCATTAATGCAATCTCCAAGTAGTTCTATAAAAGTCAGATCTAGCTATAATGTATCAGGGATTAGTTTTTCTCCAGCAGAAATTGCTGCCGAAGTAGCTAAATTGGTACCAGATTTTATTATAGACTACGAGATTGATTTTAGACAATCAATTGCAGACTCATGGCCTAAAAGTATTGATGATGATATAGCTAAAGATCAATGGGGATGGAGTAATAAAACAGATCTAGCAACAATGTCTAAGAAGATGATTGAAGGATTAAGAGAATTGAAACAAGAACACCATTAAAATGTTCTTCTCCTAATTGTTCTAACGCTTCTTGTGTTATAACCAAAATTACCTAACCAAGCTAAAGAGATTTCCATACCTCCTCTAGAGGCACTAGCTGGCGTTAATAAAGAGAAGTTAATATCATAACTAAATCCAACCTTAAGCATTGATCTATACTCGTATGCAACATTAGCTATTAAAGCATCCCTGTATCTATAAAAGCCACCAATGTATAAATAAGATTGAGAATTGTATCCAGTATAAAGAGATTTCATTCCTAGACTAGTTTTTACATTCAATCCACCCACATATTCTGTACTAGCTGATTGTAAAGCTACATAAGCAGAAGGAATGATTGATGTTCCAGGAGCCTGTCCTACGGGAATTTCTGTTCTCCCATGAGCTATTATTTTCATTCTTAGAACATCAGTATTAACATCAGATAGTGTTCCTTGCCATGGTCTATTAAGGTGAGAAGCGCTTATTCCTACTTGAGATTCGTTTAAGTTCTGGTCAAAAAATCGAGCAAGGAACCCCGCAGAAATATCAAAGTAATTAGATTTAGGAAAATATAGCCCTTCACCTGTTGCTAAAGATGGATCATATTCTACACCATTGTATTGGTTATCCCACCTTAGTCCATTAAGATTAGCAGCAACTTGACCATAACCAAAAGATAAACCTATAGATAACTCTTGAAATTTACTAACGGCTACAGCTTGTGATACATTTAAATTAATTTGAGTAAATCCATATTCACTTTTACCAGCTTTGTCTCTTAAAAAAGAAATACCTAAACCAGTCATTTTATATCCATTATAGTTTCTTAAAGCAGGCATATCAAAAGAGGCAGCCATTGTTTTGAATGGTGTTGCAACACTACTCCATTGAGTTTTGTAATTCATGTTGGCACGATAGTCGCCTTGATATGAACCCGCAGCAGCAGGATTTATTAATAAAGGAGCTTGATTAAATTGCGAAAAGTGCCAATCTTGAGAATAGGTGTGATTATTGAAAATTAAAATTCCAATTACTATAATAACAATATGTTTAGTTAACCTAATCATCTTACTAATGTTACATCTCCTTTTAATTCATAAATCTCTCCACTTTCTAAAAGTGCTTTTACATAATAAACATAAACACCTGCATTAGCTTCTTTTCCATTGTAATTACCGTCCCACCCTAAGCTCATATCTCTCGATTGGAAAAGTTGATTACCCCATCTATCAAAAACGAAGAATTCAAGTTTATCAATTTGCTGACCTCTAACAAAAAGAACATCATTAGCACCATCTCTATTTGGAGAAAATACGTCTGGAACAAAAACCGGTTCTTCTAGTACACATATAGTATCTGTTGCTGTATCATAACATGGTCCAGCATTTTTAATAATAAGTGATATTTCATAAATACCACCATTTTCATAAGTATAGTTAACATCTACACCAGGAGCATAAGAAAAGCTAGCTTCACCTAAATCCCAGGTGCCTGTTAAACCACCAAATGATTGGTCTATTAAATCTACGGTAGGATCAGTAAAAGGTAAACAAATACCGTCTGGCAAATCAGGAATTGTAGCGAAATCAGCAAAAATTTGACCATAACTAGGTATTTCAAGTGATGTATCTATTGAACAACCAGCACCATTAATTACTCTAACCTTAACAGAATCTTCAGCAAAAGCATAAACAGTATCACCTGTTGTGGCGGGTTGTAGCCAAACATAAGTATAACCAGCTTGAGTTAAGTCATAAGTAACATAACCTAAATCTCCAAAACAAACAGTTGGTCCTGTAGTGAGGGTAGGGATGACTTTAGGAAATACTTCAATAAAATAGCTTGCAGTTTTTGGATCAGAGCATCCATCATTTAGCGTAACTGTATAGATTTGAGATGCAGCTGGTGTTTCAGTTTGAACAGGATTAGTACTTGCAGTATGAGTCCATGTGTACGTGTAACCAGGGCTAGGATTACCTCCACTTCCGGTAGCAGTTAAAGTTGTGCTTTCACCTGGACAAATCTTATCAAGTGTAGCATTAAGTCCAAGATCTAAAGAATCTCTAATGTGTACATAATGTGTATCTGTAGTTAAGCATTGTCCTACACCAAACTTATATATAAGTTGTTGATCAGTAAGGTTACCTGCAATAATTGGATTAATTGTACCTGCAGTTTGGTCATATATCCCAGTTCCTCCCCATGTGCCTCCTGGTGGTACAGCAGTAATTAAAGAATCGTAATTAAAGTAGCATAGCGTATCTGGAAAATTAATACTGGCTTGAATAAAAGGATAGACTGTTATTATAATGCTATCTGTACATAAGAATGCTGGATTTAAATAATGTATAACATTTGCACCAATGTTTGCAACAGATGGATCAAATAATCCGGTTGTACTATTTGTTATTCCGGGTCCAACCCAACTGGCTCCAACTATGTTATTAATTGGGTCTAATTGAAACGGTAAATGTGTATTACAAACTGTAGAGTCATTATAATTTAGTGTATCGGGATAAACTACCATTACGATTGAATCGCTACAAGTGTTTTTCTCATATATTAGTGTATGAGCACCTATACCCGCTAAATCTGGGTGGAAATAATAGTCTGGTGGGGTATGCACAACACCATTACCAGTCCATACTCCTCCAGCAGGTGTTATAGGATTAGAGGCACTACCAATTAATTGAATTGGTAATTCATTTAAACAAAATGAAATGGTATCTACCTGTATATCCGTTTGAATAATATCAATTAATAGGGTGTCAGAACAACCATAAAAAGTATATAAAACTGTGTCAGTTTGTCCATTACCTACTAATGAAGGATCATATAGGCCAGTATTAGGATTAATAATTCCTAATCCACTCCAAATTCCACCAGCAGGAGAAGGAGCAGGTAAGTTAAAAGGAGTTTGAGAGGGACAAGCAACAGTATCGGGTCCTGCATTAATATCTACAACATATATAGTTACACTATCTCTACAGTCAATATAATCATAATATACAGTGTTATTCCCAGTATTTGCTATAGAAGGATCAAATGTTCCTAATGATGGATTTATTATACCTAATCCACTCCATGTTCCGCCATTAGGTGTAATTGGAATGTTGAATGGACTATCATATCTACAAACTGTGTCAAATGAGTAAGTAGTGGCAATTGTATCAACAAATATTTCAGTAGAATCTACGCAGCCATTAACTGTATAGTATAACATAAAGGCACCATGACTAATAGGAGTAAATACACCTGCTGGTGTTACATTAGGACCAGTCCATGTTCCTCCACTAGGAGAAAATCCAGTTAAATTATAGGGATTGCCACTATTACACAAAGTATCAGGAGGACCAGCTTCAGGGTTTGTAATTAGAATATAGACAGAGTCTCTACAGCCTAGTAGATCGTAAGTAATCTTATGATTACCGGTTCCGGCAACTGAAGGGTTAAATGTTCCTAAATTTACGTCAGTAATACCAGTTCCGCCCCATATTCCACCTGGTGTTGCAGCATTAAAGTTAAAAGGAGCATCATAGATACAGGCATTATTTATAGGAGTTATTCTCGTATTAATGTATTTAATTCGGATGGTATCACGATAAACCTGTCCTGTAAATAATTCATTGAGTACTACGGTAAATACTGTGTCTGATGTTGGACAAATATTATGTGGTCCTGCTATTCCTGGAAGACCATTTGACCATGTAAAGGCAACTGGATAGCAACTATTTGTCGTTCCATTAAGTTGAGTACACGAATTGTAACATACTGTATCATCATAAGTGAAATTGGCAACCAAAGGACAGCTATGAATAATAATAGGAGTCGATATTGTATTGCTACAAAAATCAGAATTAATAGTGAAATTTAATGTGTAATCACAGTTTCCAGGAAAAGGATTTGCAATTATAACTGTAGCTGTAGTTGTGCTATCATTTGGTCCAGAGCAACCAGTAGGAAAAGCATTTATTACTAATGGTGGTGAGCCACCGCCTAGTAAATTAAAAGCAGCTGTGTAAATGGAATCACACAGTATTTTACGATTAAATTCTACATGAATATTAATAGAGTCACATTCAGGTATTCCTTTGGCGCTATCAAGTTGCATTGAATAGGATACTAGAGATGTGTCAACATACATTGTAACAGTATCATAAGCAACAACTCCAGTGGTGTCTTCTGTGATAATTACAGTAAAAGTTGTATCTCCGTTAGGGCATATAATATGAGGTCCTGGATCATCTGGGAGTCCATTGCTCCAATTGTAATGTAATCCAAAACAAGTACTAACAGGTGTAATAGTAACATTTCCACATGTTCCTCCACATATAGTATCGGGATAAGTAAGTGTATAGTTAATTTCACAATCAGCAACTCTAAATGTATCTGTAAAAGACAAATTAAATAAATTCCCACAGGGATCTGTTGTGTCTATATCAAACGTTATTTCGTAATCACAATTATACTGGAAGTTATTACTTAAGTATACTATTGCAGAAGTAGTATTGCCTCCTACACAATTTGTTGGAACAACAGAAGTGATTGTTGGCACTTGAATTCCTCCAATTAAATTGAATTGTGATACCTGTAATGCTCCACAATTAACATTTGGGAAAAAATCAAGAATAATTGAGTCTGCAGCACAATCTGGAGCAGATGCATTAATGTTTTGGTCTAATATTATTCCTTGAGGGAATGCCCTTATTCTAACAGTGTCAGTTCTAGTTAAACCAGTAGAATCTTCAATTATATCAACCCAAAAAACGGTATCACCAGTTGGACATATTGAATGAGGACCAGCTGTAGCAGGGAGACCATTACTCCATGTATAAGAATAGGTACTACACCCATTTTCAACTACAGTAACATTGTCACAGTTACCAATACATATTGTATCGGGATAATTAGTGGTAACAGATAAATCACAAGTAGTTAAACTAAAGGTGTCAGTTATGGTGAAGTTTGTCGGGCCATTACATGGATCTACATAGTTTAAAACAAAATCTAAATAATATTCACAATTAGACACCAAAGGAGATGCTAAATCTATTCGAACAGAGTCTATTAGGTTATTGGTACAATTTAATGAAGTATGATTAATAATAACAGGAGGAGTATTAGCGCTTCTCAAAACAAAAGAACCAGAGTCAATTAAATAACAAAGTAATTGAGGGTTGAAAATTACATCAAAATTTGTCGAGTCACATTCCGGTGGATTACTGCTGCTTATTTGCATTCCTAGATTAGCATCTAATGTGTCGATTACGGTTACTGTTATTGAATCTTGAAATTGAATACCAGTACCAGTTTCAGTTACCCCAATATAATAAGTTGTAGTAGTTGTTGGACACACGCTATGAGGGCCTTGTGTAAATGTTCCATTAGACCAAAAAATATTATAGGTTCTACAGCCAGGTAGTATGTTGATTCCTATATTAGCGCATTGACCTAAACATATTGTTGTATCGGGTAGTATGGTGTGTTGTATATCACAGGTAGTAAAATCAAAAGTATCTGATACTATAAAATCATATACACTATCACATACATCAGGTATTTTTAAATTAAAATCTAAAAAATACTCACAATTGTAAAGCAATGGTGTTGCTAATGTAATTCTAGCTGAGCGTGTACTATCATTAACGCAACTCAGAGGTGTAACATTAGTTATGGCTGGAGCATTTGTTCCTGTTAAACTAAAGTTTGCTGTAATAATCGAATCACAATGAACTAATGTATCAAAATCTACAATAAAGGTAGTTGAGTCACAAGCCGGAGGTGATGATGTTGCACTTGTCATTTTAGGAGGGACAGGAGGCTCAGCAATTGTATTCCATATTGCTTCCCATCCATTTAAATCAACTGTACCATCAGAAATAAATCGAATGGTTAAGCATCCACTGTTTGCTATTACAGGTGGTGGAACAGGAGTAAAACTACCTGCATACCCAACAATAAATGGAGAGCCTGTTGTTGGCCCATCATAAAACATGATACTATCACAACCCCCACATGCACCTTCTAGATTTAAAAAATTCCAAGTATAAATTATTTGAGCTCCGTTTCCAGGACATATACTAAAAATAAAATCTTCGTTTTTTCCATATTTACCACCAAATTGAGCATCACTATCCCTGTGTACACCATCACAGTCATCAACAGTAGTATCTTTCATATTAAACACAGCTAGCTGTGAATATGAATTACTATAGCTAATAGCAAATAAGATAAATATGTATACTAATTTATTCATTTAATTAAGCTTGCTTATGATGCCTTTCTTATGGTGATATTAGATGTTTCAATTGAATTACTTGTGTTTCCGGCTCTATCTTTAATTTCAACTGTAAAATTTGTTGATTCTGAATTATTTGCAGTATCTATAACAAACAACCCTGTTAATACGATATCTAATTCCCCTTGAATTTGGAGCGATTGATCCGGAGGTGTTAATGGTTGCAAATGATATTCATCTGCAGCTGGTAACCTTTTATCTTTTACAAATACCGAATAAACATCCGGGTCGGTTGAGCCTAAGTCCCCATCACCATCTACATAACAGATGCGAATCACTACTTGATTTTGAAATTCAACAGAACTTTTAGGTGAAATGCTTATGAATTCAATAGCAGGTACTTCTGATATTTTCTCTTCTTTTTTACAAGAAGAAAACATAAACATACCTATGGATAATATGACAATATAATTTCTCATGTTTAATTTACGTAAAGCGAAAATAAGTATAATACTTGTTTTGCGGAACCATCATTAGGAGTTTCTAGTGGAGAAATATGATCTGCGTCTTGAATATATAGTCTAACAAAGAGTATAGTCCCTGATGGATAGATAGATGCGTCTAAATCTAATTTATGTGTAAAGGTTGCATTATTGTTTTGAAAATCATTAGCAGATAATGTGCTAGATGTAGACATAACTGATGGAACTAGCCCTTCAAAACCATACATTTCTTCTGAAATAAGTACTTCGTTAACGGTTAAACTTGTGGCAGGTGTTTGATCATCTGTTATGTTAAACCATAAATCTACATTTGATCTAGGTATAACAATTGGCAATACACCAGCACCTGAAGCTCTATTGTATGGGCTAGCAGTATTATTATCTGGAAAAGCATGAAAACCTGTAACTATTGGATGTGGATTACCTTCATTTGGTAAATTTCCATACATATCTTTTGCTCCATTATTAATCCATGTTTTTATAGAATTTATGTAGCTATTTTTATTTTTATCCCAATCAGAATTTGTTACTAGTGGCATAATACCTGAAGTGCTAGGTAAAAAAGTGATCAGTCTTTCATGCAGTAAAGAACCAAAATGATCATTAGGTTTTACTCTGTAAGTAAATGTGTTGGATGCATCATTAGTAATAACATTTTGATAAACAGTAGTGTTATAAGAGCTCGCAATAGTTCTAAAATCTGGCTCGAATGCACCATCATGACAGCCAGAATTAGCACAAGTAGGGGCAAATACCTTTTTTTGTAAGTAGGCAAAGTTGTCGCTTGGTAATGCATCTAATACTTGGTCATTGCTGTACAATGGAGGTGTTGAGTATGAATCGTAAGGATTATCAAAATCATCTTTTTTCTTACATGAGATAATGGTAATTATAATACTTACACCAATAAATAGTATGTTTTTTAATTTATTCATAAATGATTAAATTTTTCTGAGTAATGATTGAGTTTGCGGATGCAAATATCCAGCACTCAACATTTCAGTTTCAATTCCTAATATATGTCCAATCGTAACAGCTGCATCAATATTGAATGAATTAGGATTGTTAGGATCAGTACTTTGATCTGGTTCATTAGAAATACCCTTTCCAGCCATCAATGTAAATACTCTTTTCGTATTAGCATCTGAGTGATCGTAGGCAAAGAAATTGTTTTCTTGGTCTAATATAGGATTAGGGTTTAGGTTCCTTCCTTGATCTGGAGTAGCTATAAAAACTGTTTCTCCAGCCATTTCAGGGATATTATTTTGTATATAATCCCACATCCAACCAATTGCATGATCAGCAGCATGCATGGCTCTTACATAACCAGTAAAGTTTGCATGACATACATCAGGACCATCAATTTTTATAACAGTAAGTGCAGGTTTAAATTTTTTCATGACCTCACAAGCATATCCAACAGCTAAACCATCAGCTCCTCCTCCTGCAGGTGGTTGCAATACATTGCTTGCTTGTTTTTTAGCAAACATGTCTGTCATAAAAGTTTTTATTTCTTGTTTTTCATCCACTGTATTTCCAACTGTATCTAATACAGAAGTTCCTATTAAACTTTCATAAGTATTATCTAAGAAATATTTCATTTTATACATAGGGTCTAGCTCATCATCTGGATGATATATTTTAGCATTTGCTAAAAATTGATCTCCTTGGCTACCAAAAGTAACTCCAGGAATAAACATATTTGCCCCATATTGAGCTCCATATCCTTCTGTGTCACTGTGGTTATACAATGGAACAGAGTTTAATAATGAATTACCTATAAACCAGGTGTCAGTTGCACTATAACCACCATGTCTTCTTAAATATTCGAAAATAGTTGGTGTGCTTGGTCTTGATTGTAATGGCTGTGCTAGATCATTTGTTCCTTGAAGCAAACCAACTGATCCGCCATAATGACCTGGAGCTAATGCTTGTACTTCTTTAAATAAAACTCCTTGATCTTGTAAAGTTGTTCCTAATATTTGTGGGATTGGAGTGTTACCAGCAACACCAGTTCCATATACAATTTTTGATGTAGGAGCAGGACCAGATAACATATTATAAAGAATATTTCCTGGTATATTAATGCTTGGGTCTGGATTCCAAGAATATTGACTTTGTGTAAGGTATAATTGATCTACAGATTCTTGATTTCTAATACCACCTGCAAACATTACCAATACTACATGAGGAGCAATTTGCGATCCAGTTGGAGCGAATAGTCTACCACTTGGTAAGATATATGGAGCAGCAAAGGTACCTGCTGTTACAAGTCCGGCTTTTTTTATAAAATCTCGTCTTTTCATGATTAATTGGCTTTACTTAGTAGTACAAGTATTCTTTAGATAATGCAAAAGAAAAATAAACTATTTCAGGTGTAACATTGGGATCATTTTCAATAAAATTTTTAAAGAATAATTTTTCACCTTCTGTAGGTCTTCTTATTAGAAAACGTTCGTAAGTATCTAAAATAAATTGGTTTACATCTGCTCTCATTGCACCATCAGTTGGCATAACAGGAGAAGGGGCAACTTGATTCATGAAGTTAGATATTATGACTTCTCGAGCTAATTCTTTATCTCCAATTGAAGTGATACATTGTCCTGCTCGGTATATGTCTCCAGCTGTTAGAGCTTCTTGGAACATGTTGGTATATAAAACAGCAACCCATTGGCTATTGTTTTTTGCTTTAAACTTATCGGCTGCGGTTGCATAAAGCGTTTCTTTTTCAAGAAGAAAGACTCTTTCTTCGAGTTTTAATTCTTTTTTACAGCTTTGAGTACCTAACATTAAAACTGTTAAGAAAAGCAAAGGCAGTATTTTATTGGGAAATTTAGAAGTTCGCATATTCATCAGATTTAACGATTTCTTTAATAATATAATTTACGTCATTATTAGTAGCATAATGATTACTGTAATGAAATTTTTCTTGAGCATTGGGCTCTCTTGCCATATATGAGCGATATACCCAATTAACTGTGCCGTCATGAAATTCAGTAGAACGAGTAATAATGCTAATAAAATCAAATTTACTTGACCCAGATTGCCCGAATAGAATATCGGCAGTACTGTTTTCGACCATTTCGTAACTGCTTAAAAACTCTTGCTGAGTTGGAAAACGGTAAAATGTATTATCAAAAACGGCATTTACATAATTAAATGAGTTCATGTTAATGTCATCATAAATATTATTGTAGCACATGCGTAAACACATTTGAGCGAAATCTATACTGTCATTTTGTAGATCATCTTTAGATTCGAGTACGTTTCTTAGAAGTTGTGCTTGGTTCATTTTATATTGATAACTAAGCATATCTCCATAAGTAGAATCTAACCTTGCACCATTTTCTAAAATTCCAATATCTTGGTTAAATTCAGCATCTGGTAGTCCTTCAACAAATCGCGCTTTTTGCAATTCATACATTCTTTGGTAGTATTGGTCTTTATACGATTCCCCATTAGCACCTGGGACTGTATCAGTTTGGAGACTAGTAATAATTTGATCTCTAGTTGCAAAGTTTAATTTGTTGTTTTCTAGTAATATGACTAATGAATCCATTTCTACATCTAATGGTTCACGACCTGTTAGATCAATAAAAATTCGATTAATATAGTTTTTAACCTTTACAGTAGGAACTCCATAATAGTCGGGAGCTTCATTACAGGGAACAAACTTATCTGGTTTTTTACAACCAATAGATATCACGAGGAAAGTGATAAGTATACTATATGTAGTTTTTCTTAACATCTGATAATCAGTTTTAAAGCAAAAATATGTTAATATTTACTTAACAAGATAAATAAAAACCTTCATTGGTTAGTCAATATTGCTATACTTTTTACGGGATAGAGTAGTAATAGGTTGCTAGTTTTAACTAAAAGAATGTTGAACAAACTTATTTGTAATGGTTGCTTTTAAATCATCCATGATAGCAAATAGTCCAAAGTTTGTTCTATTTATATAAAGAAGATGCTTTGATCCTCTGGCTGTGTTTAGTTTTCTTAACTCTTTATCGGTAGATACTCTTTTGCCAACTTCATTTACTTTATCCATAAACCCGGATGATGAAAAGTCGAACACTCCATTGGCTCTAAATGGAATTGAAAAAAGAGGAATCATTTCTTTAAATAATTCAAAAAACACTTGTTGTTCTTCTTCAGTATCTTCTGGAAGTAAAAATTCTAATTCATATAGTGCATCTTTAAAACGTTTTTCATCTTCAAAGATAGATTCATCTAAAAATTTAGCATAAGATTTATAAAATTCATCTGGAATTCGTTTTACACACCCAAAGTCAATAACTGCTACTGTACCATCAGGTTGAACTAGAAAATTACCTGGATGAGGATCAGCATGAATAGCTTTTAGTTCATTCATTTGGAAGGTGTAAAAATCCCATATTGCTTGCCCAACTTTATTTCTTATTTCTTGTGATGGATTACTTTTTAAAAAAACACTTAAGGGTTCTCCTTCTACCCAGCTCATAGTTAATACCTTTTCTGTGGATAAATCTCGATAATATTTAGGGAAAATAGTGTTTTCAATATGTGCACAAGCCTCAGCCATTTCTATAGATTGTGCTATTTCATTTTTATAGTCGGTTTCTTCTAATAATTTACTTTCTACTTCATCAAAATATTTATCTATGTCTTTACCTTTTAGATTTAGCATCCTCACAGCCAAAGGCCTTACTAGTTTTAAATCAGATGAAATACTATCAGCAACACCAGGATATTGAACTTTTACGGCATATGTTTTACCATCTTTGGTAGCTTTATGAACTTGACCAATAGAAGCAGCATTTAATGCTTCTTTGGTAAAAGTTTCAAATATTTCGGTAGGTGTTTTTCCAAAATTTGTTTTAAATGTTTTTACCACTAAAGGGTAGGATAGAGGGGGTACTTTGTATTGAGCTTGAGCAAATTTTTCTTGGAAAGCCTTAGGAAGAAAGTTTCTATCCATACTTACTATTTGAGCAGCCTTAAGAGCTCCACCTTTTAATTCACTTAACGTATCATATATGTCACTAGCATTAGCTTCATCAAGATCTTCTTTAGCATGTTTATTTCCAATAGCTTTTTTGGCAAAATATTTAACATAATTACCGCCTACTTTAGCACCAGCTCCAATAATTTTGGTAGCTCTTTTTACTTTTCCGGTTGGAATTTTCATTTGATCTTTTTTCATGCTCATAACGTTTTAAGAGGATCTACTTAAAGATACCTTTTATTTAAGTTAATTGCAATAAATAAGATTACTTAAAATGCTTTGTTTTGGTAGGCAAATTTTGCAAAATCAATTATGGCATCTAGCGGTCCTTTTTGTAATAAATCGAATGTTAAATTAACTGATTTTTCAATTGCAGCATCAGTTGTTTGATATTCACTGCTGCTATCATTAATCCATACTTTCATAATGTAGCCCATCAATAACTTGTATGCTTGGATGTATTGATCTGAAATAATCGGGCGAGCTACAATTTCTTGATTTTCCATTGCTTCTGTAAGCAATTCCTTCATATATTGATTATATGATTTAAAAAAGTCACTTAAAAAAAATGGAATAGTTCTTTTAGTGAAAATATCGTCTAATCTAAATAAAACCAAACTTCTATTTTGTTTTAAAACCTCAATAAAAGTATAGAAAAAAGCGAGAGACTTTTCTCTCGAAGAGTATGTTGAATATTCACTATCGTTATGTAACACTTCAATAGTTTGATCAATGAATGATTTCCAAACGGCTTTTTCAACTGATTTAAAGTTGTTGAAATGAGCGTAAAATTCTTGGTCTTCTATTCCAATCGTTTCAGCAAATTGAAGAACAGAAATAGGGTCTTTACCATTACGTAAAAGATATAAAACGTATTCGTCCTGTATTAGGCTCGCTATTTGGTTTACTTCTTGATCTTCCATACTGTCCAAAAGTAGCGATTTATAGTCATTAAATAAATTTTGTTTAGGTTAAAATGAACTTTTTAGTTGTTACCGTGTACTTAACATCATATCAAGATTTAAAAAGATGATGAAGTTACTATTTATGGGGGTTGGTTTATTAATGTTATGCAGTTTTACAAAGGTAAAAAAGAGAGCGCCTTTTCAATTATTTGAAATAATAGAAAATTGTGACGTTATTACTTTTGGAAAAATAGTAGATACACTAGATGACTATTATATTATTGAAACTACAGATGTTATTAAGGGTAACTGCAAGGAAAAAATTGAAGTTTACATTAGTTCTCCTAGAACCAAAAGTAGATCGGAGTTAATTGGTAAAGAAGTTGCGTTAATGTTAAGAGCAAGCCAGGTAGTTTATAGTGAATATGATGTGTCTTGGAATTCCATATTCTTTAAAAGTGAAAAAGGATACTCTCTTAATTATTTTACTAGATCACCAATTTCGAAAAAAGAACTATCAACAGGGATTAGTTTATATTTTAAGTCATATAAAAAAAAGGAAAAGAGTTGAGAGTATATTGCGTTAAAATCTCAAAAGGAATTGGATAAACTTGGTAAAGAAAATATGGTGATGAATACCATTAATAAGCATATACCCTATTACCTAACTAAACAATAATTGTATTATGAAATTATCAATTCCAGAGTCTTGTCATGAAGATTGGGGTAAAATGAGTAAAGAGGAGAAAGGGCGTTTTTGTGGCGTTTGCTCAAAGTCAGTTGTTGATTTTACATCAATGAATAAAAAAGAAATTAAACATTACTTTATATCAAAGAAAGAAGAAAAAACCTGTGGGAGATTTTTTTCTAATCAATTAACCGAGCCTTTACCTAAAGTAGTAGATCTATACAGTAAAGGTTTAAAACGATTTGCTGTTGCGCTATATTTTGTTTTTGGGTTAACCCTCTTTAGTTGTGAAGTTAATAATAGGGAGCATATAGTGGGAGAGCTAGAGGCTATCCCAGAAGTGTTTATTGATACTCCACAAACTAATATTGATTCGATATCTACAACTATACAATCTACTTTAATTGGAGATACAATAGACATTATTGAAATTGAAACAATTGGAGAAATTGAAGCTATTGATGAGCCTGAACCAGAAGTTTTAATGGGTGCTCTTAAAAGAAATGATAAAGATATAGAGAGGGAGATGAGAATAGGTCAAGCTATAATAGAAGAAGATGAGCCAGTTAAAAAACTAGGAAAAGTTAAGGTTGAACATCTTAATGAAAAAGAATGCTCAAAAAACAATTAATAAACAATCCGTTCCAAAACATCACATTAAAGGGAATCTCAAGATTGACGATTAATTAATATTAAAATAGCAAAACACATTCGTGTCTTTTCTTAAAGTAGCTTTATATGTTCCTTTGGTTAAAGTTGGACTAAAAATATTTAAATTGTATTTAATGTTGTGTTCGTCATTTGGGTAAAGTTGTAGCGTATCAATTTTTATGTTTTCATTTGGTATACTTGGAGGTATAGTTAATAACCTCTCATGTTTTTCATTTTGGAAAGTTAATGATAAGATTGAGCTAGTTATATCTACTGTTAGTGGTAAGTGTTTTGTTGTGTTACCATTATTTTTTATTGTTAATACTATCTCTGAGATATCATTATTCTTTTCTGCTTTTAATGAATATATAAGCTTATTATTTGGAGTGGTTTTATTTTGTGAAGGCGAATTACAGCTTATTAAGGCTATAATTAGCATCATTAGACATATTATATGGTTCATTTTTATTTCATTTTAATCCATTGAGTTGAATCTATTTCGTTTTCTTTTATAAGTGTAGTTTGAATTAACCAACTATTCAATATATGGATTTTTTTTAGTTTTGGATGAGGATAATCTGTGTCCCAAGCGCCACAATCAACATAACTATAAGTAATAACTTCGGTTTTGCTAGGATTTCTCAATGGTGTTGCAGTGTGTTTAGTTTGGCAAACACTTAAAAACCCCCAAGTTGAATTTATTAAAAAGAGCATCATCACTGTCGTTATAGAAAAGATCATTATAGCTACTCCTTTTTGAATTTTTGTTTTTCCATTTTTTGTTTGCATTACAATTAAGGCAATTGCTACTGGTAAAAATATATACCAGATTTCTTTATAACTAACTAAATGTTCTTCAGTAGCAAAAGATAATCCTAAAAGAAAAAACAGAGGAGGTCGAAGCAACCAAATCCATATAAGAATAATACCTATAGTTCTTGCTTTATTATTCATGATTTAAGATGGTTGTGACCATATAAAAAGAATTTATATCCTAAAAAGATAAGTGCCGAGAAGGCAAAGGAGGTCAAGTAAACAAATTTGTTTTCGATAGGATTAAGTAAAATTTGAATTAGGTCTTCAAGAATGCCTAGGGGATCTGTTACAATATCCCAGCTGTTCCATCTTAATACACGACCTATGTAAATACCAATTCCTGCAAGTAATATAGAGCTGTAAAGAACTATTTTTGATGTTGTTAAGTTAAAGTGGTATGTTGAAGTTTTAATGATGTTGTCGAGTGAGGATAAACCAAATAAAAGTCCACAAAAAGCAAAAATTAGAATCATAATTAAATCGTACCAAAATAGGTTGCTTTCTCCAAAAGTTAAATGTTTTAGATCAGTAAGTATATAGGGGGCGTTAGGAAAGAATATAAGCCATAAAAACAATAGGAATACAAAAGTTAATAATGAGTTTTTATCTCTGTTTTTGAAACAATATCGAGCGATCCAAAAAGGTATTGCGGCTAAAAATAAATTCCATATTAAGAAAATAAATAGGAAACTTTGTGTGAAAGCTATTCTTGTTATAAGCATAGTTGTTGCAACTATAATAGCTTGATTTAGTGGGTTTTTTAATAGTGTTTTCATTGTAATGTGTTTAATTAGTCGAAATAAAATGGATCTATCATGCCAAATGAGCCATTGTTAAAAAATATGTTTAATAGATGCCATTGGTTGTTAGATGTTTGATTTAGTATTAGTTGGATAATAAAAAGGCTTAACCCACCGAGTACTAGTGTTAGTACAATTTTTGTTGCAGGTGATAATTCAATTCCAAGATTTATATTTTTAGCCATCCATATCATTTCATAGAAGAAGTATAAGGTGAGTAAAAAGGGTATGATGATGAGTACACCAAAAAAAGGAAATAATGCTAAATAGATCATTTCACCAAAATAAACTGCAGTAGCTAACGTGATGATAAATGACATTCCACTGAATGTTAAATTTAGTATTGGATGGCCATTTTTTTTTGAATCAAAAATTAAAAAACCAGCATAGCTAACTATAATGACCAAGCAGTATATTAAAAAATTACCATTATAATGATGTCGATATTTAAAAACAGCATGCATTTCAGATTCGACTATTAAACAAATTAAGGTCATGGATAATAAGCTCCATTTAATGATATTTAATTGTATTTGAAATTTTCCTGATGAACGATTTACTTCTTTGTTTGCTCTTATTATTCCGATAATAATAAATACAATGCTAACAATTTGAATAGCTGATAATAGAAATATGATGGGTAGCATAATGTTAGTTTTAATAAGTTAGAAAGAGAAGTCTTTCATGAAGTTGCCAGATTGTAATTCACTTCAATCTTCAAAAATTTTTACGAGTTGCCATGAGTCATATGTGAATTGATTCAGTAATCCTTGAGTTAATAAGAGATTTAGAATGCCTAATAATATAGTAAGTGTTATTTTTGAGGTAAGATTATTAAATGAAGGAAGGTAAACTGTTTTACTTGTTTTAATAAGATCTAAAAGGAATATAACGCTTAGCATTAATGGAACTAAAATTAATAATCCAAAAAAAGGAATTAACGATATCCATATTAAGGGAAAGAAGTAAATAGCAGTAGCAAATGATACAATAAAAGAACTTGCTAAAAAAACCAGTTTTAGATAATGAGTTTTATATTTTTTGAATAAATGAAAAATAGCATATCCAGTAAAGTTAATTAAGACTACAATGGAGTAAATTAAGTAATTGTTGTTATGATGATTTTTGTGTGAAAAGAATATTTCTAATCCTGATTCTAACCATAAACAAAAGGGTGATGTTAAA
>JAHDBM010000057.1 GCA_020630395.1 Flavobacteriales bacterium
GAAAAACAAAAATTTGCCAATTTTGCATCTCCATGAACAATCGTTTTATACTTGCATTGGTTTAGTTTTTCATCAATTAAATACGCTTTTTCTTTTAACTCTTTATTCTCTATCTTTTCAAACTCATCTGGTCTGGTATCCAAATGCCAATATGTTCCAATTCGCCATAGTTTATTAGGTTTTTTATTTAAAAACTGGGCATGAAAATGAGCCAACCAACTCAAACATACTTTTACTTCAAATAGTTTTACCTCATGTTTACATATTGGAAAATCTCTAGCTAAATCTTCCATTATTATCCATTGATTTTCTCCCTCAGAATAAGCACCTAAAAACTGAGGAGTTTTACAATTATTATTGGTTTGTATATTCCAGTGCTTATACCAATTTGTCTCTACTTGATATGATTTCACTTTTCTATTATGAGAAAAATTGGTGTTCCATCCCCTTGGATGATCATTAGCTTTATCTAGTGAAATTCGCTTAACAATAACACTTTTAAAAGAAGAATCCTCTAGTCGAATACGTTCAATTTTACCATACCCACTCCATAAAGATTGAATAACTTCGACCTCTTCACAATCCTTAGCTTTCAATAATGTTAAAAGATAATGCTTAAAATTAATGTTCATATTATCATAAAAAAGAGACATTATGAATAAATGTAACACATATTCATGAATGTCTCTTCGTTAAAATATGTAATCTAATTATTTCAAATCAAATCTATCTAAATTCATAACTTTATTCCAAGCATTTACGAAATCCTTGATAAACTTAGCTTCATTGTCTTTACTTGCATATATCTCAGCAATGGCCCTTAATTCTGAATTAGAACCAAAAATTAAATCTACTCTACTTCCCTTCCATTTAAGCTCTCCTGTTTTACGGTTTCTCCCTTCAAATAGAGTATCATCATCTGAAACCGATTTCCAAGTTGTATTCATATCTAATAAGTTAACAAAGAAATCGTTAGATAATGTATCTTTTTTATCGGTAAACACGCCTAAATCAGAATTATCAACATTAATACCCAATACGCGAAGACCTCCTAATAAAACAACCATTTCTGGAGCTGTTAAGGTTAATAATTGAGCTTTATCAATTAACATTTCCTCCCCTTTTATTGGTAATCTATGATAAATATAATTTCTAAAACCATCTGCAATTGGTTGTAAAGCAGCAAAAGATTTAACATCAGTTAATTCTTGTTTAGCATCTGTTCTTCCTGGTTTAAAAGTCACTTGCAGTGATGCTCCTTTATTTTTAATAGCTTGTTCAATTGCAGCATTACCTCCTAAAATGACCAAATCAGCAAATGAAACTTGCTTGCCTCCTCCTTGCTTTTCATTAAAATCCTTTTGAATTTGTTCAATAATCGTGATAATTTTAGCTAACTCTTCTGGCTTATTAATTTTCCAATCTTTTTGAGGAGATAACCTTATACGTCCACCATTGGCACCACCTCTTTTATCTGATCCTCTATAGGTAGATGCTGACGACCAAGCCGTGTATATTAATTGTGATATAGATAAACCCGAATTCAAAATTTCCTGTTTTAAATAATCAATATCACTAGTATCTACAAGCTCATAGTCAAGTTTAGGTATAGGGTCTTGCCATATTAGATCTTCTTTAGGTGCTTCTTTTCCTATATATAGAGATTTAGGTCCCATGTCTCTATGGGTTAATTTAAACCATGCTTTAGCAAATACTTCTTCAAATTCTGATGGATTATCTCTAAATCTTTTAGAAATCTTAGCATAATCAGGATCTAATTTTAGTGCCATATCTGCTGTTGTCATCATTAAATCTTCCTTTATATTTTCATCATGAGCTGAATTTACTTTATCGGGATTAGAAGCATCAGTTGGCTTCCATTGATGTGTTCCTGCTGGACTTTTCGTTAATTCCCATTCATAATCTAATAATACCCTAAAGTAATCATGATCCCATGTTGCAGGATTTGGAGTCCAAGCTCCCTCAATCCCACTTGTTATTGTATCATTTCCTTTACCTGTTTTAAAAGAATTTTTCCATCCTAATCCTTGATCTTCAATTAGAGAGGCTTCTGGTTCTCTACCTACATATTCATCAGGGTTTGCTGCACCATGAGCTTTACCAAACGTATGACCGCCAGCAACTAAAGCGACTGTTTCTTCATCATTCATGGCCATTCTAGCAAATGTCTCTCGAATATCTATTGCCGATTTTAATGGATCTGGATTACCGTTAGGTCCTTCTGGATTAACATAAATAAGTCCCATTTGAACAGCAGCAAGTGGATTTTCTAATTCTCGATCTTCACTGTAACGTTTATCACCTAACCATTCGGTTTCTGATCCCCAATAAATATCTTCTTCTGGTTGCCAAATATCTTCTCTACCTCCGGCAAAACCATAAGTTTTAAACCCCATAGATTCAAGTGCACAATTCCCTGCTAAAATCATTAAGTCAGCCCAAGAAATCTTATTACCATATTTTTGCTTTATTGGCCACAACAAAAGACGTGCTTTATCTAAATTTCCGTTATCTGGCCAACTATTAAGTGGAGCAAACCTTTGTGAACCAGAGGAAGCACCACCTCTCCCATCTTGTATACGATATGTACCTGCACTATGCCATGCCATTCTAATAAACAGAGGTCCATAGTGTCCATAATCTGCTGGCCACCAATCTTGAGAATCAGTCATTAAATGATACAAATCTTGTTTTAGTGCATCATAATCTAATTGTTTAAACGATTCCTTATAATTAAAATCTTTATCCATAGGATTAGCATCCAAACTATGCTGCCTTAGAATATTTAATTTTAATTGATTAGGCCACCATTCTTTATTAGATGTTCCTCCTATTACTTTAGTTTGTCCATGATTAAAAGGACATTTACCCTTTGATGAATTATTCATATTTATAAATTTTATGTGCTGTTTCAATATTTAAATGTAGTATGATAATTTTATTTATAAAAACTATATTTTAAATAACATTATTGATACTATAGATAATTATTAACTTTACATATGAATATTCAACAATTTCAATACGTATTAGCGGTAGCAGAATGGAAACATTTTGAAACTGCAGCAGAAAAATGTCATATTACACAGTCTACTTTAAGCACTATGATTAGTCGTTTAGAATCGGAAATAGGTATAAAAATATTCGATCGAAAAACTAAACCTTTAACCATCACACAAGAAGGAATAGCATTAATTAAGCAAATTAAAATCATAACTAAAGAAATAGATGCGTTAATCTATAAAGCGGAGGAATTAAAAGGGACTATTACAGGAGAACTTAATATAGGTATAATACCTACAGTAGCGCCTTATCTGCTCCCCTTGTTTTTAAGTCGATTTGCTAAACAATTTCCCGATATTAAAGTTATTGTTCATGAAATAACAACAAAGCAAATAATACGAAAACTTAAGAATAGAACAATAGATATTGGAATAGCAGCTACACCTCTTTTAGATAGTGTACTAATAGAGTATCCATTATATAATGAACAATTTGTTTTGTTCGATTGCCATACAGATAATGTACAACCTATTACAGGCTCAATAAATGATATAAACCTAGATCAATTGTGGTTGTTACAAGAAGGACATTGTCTTAAAACACAAGTAGAAGCATTTTGTAATATCTCTAATCAAAAAGAAGAAAGTAGTTTTAACCTTGAATTTAAGGCTGGATCGTTAGATAGTCTCATTAGGTTTGTAAAAGCAAATAACGGTATAACGTTATTACCTCAGCTAGCAGTTAATGAACTTCAAGAAGGTGACAAAGCAAGACTATCTTATTTTAAACCTCCAGTTCCTGTTCGATCAATAGGTTTGTTAGTTCATCAACATTATGTAAAAAAACAACTGCTTGATGAACTAAAAACTAATATAAAAGACTGTGTTGATAATCTACTACCAACAATACATGAACAAACTTTGCTTAATCCCCTGTAAACTAAGCATACTTATTATTAAGCTAAATATTACCATATAAATGTTGTAAATTAAACTAAACAAATTCTAATATGAATGATTTTTTAGGTTTACAAAACTCACCTCATTTCTCAGTTGAGTTAACCTCCGATCCTATTGAGGAAAACTATACTAGGCAAGTTAAAAATGCTTCTTTCTCTTATGTTAAACCTGTTACTCCCTCTAACCCGGAAATTCTTCATGTATCAGAACAGTTTTTAAATGAACTAAATCTTACCATAAACGACAAAAAAGAATTTTTAAAAATTGTTAGTGGAGAACAATCGTTTCATGACTTTAAATCTTACGCCATGTGTTATGGTGGTCATCAATTTGGACATTGGGCAGGACAATTAGGTGATGGAAGAGCTATTAATATTGCAGAAATTGATATAAATAATACGAATTGGAAGTTTCAACTTAAAGGTGCTGGTCCTACTCCCTACTCTAGACGAGCTGATGGATTTGCAGTACTTAGATCATCAATTAGAGAATATTTATGTAGTGAAGCTATGCACAATCTAGGCATAGCAACTACTAGAGCTTTATCCATTGTTAAAACTGGAGATCTAGTAACTCGTGATATGTTATATAACGGAAATCCTAAAGATGAACAAGGAGCAATTGTATGTCGTGTTTCACCAAGTTTTATTAGGTTTGGAAGCTTTGAAATTTTTGCAGCAAGACAAGATGTTGAAAACCTAAAAAAACTTACTGACTATATCATAAAACATCATTTCCCTACTCTTGGTAAACCATCAAAAGAAACCTATTTAGCCTTTTTTAAAGAAGTATGTAATCGTACAAAAGATATGATTATTCATTGGCAGAGAGTTGGATTTGTTCATGGAGTAATGAATACAGATAACATGTCTATTCTAGGCTTAACTATAGATTACGGGCCATACGGTTGGCTAGAAGATTATAATCCTTTATGGACTCCTAATACAACTGATGCTCAAAACAAACGATACCGATTTGGTAATCAACCTAACATGGCATTATGGAACTTAACACACTTAGCAAATGCTTTATATCCACTTATAGAAGATGTTCCTGCATTACAAACTATCCTTGAAGATTTTAAACATGATTATTTAACTAGCTATAGCGTTATGATGTTAAAAAAGCTTGGCTTGTACAATATCATTGATAATAATGAATTCTTACCTACTTTAGAAAAGCTATTACATCAATCGGAGGTAGATATGACTATATTCTTTAGAACATTATCAGATAAACAAACAACTAATTTTGAGGTGTTTTGGGAATCAATCAATAATGCTTCTTATTTAAGTGGACATGAACTAGTAAATCACAAAACAGCTTGGCAAGATTGGTATGTTACCTATTTAACATACATAAATATTGAAAAAGTAGATGCATTGGAAAGAGAACAAAGAATGAAAGCTTTTAACCCTAAATACGTCTTAAGAAACTATATGGTGCAATTAGCTATAGATGATGCCGAAAAAGGAGATTATAACTTAATTGATGAATTATATAAGTTAATCCAAAACCCTTATGACGATCAACCTGATATGGAAAAATGGTATACCAAAAGACCAGATTGGGCAAAACATAAAGTAGGGTGTTCCATGCTATCATGTAGCTCATAAAATAAATATTATGTCAAATTATAAAAAAGCGTATATCGCAGGTGGATGTTTTTGGGGTATGGAAGATCTCTTTAGAAAACAAAAAGGGATTATTGATACTGAGGTAGGATATATTGGTGGAAAAAATGAAAATCCTACCTATAAATATCATCCTGGGCATGCTGAGGGGATTGAACTTGTGTATGATCCTAATGAAACTTCATTTCGTGAAATACTAGATTATTTTTATAGAATTCATAACCCAACTACTATTGATAGACAAGGTAATGATAGAGGTTCTAGCTACCGATCGGCTATTTTCTTTCAAAACGAGGAAGAAAAACAAATAGCACAAGAAATCATTAAAATAGTTGACAATACCAATAGATGGGAAGGTAAAGTTGTAACCACTCTTGAACCCTATTCTACTTTTTGGCCTGCAGAACCAGAACACCAAGATTATTTAGAACGAATACCTAATGGATATACGTGTCACTTTGAGCGATTTGGAACTTTTTTGTAGTTAATTATTTTTTACAATTTTTACTCTCGTTATTACAACACCCTCCTAAAACTACCTCATTATCAACTTGCTCAATAACTGGACTTAAATAAGGTATTCCTAAATTTAATCCTCTAATGAATAATAGACCTCCCATTACAATCATAGCATATGGGATAATATGCTTAATGTTAATTTTCGCATTTATATAGCTCTTAAAATACATAAAAAATATCATAGCAGGCATAGTTCCAAGACCAAACAAAGCCATTGTTAGCATACTATTCTCTATGCTGTTTTTTGTTATTGCAAGAGCTAAGGCTACATAGACTAATCCGCATGGAAGTAACCCATTTAATATGCCAATAGCAAATAGATTCTTTTTATTTATCCCTAATAATTTCCCTAATTTACTTTTAACAGGACTATAAAATTTCATTAGAAAACCTCCTCCCTTTTTGTTGTAAATAGATAAATATGATAAGACTCCTATTAGTAATAATAAACCTCCCAGCCCAATAGATATATACTGCTGAATATTTGCAAAGCGCATTGATGCGCCTATTAATCCTAATACTAACCCTATTAATGAATAGGTTAATACTCTTCCGGAATTATAAGTTATTATTTGATAAAACTTAACAACAGGATGCTTACTGGTTGGAATTAACAAGGCTATTGGTCCACACATACCAATGCAATGAATACTTCCTAAAAGTCCTATTAAAAATCCTTCTAGCATTATAGTGAGATACTTTTTTTAATATGAAAAGCCTCCTTATTTACCTTAAAATCAATAAAAACATCATAATAACCTGGTTCGAGAATAGAAACTGGTATAATTTGATTATTTCCATCTAGCTTGAGAGGTACACTTTTATCTAATCCTGAGTTTTCTGGACGGTAAAATTTTATAAATCCATTTTCTGTAACATCATTAAAAGAAACTGGAAAAAAAACAGTAACAGCATCACTTACAACTTTTACCTCTATAGTACTTTGTAATTCTTTTGCCCGTTCTTTAGCGTCTATTCTATCTTGATAGGCTAATTCTTGCATGTAATAGTCTTCTGAAACTAAATCAATAGTATAACTAAATGATTGAACTACCATTGAAACAATAAATGTTATAAATGCTCCTAAAAAAACTGTTATTTTCCATCCCCAACTCATAATGCTATTGTATTAAATTATAGGCCCTATAAAGGTTACCTCTGTTTTATCTATTAATTCTCCATTAGAGAACACTCCTATTGTAAAATAAGTCTTAAGCTTCTCTATATTATCCTCATCCATTATTAATATAAATGATGATTCAAACCTACCTTGTTTAGGTAAGGTTCTTGCATCACTGATAATTTTTATTTCTGCATCTCCCTCTAATATTTTAAAATTAATAGGAAGGTCTTTATTCGTTTTATTAATTACACTTAAACTGTACAGGTTGCTAATTTTTCCTCCCTCCATTTCATGAAACAAAGCACTTCCTTGAGTTCGTTTTGCTGTAACATTAAAATCTGATCGTGTAATGATTAAGGTTGTTAAAACTGACACTAGCATTATTAATACCACTGAGTAAGCTTTAGCTTTTCGAGTAAGAATAAAATCAATCTTATTTTTAATACTATGCTCAGATGCATATCGAATTAATCCTTTTGGTTTCTTTATACCCTCCATAATGGTATTACAAGCATCAATACAAGCTGTGCAATTAACACATTCTAGTTGGGTGCCATTACGAATATCAATTCCCGTAGGGCAAACATTTACACATTGATTACAATCTATACAATCTCCTTTGCCTTCCTCTTCTCTATTTTCGTTTCTTTTTAGTTTACCTCTATTCTCTCCTCTTTCGTAATCGTAAGTAATAACCATAGAATGCTCATCTAATAACACTCCTTGTAATCTACCATATGGGCAAATTGTAGTACAAACTTGCTCTCTCATAAAAGCAAACACTCCATAAAAAACAAAAGAGAAAATGATGATGGATATTAAACCACCAATATGATTAGCTGGATTATCAAAAATTATAGAAAACAATTCTTCAGATCCAATTACATAAGCTAGAAAGATGTTAGCTACAAAAAAAGATAACAAAAAGAATAAACTATGCTTAACACTCTTTTTTACTATTTTCTCGGTAGTCCATTTTGCTTTAGCTAATTTCTTTTGATGTGTCCAATCTCCCTCGATTAAATATTCTATTCGTCTAAAGACAAATTCCATGAAAATAGTTTGCGGACAAATCCAACCACAAAATATCCTCCCAAATATTAAGGTAAATACAATAACAAATACCACACCCGTTAACATGGCTACTGCAAAAATATAAAAATCTTGAGCTAAAAATATTTTTCCAAATATGACAAACTTGCGTTCAAAAATATTGAACATTAGCATAGGCTCACCTCCTATTTTAACAAAAGGAGCCAATACTAAAAATGCTAACAAGCTATAACTAACAAATTGCCTTTTATTAAACCATTTACCCCCAGGCTTTTTTGCAAAAACCCACTTTCGTTTACCTTTTGCATCTATTGTAGCAATACGGTCTCTAAAGTCAATATCTTCTTTATTATTACTCATTAGTTACTACTAAATAAATAGCTATCTATAATATCATTTAAACACACTTCGACTGAGTTTATCTTGAGCTAAGTCGAAAGGCTCTGTGTGACAATCATGTTTAGTTTGATGTGTCTATATACCAGCACTATCCAATACTACTGGGATTGTATCTAGGCTGTTAGTAGAATCAGAAACCTCAGCTGTTACACCTTCCTCAACATATAATTCTCCTTGTGGCTCTTTTCCATCTGTAACGGTACCTCTAATACTTTTAATGAAAGATGTTACTTGTTGCATTTCAATTGGGTTTAACTCATCTTTCCATGCTTGCATACCTTTATTAGTACCATATTTAATAGTGGTAAATATAGATTTTACATCTCCTCCTTTTAACCAATAATCATCTGTTAAATTAGGCCCTATAACACCCTCCCCTGATTTACCATGACAAGCCACACACTTTGCATTAAAAATTCCTTTTCCTGCATTTATATCAGATGCCTCAGTTAATAATACAACTGTATTTTCATCTACATTTAGTTTCATACTCTTTAAATACTCTGCAATTTGTTTGTCTTGTTCGATCACAGATTTCTCATACTCTTCTGCCTGTAGGTCGGATGTTTTGAACACATGGTAATTAAGCAAATATACTACCGCAAATACTATTGACGCATAAAAACTCCATAGCCACCATGGCGGTAAATTATTATCTAACTCTTTAATTCCATCATATTCATGATCGGTCATGATCTCTGCTTCTCTTTCTAATGGAACAGCATCTACCAATACTTTATTAAACCTAGAAACAGACTTTTTCTTTGCTTTTTCTTTAGCTGGAATGACTTCTCCTAATAACTGATTAAAGACTTTTCTTAAATAAAGTAGAATCAACAGTAACACTACATCAACAGATAACATTAACCATATCCATTCTTTATCAATTTGAGACTCAACAGCAGAAGCTCCTCCTCCTTGAGAAAACCCTAAAAATGGAACAACTATTAGTAAAATGGTAGTAATTACATTTGTTTTATTTCCTTTCTGCCTTTTTTGCTCTTCCTTATCATGGATTTTTTTCTTAAAAAAATCACTTCCCACTAATCCATTAATTGCATTCGCCATATAAAATATACATAATGTAATTACACCTCCAACCAGCACGAGTACATAAAATAAATCATTATTTGATATTCCTTCACTACCAGTAGTTTCAGCAGCAGCATAACTACTTCCAGATGCGAATAGCATTATTGCCAATACACCTACATATTTTAGAACGTTTGTCATCTTTCTCATTTTCCAATATGTTAATATCCTTATGGATGTTTATATAGCTGATCTTTGCATCAACCCTTTAATTTTTATTTCTCTTGTATTAATCATTACCCTCATCAAAAGGTGTGTTTTTTAAAATATCTACTTCAGATTTTTTTAGTGATAAAACTTTCCAAAGTACTATTCCAAAAAAAGCGGTAAATATTATAAGTGAAATCATAGGGTATATTTCTATACCTTCTATTGATTGCATGTGATTCTTAATATACTTTAACATACTATTCTGGTTTTTCTAATTCTTCTTCCTTAACACTAATATCCGTACCAAGTCTTTGTAAGTATGCAATGATAGCTACAACCTCTTTTTGACTCAGTTTCTCTATTTTACTTGCTTTTTTATCTGAGCTTTTTGTAGAAAGTTCATTTACGATATTTTCTGCGATAATTTTAGCTTGATTCTGAGCATGCATAATAGCACTATCTTCAAACCCTTTAGGATAAGGTACGCCTAGTGTTCTCATAGCATTAATCTTAGCTGGCAAATCACTTAAGTCTAATTCATCTTCAATAAAGAAATCATATGGTGGCATAACCGATTTATTATCGAACTCGGTTGGGTTTATAAAGTGCGTATAATGCCAAGAATCACTTCTCTTACCTCCTTCTCTATGAAGATCTGGGCCTGTTCTTTTAGATCCCCATAAAAATGGATGATCGTACACAAATTCTCCTGCTTTTGAATACTCACCATATCGTTTAGTTTCAAAACGAAGCGGTCTAATCATTTGAGAGTGGCAATTATTACATCCTTCTCTTATGTATAAATCTCTACCTGCTAACTCTAATGGAGTAATTGGCTTTACAGAGCTAATTGTAGGAATATTAGATTTTACAGTAATTGTAGGAATAATTTCTATAATACCTCCTATTAGTATCACTAACAAACTTAAGATTAACATTCTAACAGGCTTTCTTTCAATTACCCTATGCCATCCTTCGCCTTTTTCTTTTGAAGTATGCTTAACCAAAGCAGGCGCTTCCACTTCTTCATTTTTAATTAGCTTACCTTCTTTAGCGGTTTTGTATAAATTATAAACACCTATTATAGCTCCAATTATATATAATGCACCTCCTAAAGAACGAAGCATAAACATTGGTCTTAATTCTGCTACTGTATCAATAAATTCATATTGAAGGTTGCCATCTGGTTTAAATTGTTGCCACATTAACCCTTGTGTAAATCCAGCCCAATACATTGGTATAGCCCAAAACAAAATACCTAGTGTTGCAATCCAGAAATGTGCATTTGCTAATTTTAGAGAGAATAATTTTACTCCAAAAATTCTTGGAAATATGTAGTATAACATACCAAATATTAACATACCATTCCATCCTAATCCTCCAATATGGACATGTGCAACAATCCAATCGGTATAATGTGCAATTACATTTACATTTTTTAGTGATAATAATGGTCCTTCGAATGTTGCCATACCATATGCAGTAACAGCAACAACCATAAATTTTAATACTGGATCTACTCTAACTTTATCCCATGCGCCTCTTAAAGTTAAGAGTCCGTTTAACATTCCGCCCCAAGATGGCATTAACAACATGATTGAAAATGCAACACCTAAAGATTGAGCCCAATCGGGTAAAGATGTATATAATAAATGGTGTGGTCCTGCCCAAATGTATATAAATATTAAGGACCAAAAGTGAATAATCGATAAACGATAAGAGTATACTGGTCTATTAGATGCCTTTGGAATAAAGTAATACATTAACCCTAAAAAAGGTGTTGTTAAAAAGAAGGCTACTGCATTGTGTCCATACCACCATTGTACTAATGCATCTTGAACACCCGCATACCAAGAATAACTTTTAAGAAATGTAACTGGAATCTCAAATGAATTAAAAACATGAAGTACTGCAACAGTTACAAATGTTGCAATATAGAACCAAATAGCTACATATAAATGACGAACTCTTCTTTTAAGAATTGTTCCAAACATATTCCAACCAAACACAACCCATATTAGCGTAATTGCAATATCGATAGGCCATTCTAACTCTGCGTATTCTTTACTAGTTGTATAACCTAATGGTAATGTAATGGCTGCTGCTAATATTATAAGCTGCCAACCCCAAAAATGAATATTACTAAGCTTATCACTAAACATCCTGGTTTTTAACAACCTTTGCATAGAATAATACACTCCAGTAAACATTGCATTACCCACAAATGCAAAAATAATAGCATTTGTATGCAATGGTCTTATACGTCCAAAATTAACCCACTTTGCAACATTTAGAGAAGGAAAAGCCAATTCTAATGCCGCATATAAACCAACTAACATTCCTATAAGTGCGAAAACTAATGTTGCTATTCCAAATTTTCTTACAATAGCATTGTCGTAACTAAATTTCTCCATTTTCTTTTTTTATTTCATCATCAAATAACATTCTTATAGATGGAGTATAATCGTCTTCGTATTGTCCAGACTTAATTGCCCATACAAAGGCAACTAAGAAAAAAATGGCTAAAGCCACACTGACTAATATTAACAAATAGATTATTCCCATAACTACATCAAAGTACGGGATTGTAACGCAAGAAAATTATGGTTTTGATTAGGCTAAAAACTGATCTTAATCAGTTTTTATTACTAGATGATTTATCCTTCTTAGGGTAATGTTTTTGAAAACTCCTACTAACCAAAAGAGTAGATAAGACTACAATAAAAATAGAGCTCAAAGGCATTAAAATTGCAGCAATAAGTGGTGTTAAATTTCCTGAAACTGCAAAGCATAAACCAACCACATTATAACAAATTGAAAATGCATAACATATCGCTAAAATGACAATACTCTTTTTTGAAGATCTTATTATTTTATCTAAATCAATTAAACTATTTGCTTCAATAATTCCATCACTAGATGGTGTAAAATTAAACGTATTCTCTGTAACTACTATTCCTACATCACTTTGTTTTAAGGCTCCTGCATCATTAAGTCCATCCCCAACCATCATAACGCTTTTCCCTTGTTCTTGTAGGTTTTTAATATAGGTTAACTTATCAAGTGGTTGTTGATTAAAGTTTAACTGTTCTTTTTGAGCAAAAAGTTCTTCTAAGTTTTCTCTCTCAGATTCGTTATCACCTGACAAAACATGTAAAGCTGCATCCTTTTTTAAGTTATGAATTAGACTTGCTATTCCTACTTTATATGTATTGCTAAATATAAATTTACCCTTATACTCATTATTAATACTAACATGAACAGCAGTTTCTTCTTTAGTCGATTCAATATTGAGATAGTCACTTGATCCTATTTTTAATGTGTGTTTACCATCAATCAACCCTGAAATCCCTTTACCTATCTCTTCTTTATATGAAGAAACATTTAATGTATTATTTATAGTTATTGAATGATAAATAGACTTGCTTAGCACATGAGACGATTGTTTAACCAAACTCCCTATACAGTCAAGTTCTATTGATGTTAATTGATCTCCTGTAAATTCTATTGAATCTTTATCGGTTTGGGTTATTGTACCCGTTTTATCAAATACGATATCTGTTATTCTTGATAATCGCTCTATTACAAAGATGTTTTTGATATAAAACTTCCTTTTACCATAAAACCTCATAACAGTTCCAAATGTAAAAGGAACAGCTAAAGCCAATGCACATGGACAAGCAACAATTAAAACAGAAACTACAATATCAATAATTTTTGTAGTATCAATAAACAACCAGGAAACAGCACTGATTATTGCTATAACAATAACTCCAATTGTAAATCGCTTACTTAACACATTGCTTATTTGAGCATACTTACTTTCCTGTTTTTTAAATGTATCTTGATTCCATAAATGTGTTAAATAGCTCTGTTTAACTGAGCTTAACACCTTAATATTAATAGCAGTTCCAATTAATTTTCCTCCTGCAAAAATCTTATCATTTTTATTTATGCTAACTGGTGTCGACTCTCCAGTAACAAAACTATAATCTATTTGTGCAAAATCGTTTAGTAATAAAGCATCTGCAGGAATAATCTCTTCATTTTTTATGGATATCTCATCTTCAATTTCAATTTCGTCTAATCCTATAATTTCTTCTTTTCCTTCTTTTAATTTAGTTACTCCAATGGGAAAGTATGATTTGTAATCCCTTTCAAAAGATAGCGAACTATAGGTTTTACTTTGAAACCATTTTCCTATTAACAAGAAAAATATAAAACCAGCAAAAGAATCCATATAACTCGCATTATTGAGTGCCAAAATATCATATGTACTTTTAATATATAGCGTAAGAATACCTATTGAAATTGGAACATCTATATTAAAAGCTCCTGCTCGTATACTTTTTAAACCACTTTTTAAATAATCGAGAGCCGTATAAGTAATTATTGGAATAGATAATACAAAAATTAACACTTGCATAAATTGCTTAACTGGCTCAGAAACATCATCTTTTAACCCCAAGTATTCTGGAAAGCTCAATAGCATGATATTTCCAAAGCAAAAACCAGTTACCCCTAATTTTATCAATAAGGATTTATTAATCGTTTTTTCTGCTTTTTTCTTTTTTTCAAAAACAGGTGGATACCCTATACTATCTAATAAAACAGATAATTCGTATAATGAAATATCTTTGGGATTATAAGATACATATGCATTTCTGCTTACAAAATTAACCTGAGCATAGGTAACTCCTTTATGTAGTTTTGGTAAGTTCTCTAATAACCAAATACAAGAAGAACAATGGATTTGAGGCAAAAATAGACTAATATTATTTGTTTGTTCCGATTGAAACTCTAATAAAGAGCCTGCAAGTTCTTCGTTTTTTAAGAAATTAAACTTAGCGTTTTTTTCAGCTGGCTTTATACCTGGTTTATCTTCTATGGAGTAGTAGTTATCTAACCCGTTTTCATTGATTATTTGATATACCATTTTACACCCATTACAACAAAATAATTTATCGTTATAGACGATTTTTGAAGTACAAACATCATTACAATGAAAACAGTTATCTGACATCTACTACTCGATATTCAATGAGCTATCTAGAGGAGTTAATTTTTCTAGATTCGTTATTCCCCAATTTGTCTTTTCCTCATTTGTCCATAAATCGGGAAAAAATATTCTTTTTTGATATTTTGGCAACATATACTTTGTCCAATCACTACCGCCTGTTGCTTTACCATCTGCAGATAGATATTTCATTGCTGCATTAAAATGAGCCATAACCCAACTAACATTAACTGTATAATCGTAATGTCTCATGGCATTTTGAAGCTCTAAATTCTTTTTTGTTTCTTGAGGTAAATCTTTAAATTTAGTCCATAAATTAAGGGTGTTGTATTTTTGCATAAACACAATAAAATCATCCATATAACGCTCTTCAAAAAGCGTTAATAAAGTTGATTTTTTACCTGTTTTATAGTCTTTCCCGGCTGCTTGCCAATATAAATGATCAAAAGCATGTTTAAATGGTGTGTTACGATCAATAGTGTTTCTAAATCTGATATCGATAAGGTTAATAAGCTCTGTAGATGAAAACTCTATCATTCTATATTGAGCACTTTGAAACCCACTTGCAGGTGTTAATGTATTTCTAAATTTTAAATATTGTTCAGGATCCATACCATCTCCCATAATATTAAACGAAGAGGACAGCATATCAAAATACCTACTTATTCGATACAATCTTTCTGAGAAAAAAGAAGCGGTAACATTTTCTTCTTCTGCGATTTGCTCTATTTCCCACAAAATCATTTTAAACAGCAACTCATTTACCTGATGATATAGAATAAATACCATTTCATCTTTTAAAGATGACCGTCTTATTTGTAAATTCAGTAGTGCATCAGTTTGTATATAATCCCAGTATGTTAAAGGGGTATTGTGCAAAAGCCCTTTAAGGTGTGTTTCTAAATCTTGTCCTATACTATTAAACTTATCATTTAAATCAGACATTAATTTATCATCTATCATAGTGTTCTTTTAATTGTAATCGTGCATGATCAATATAGGAGATTTACTATGTTTTGCCAATTGTTTAGATAAACTTTTATGAAAAATTCTTTGGATGAACGATCTATCTCTTTTAATAACTGAAATGATCGTATTTTTTCTTTTAGCTTGGTGAAGAAGTGTTTTCTCAATATCGTAAGATTCTACTACCGATAATTCATGATCTACACCTTCTACATCTTCCTCTATTTTTAATATTTCTTTTAGTGCAGCAAAAGATTCTTCTAGCGATTCTTTCTCCTCATCTTCCACAATATTAATAATGTTAACAGGTATAGAAAAGGTATCGGCTAATGATGCTAAAAACCTAATATTATCATGATTTTTTATTGACTTTAAATCACTCGCTAACACAAACCTATCAAGATTAGAGTAATGAACTTCATCAGGAACAGTTAATAACGGAGTCTTAATTTGACCTATAACCGTAGCAGCTATACTCCCTAAAAAAACGTCTTTTAATCCTGTAGCTCCTTTTGTTCCCATAACTACCAAATCATGCTTAACCTCTTCTGTTTCTTCAATTATAGCATTTACAGCTAAATTACAGTCAGCTTTGGTTCCAATGGTAAGATTAGGATACGATACAGATAGCCTCTTTTTTATTTTTTCTAACTCTTTTTCAATATCATCCCTCATATCATCCTGCAAAGTCCATATTGCAGTAGTACCTCCTGCAGATGGCAAATGATATGCATTAAGAATCTTTATATCACTTTTAAAATGATTAGCTAGTTCCAATGCATAATTTAATGCATTTAATGAACAGTTAGAAAAATCTATTGGTACAAGTATTGATTTCATGATTTATTATTTAAAAGATATACTTAAAATTACAGTATAAACTCATTAAAATTCTTGATATTATTTAGCTATAAAACTGATTTTAATCAGGTTTATAGTGTATAGATACATTTATAAAAAATTAATGATTTTTTCCTCTTTTTTAGTTTAAGGAAAAATAACTATTGATGATGAACTATTTTTTCTAATGTTGCTATTGGTATATTGCTCTATCCAATTTAACATCAACTTTTTTTGTGTATTCATTATCACCACAATATCAATTACGTTATCATTTGCATAGTTTACTACATCATACTCTGCATCACCTTCCTTAATATGAAACTGATAAAACGAATAATTATAGAAATACTCCTTTAACTGATTAGCAAATGCTATCTCATTAAATGCTGGCTCTGTTTTAGCAGAAATATTTAAGTTGTATATAGATGAATGATGTTTTTTTGTAATATCCTTTATTAAAGAAAGTTCCTCCGATTTTTTATTAGCATCTGCATCAGATACTATTAATACTCTTTTTACTTTATCGTTATTGGTATCAACAGGAATTACAAATACTGGAATATCAATTTGATTTAAAAAGTCTAATGATTTCTTTTGTTTACAAATACAATCATCATTATAAAAATGCTCATCCGATAATAAAAGGATATCATATTTTTTAGTAGCAACCTCTTCTAATATTTGTTGTCTTAAGTCTCCATAATACTCTTTTTTTGAAACATAAGGATACAAATCATTATCTCCTACAAGTTCTGAACTATTAATTAATTCGTCTTTATTTGATAAAACAGTATAACGATAATGTTGTTCTCCTAAAATAGCAACAGCTCCATTAATTAATTGGGCAGATGTTTTAGAAAAAAGCGGAGCAATTAAACCTTTTTTTATGTTGTTGTCCTTCTTCATATTGTTCGCTATCCTATAAATGGATGTTCAAACAAAGATATAGAAGTACTATTGCCCTATTTATATGCTTATATCAGTTAAATAACTGACAATAATCATGTTTTAGTATTTTCTAGTATTGATAATCTCTTAGCTCTTCTTCGTTAAGAATTTTAATTGTTCTACCTTTTACTTCAATGAGGTTATCTTTTTTAAATTCACTTAATGTTCTAATAACAGATTCAGATGTAGCTCCTACTATATTTGCTAACATTTCTCTTGAAAGCTCTATTTCTTTTTTATCATTTCCGTATTTATCTAAGTATTTAATTACTCCTTCGGCAACTCTTTTACGAAGTGATTCATAAGCAATGGTCAATAATTCTTTTTCTTTAGATTCTACATCAGATGATAATAATTTTATAAAGATGGATGAAACATCACGGTTTTTATAAATTAAATCGAAAAACACGTCTTTGCTTATAAGTGTAATAGTAGCATCTTCAGTAGCAATAGCCGAATCAGTATGAGCTGAAGATGAGATTAAAGCTTTATACCCAAAAAAATCATTTTTAGCATGAAGACCTGTTATCATTTCTTTTCCCAAATCATTTGATCGATATGTTTTGACACTTCCTTCATTTACAAAGTATAGAGAATTAGCAAAAGAATCTTCTAAATAAATCATTTCTTTCTTCTTATACTTTTTTACTCTTTTTTCGGAAACTAGTTCTGTAAAATTATTAAACTCTTTAACAGTATTGGTAAAGCTTTCAAAACTGTCTTCTTCTGTTTTAAGTGAGTTTTTAAGTAACTCTACTTTTTTTAATCTAGATTCTATCGCTTTTAACAATTCAACTTCTTCAAAAGGTTTAGTTAAATAATCATCTGCTCCTAAATACATGCCCTTTCTTATATCAGATTTATCAGATTTTGCAGTTAAAAATATAAACGGAATAGAAGATGTTTTGGGGTCTTGATTAAGAACAAATAAAGTATCATAACCATCCATAACAGGCATCATTATATCACATAAAATAATATCTGGTAATACTTTTTTTGCTAACTCGACTCCAATTTTACCATTTTCGGCTGTGTATACATCAAAATTTGATAGCTCTAATAATTCTGCAGTATTTTCCCTTATTTCTGCATTATCTTCTATTAATAATATGTTCTTTTTCATTCTTTAATTGGTATAGTAATACTAAAACATGAACCTTCTTCTTCTTTACTTGTAAATGTTATATTTCCTTTTAAAAGGCTAATATATCTGGTAATAATATTTAACCCAAGACCAGTTCCTTGAATATTCAAAGCATTAGAAGCTCTATGAAATCGTTCAAACAACATTTTTTGATCCTCTAATGGGATACCAATACCATTGTCTTTTACTTCAATAGTTGCAAGGTTATCTTTTACAGTAGATATGATATCAATTCTTCCGTCTTCTTTTGTGTACTTTATTGCATTAGAAACCAAATTGGTGAGGGTGTTTCTTAATAAACCAATATCTGACATAATATTTTTCTCTCCATAATGAACATACGATATCTTCTTTGTAGTATGAATTGAATCCTCAAACTCATCTATAATCTCAAGTATTAACTCCGTAATATTAATCTCTTCATAGTTTACCTGAACTAATCCTTCTTCTAGCTTACTTAATGATAAAAAGTCATTTAATATATTAGTTAAATTCTTTACAGAGGATTGTATTCTACCTAAATGCTTTTGACGCTTTTCAGCTAAATTATCCGTGTCATATTTCTCTGCAAGTGTAGCACTGGATGAAATTGTGCTTAATGGAGTTCTAAATTCATGAGATGCCATAGACACAAACCTAGATTTTAACTCATTTAATTTTTTTTCTTTTTCTAATGACTTAGAAATTTCTTTTTGAGCGTCTTCTAATTTTTTTGTACGTTCTTCAACTTTTAACTCTAATTCATCATTAATAACCTCAATTTTATGTTGAATCTCTTTACGATCTGTTATATCTGATAATAACGCAATTAAATATTTTTCATCATCATGAATAAAGTAGTTTAAACTAACTTCTATAGGAAACTCAGTATTATCTTTTCTAACTGCAAATAAATCTCTTCCTCTCCCCATTGATTTACGAGATGATTTTTCGGCATAAGAACTTCTATGTTTAACATGATTCGAATGATATCTTTTTGGAATTAATAGTTCCACTTTATTACCTAATAATTCAATCTCAGTAAAACCAAACATAGCTTCAATTTGACTATTAGTTTTAATAATTTCTCCCTTTGTATTCGTTATTACTACTCCTTCGGTTATGCTCTCAAATAATAATTTATAGAACTCATTATTATCAAATACATGCTTGTATTTATTCCCTTCATTTGACATACTTGAAACTACAACTTAATGATCAAAAAAAAAATCATGCTAGCTATTTTTAACTAACATGATTTTAATCACACAAACTATTTCTAAGTATAATGCTTAAGCTAGTACGTTAATCGTAATCATTAATATTTGTAAAAAAGCAACAGGAACAGATACTTTTAAGATTGTTTTCATTGGCTGAACTGCCAAAATTAACGACAAAACAGTTACCGTAGGAAAAATGGCTAACATAAGTTCCAGCATACTATTCATACCTCCGGTACCAACAACACACCCTCCTAAGCAAGCTATAGTTAACAAAATTAATGATCCTGTACCATACCTGTTTTCTTCAGTTTCGAAACCAAAAACTC
>JAHDBM010000058.1 GCA_020630395.1 Flavobacteriales bacterium
TTCTGCTTTCCAAAATTTCTTTAGCTTTGAAATTTCAGTAGCAATAGGTTTAATATACTCTTTAGATTCATTAAGTTCTTTTTTATAAGCCTCAGCAAGTTTTTTTTCTCTACTGTTCGTGTAAAAAATTGCTGATCTATATTGTGTTCCAAAGTCAGGGTACTGTCCATTAACAGTAGTGGGGTTATGAGACCCATAAAACACATCTAAAAGTGTTTCATAAGAAATAATAGTAGAATCATAGTATACCTCAACCGTTTCTGTATGTCCAGTTTGCCCACTTCCTACTTGAGCATATGTAGGGTTTTGTTCATTACCTCCTGCATAACCCGAAACAGCTTCTTTAACACCCTTAACACTTTCAAAAACAGCTTCTACACACCAAAAACATCCGCTAGCAAAATAAGCTTTTTGATAAGTTCCTAAATCAGTTGGTTTATTCGAATTAGGTGTTTCATTAGTATTATTTAAAGCATTTTTTGCTGAGGATTGACTTGTATTACAAGACATGCTATAAAAACTAAAGGATAATAACAGTATAAAAATAGTTGATTTCATGGTCATGTTGTTTATATCTATAGACTATAATAATGGTATTTCCTTTCTCGTTTTAACAGAATTTAACGATAATACACACTAGTTTATCCTAAGTTATAAATAAACTCCACATGATGCTTATATTTATATCATGCAAAAAATAGAAAACTACATTAATGGAGAACTAATTTCTTCTATTAAGGAACAATACATAGATAATTATAACCCTTCAAAAGGAGAGGTATATAGTTTAATTCCAAATTCAGATAAAGATGATGTTGATCTAGCAGTTAAAGCTGGTGAAGAGGCATTTGCTTCATGGTCGTCTACACCAAAAGTTAAACGAGCAGAAATCATGCTTAAAATTGCTGATCTTATAGATGAAAATCATAAAGAATTGGCTCATGCAGAAGCATTAGATAATGGAAAACCTTTGTTTTTAGCGAGTCATGTAGATATACCTAGAGCAAGTTCAAATATTCGTTTTTTTGCAACTGCTATTATGCATAACGCAAATGAGAGCTACCATATGGAAGAAGGGTTTAACAACTATACGTTAAGTCAACCACTTGGAGTGGTGGGGTGTATATCTCCATGGAATTTACCGTTATATCTTTTTACTTGGAAAATTGCTCCTGCAATTGCTTCGGGGAATTGTGTTGTAGCAAAACCTAGCGAAGTAACTCCTATGACGGCTTATTTGTTTTCTAAATTATGTATCGAAGCAGGTTTACCAAAAGGTGTGTTAAACATTGTGCATGGTTTGGGAAGTAGTGCAGGAGATGCTATAGTTTCTCATAATAAAATAAAAGCCATTTCCTTTACTGGAGGAACAAATACAGGACGAATAATAGCTCGTAAATGTGCAGAAACATTTAAAAAAATGTCTTTAGAGTTAGGAGGCAAGAACCCCAATATCATTTTTGCTGATTGTGATTTTGATAACATGATAAAAACGACACTCCAGTCTTCATTTGCCAATCAAGGACAAATATGTTTATGTGGATCTAGAATATTTATAGAACAATCTATTTACGAAAAGTTTAAAACTGCTTTTTTAGCAAAATTAGAAACCCATACTGTTGGTAATCCTTTTGATGAAAAAACACGAATGGGAGCTTTGGTTTCTAAAGATCATCTAGAAAAAGTGTTAAGTTATGTTGAGCTTGCAAAAGAAGAAGGCGGAACAGTTATTTTTGGAGGAAATAAACTTATCATTGAAGGAAGCGAGAATGGGTATTACATGGAACCAACTGTAATTGAGGGTTTACCTTATAATTGTAGAACAAACCAAGAAGAGATTTTTGGTCCTGTCGTTACTTTAATTCCTTTTGAAACAGAAGAAGAGGTGCTAACTTATGCAAACTCTACTCCCTATGGATTATCGGCTACTGTATGGACAGAAAATATTTCTCGAGCTCAAAGAATTGCAAATAAATTAGATTCGGGTATAGTATGGGTTAATTGTTGGTTAGTAAGGGATTTACGAACACCATTTGGAGGGGTAAAACAATCTGGTTTAGGTAGAGAAGGTGGATTTAGAGCATTAAACTTCTTTACTGAACCTAAAAACGTATGTATGGCTTATTAGTTTAAGTTAAAACTGGTTACATATTTTAGATAAAGGATATACATTAATAAACAATGTATCATCCTTTTAAAACATATCAGTATTCTTTATCTATGAGTAAAAAAGATGTGTTTACGGTTTTCAATAAAAAAAGAAATAGTGTTTCTTTTTATATGAAGTTCACAAAAAAATATATTAGGTTAAAGAGAAATACAAATAACAAATATGATTTCAGTAGGTCAAATTTATTCATCAGGTTAGAAGAAAGTAAAAAAGGATGTAATTTAATTATTAAACAAAGACCCTCTTGGTATGTATATATAATAATACTTGTAAGCATTTTGTTATACTTTACAAATCAAAAAGATATTATACTTTTTAAAGGTTTTTTTGAATTAACCTTAATACTGTTTAGCTCTTTGTATTTCTTCAGAATCTTTTACCTAGATCAACAGTATACCAGAGAAAAACTAGAAAAATGGTTTGATCCATTTATTAAACCAGTAAAAGATGATTAAAATTATGGATAATACTTTTGAAACATATAGCACCTTTTATTCACTAGAAGAATCTCATGACCTAACAAGTTTGTTAAGAGAACATGATATTGAACATAAAATTGAACAAAATCATGAAAGCAGCTTGGGTAGTTTTTATGTAGGAAATTCAGGTGCTCCAAAATATGCTTTAAAAATAAAGAGTAATGATTTTCAAAAACTTAATAATCTTTTAGGCACTAACAATGAAGGGTTAAACGAACAACATTACTTTAACCAATATTCTAATGAAGAGCTTATAGAGGTAATAAGTGAGTTTGATAAATGGATATCATCTGATATAGAATATGCTTTATTTCTATTAAAATCTAGAGGAAATGAATTATCTGATGATGAAGTAGAAAAAATAAAACAAAAAAGAATAAAAGAACTAAAGCAAACAAAAAGCGCTCCAACTTGGCAACTAGTAACAGGTTATCTTGCAGCTCTTGTGGGGTTATTGTTTATTCTAGCACCAGTTATGGGATGGAGTTTTATGACACTTAAAAAAACATTACCAACAGGTGAAAAAGTATTTGTTTATGATGGTAAATCAAGAAAGCAAGGGATGTATTTAATGGTAATTGGTTCTTTAATTGGAATTGTTTATATGATTTTAGCTATGTTTATTTATGTATAAATCCTAGTTGGTTTTATGTATTAAAGCGTAATCATTAATTTTTAAGATATTTAATCCGTAACCTTTAATATTAGGTCGTAAATAAAGACTTTTTTCACTATAAAATAAAGGAATTGTAATAGCATCATGAATAATTTTGCGTTCGGCTTTAAAATAAAGTTTATTTCGCTTATCCTCATCTAATTCTTTCAAGGCTGCATCAAATAGATTATCTACTTCAGTATTTTTATATCGAGCAATATTATCCATTACTACCTTATCATCTATTTCATAGTCTCCACCATAAAAATTTTCTATTCTAGATGCTAATGTAGCATCTCCAGGGGAAGAATTTACGATAACCATTTCATATTTACCCTTAAAAATATTATCAAAATAAGTTGGAATATCTTCTGCATCAACAAGGTTAACCTTTATACCTAAGTCTTTCTCAAAAAAATATTTTAATTCTTTTTGTGGAGATGCTAATCCCTTTACTTTTAAAAAGTTAATCTCTACTACATTAATATTTTCTTCTTGTTTATATTTAGTCAAGTATTCTTTGGCTTTTTTAAGATTAAACTGTAACCCTTTAATACTTTCATTATAGCTATCAAAATTGGGGTATAAACCTTCTGTAGCAGGATAATCTTCACCTTGAAAAACAGAATCTACTATTTTATCTTTATTAAGAGCATGCGCTAAAGCTTTTCTTAAATTAATATTATTGAATGGAGGTTTAGAGGTATTTAAAGAGATTATTGCAGTTTCTGCTAGCTCAATAGAATGATAGGCTTCTTGGTCAAATCCTTTTATGTTAATTAATGAGTCTATATTATTTGTACTAATGTTAACAATCACATCTGTTCTACCACTTAAAAACATATTTTTTCTCTTTGTAAAAGATCTGTAGTCTATGTAATAATATTGCTTTAAAGTATCTAAATATGGTAAAAGACAACCATTTTCATCTTTTCTGTAATATATTGGGTTTTTAACAAAACAATATGCTAATGTGTCTTTTCCAGCATAGTAAAAAGGACCTGTTGAAACAGCTACATCATCTTCAAATTGATGATGTTTGTTTAAAATTTCTGTAGGATAAATGGAGAATGAAACACTACTTAGTGTAGTTGGAAAATTACAATCAGAGTGAGTAAGCTCGATTTGAACCATAGAATCATTTATAAGTCTAATACCTGAAACATTTTGTTTGTTACCTGCTTTTTTAGCATTGTAACTTTCTTTGATTCCTTTTATTAGGCCTTTTGCTTTAGGGTATGTATTATTTCCTGCAAAAGTATCAGATATGTGATTAAAACAATCAACAATTGTTTTTGCAGTTACTTTTTTGTTAATTGAAGAGTCTTGAGAATAAAAGTAAACATCATTTCTTATAGTAAAAGTAAAAATAGAGCAATCTTCATTATTAGTCCATGATTTAGCAATTGAAGGAACAGTTTCTAGCGTCTCTTGATCTATTCGTGTTAATCGCTCATATATAGCTCCAAAAGTATTCGAAATATCCCCTGTTTTAAATGTTCTTGGATCTAAATTATCTATTTTATATAGAGGTCTCATTTCACCAAAAGTACCCCCATAGTTTATAGTACAGGCAGTTTTATCTTCTATCTCAACAATAGTATCTTCGCAGCTAACAAAAAAAACCAATAATAAAAAACCAATAATACGTTTCATAAAGACCTAATTTAAGTGTAGTTAAGTTATGAATACAAAACAGGAAAACAAATTTAAAAAACGGTTATTCCTACTCCTTTTAAATAAAATTTACCTTTAATTTTATCAAAATGAATGTATTTAAAATAGCTTTTTCCTTTTATCCCTTTATTTGATATACAAGTTTCTGCAACAAAATCAGCTGTTCTTGAATCAAGTTTAGTACATACTGACGTGCCAAAACCTGTACATAACGTATTTAAATATTCTTTCCAATTATAAAGTGATTCTTTAGATAAAGATTTATCCGTGTAGTTGTTTTCTATATTACTACCTTGTTGAACTGATATTGTAACAGTTGTATTGATATAATGTTTAAGTTTAGTGGTATCACCCCAATGAAATGCTTGATAAACATCATTTAAAAAAGTTATTTTTTCTCTTAAGTCAAATGTTTTACTGCAAAATACAATGTTATTTGATTTGATATAAACAGCTTCTTTTTTAACTATTTTGTCTTTTTCAACTACTTTTTTAGTAGACTTTGGGTTACAACCAATAATAACGATTAATAAACTAAACAATAATAATCTCATGACTTTCGTGATGTTTTGTAATATAAATAGGATAAACCAATAAAGACAGGTAAAGAAACCAATAAATACGTCCAGTTAGTTGTTTCTTCTCCAGAAATTTCACTACCTAAATAATAAAATGCGAGTATACTTAAAGCGTTATTTAAAAAATGAGCTAATATGGGAATCATTAAATTTTTACTCCATAGCAATAAGTAGCCAAGAGCAATTCCCATAAAAAATCGAGGTATAAAAGTTTGAAATTGAAAATGAATAAAACTGAATAAAAAAGCAGTAATTAAAATTCCAAATAAGGCATTGTTTGTTCTTGAAATTAATACTTTTTGTAGTACTCCTCTAAAGAAAAATTCTTCTGCAATAGCTGGAACTAATGCCAGAAATAAAATATTTATTGCCAATGGAATAATACCATTATCCTGAAGCATTATTTTTGTTACTTCAGTAGCTTGTTCTTCCATTTCTACCATAGATTCAGAGGCAGGAATAAGCATGTTTAAATCGGCTAAAGCTCCCATAATGTACATACAAGATATAGTAAAGAACAAAATAGTGAACCAATATACATTAGCTGGCTTGTTATTTAATTTAAGAAATTGAATTCTATTTTTGTAAACTAAACCTGCAAAAACTAGAGCAGGAAGTAAAAAAGTCCCTATTTGACTCAATATAAAAAATGTATACCTAGAAGAAGTAGAAATATCTAAGTTACCACTAATAGCTTCTGCTACTTCAGCAAAAGAAAGTTGCTCACTATAAGAAACATAAGACATGGCTAGTAAACCAAATATCATATTAGATACAATTACGATAACTGCAAGTAATAACAGTTGTAAACCAAACCTATTTTTTATAAAATCGAGATTCATGAATACAAAGATGGTTAAACCATTTTTAACTGACATAATGGTTTACTAATAAATGATCTTCTGTATAAATTATTTATTATTACATATAAGATCAAAGTAAGCTTTGCTTCTGTAAACTTAGAGTTTGTATATTTGTATTCGAATTTATAATATATTAACCTTTTGGTAAAAATTGGCGACATAGAATTAGGCGAATTTCCTTTGCTTTTAGCACCTATGGAGGATGTAAGTGACCCTCCATTTAGAGCTTTATGTAAAGAATACGGAGCTGATGTAATGTATACAGAGTTTATCTCTTCCGAAGGATTAATTCGAGATGCCGTTAAGAGTGTAAAAAAACTCGATATATTCGAATATGAGCGACCTGTAGGTATTCAAATTTTTGGAAATAATATTGAGTCCATGAAACGGGCTACTGAGGTTACTGAAAAAGCAAATCCAGATATTATTGACATTAATTATGGTTGCCCAGTTAAAAAAGTAGCATGTAAAGGTTCTGGAGCTGGAATATTGCAAGATATTCCTAAGATGGTTAAAATGACTAAAGCAATTGTAGAATCTACTCATTTACCTGTTACAGTTAAAACTCGCTTAGGTTGGGATGAAAACACAAAGTATATAGTTGATGTTGCTGAACGTTTACAAGATGTAGGCATTAAAGCATTATCTATACATGGACGCACCAGAAAGCAAATGTATAAAGGAGAGGCAGATTGGTCATTGATTCGTGAAGTAAAGAATAATCCAAACATACATATTCCTATATTTGGGAATGGAGATATTGATTCTCCTCAAAAGGCTGTAGAATATAAAAATAAATATGGTGTTGACGGAGTAATGATTGGAAGAGCTAGTATTGGAAATCCTTGGTTTTTCAAACAAGTAAAGCATTTTATTGCTACTGGTGAAGAATTACCTTCTGTTTCTTTAGATGAACGAGTTAGTGTAGCTCGTAGACATTTAGAAATGTCTTTAAAGTGGAAAAACGAACGTGAAGGGATAGTGGAAATGAGAAGACACTATGGAAATTATTTTAGAGGAATCCCTGACTTTAAAGAAACACGAATGATTTTGGTTACTTCTTTAGATGTAAATGAAATCTATGATACATTAGATAGTATTGTAGATAATTTTGGAGCATCAGTCTCTTTGTAGTTCTTTTAACTTCACATATTTTAAAAAAGTTTCATGAGCAGAAATCATACAAATTACTAACCCATAGTATCCATCTAATATTCCAAGCTTTATAAAATAACTCTTAAAGAACTTTAATAAGGGACTAAACAAGATTAAAAAAAGGTTGCTCTTTTTTCCTTTTTCATGATAAGCTTTAGAAGCAATATCGGTAAAGTAATCTACTTGTTGTATATGTTGTGAAATAGTATAATAACTATAATGTAGTAAATCTCCTTTTATATGTTTTGTAGTGGCTTCTTCATTCATGATAAAGGTGTCATGTGGATTAGTTCCTCCCCATTTACCTTTGGTTTTATCCCACAATCTTAGTTTTTTATCAGGATACCATCCACAGTGTTTTACCCATTTACCACAATAGTAGGTAAGCCGATTAAAAGAATAACCATCATGTTCCCAGTTGTTTTTAATGGATATTATAGATTCTTTAAGTTCTCTAGTTAAAGCTTCATCTGCATCTAATGATAATACCACTGGAAATTTAGCTTGTGTTATAGCCCAGTTTTTTTGTTGGATATGCCCATCAAACTTATGTTCAATTATCTTAGCACCTAATTCTTCGCAAATGGATGTTGTTTTATCTTTAGAAAAAGAATCAACAACCACAATTTCATCAACAACACCTTTAAGAGATTTTATACACCTAGCTATATTTTTTTCCTCATTAAATGTTATGATAACTGCCGATATGTTTACTTCTTTTTTCATTATTGGAAATATCAAAAATAAAAAAAGGAGCCTAATATTAGACTCCTTTAAAAAATAAATATAAGAACTATTAATTACTGCTTAATAAATGCTTTAGTTGTAACAGTATTGTTTCCTCTTAAAATAAAGGTATAAGCTCCATTTTTAAGATCGGTAACATTTAATTGAATAATTTCTAATTCATTATTAAGATTAGCTGCTTGAGAAATAACAGTTCTACCTAATGCATCAACTACTTCTAAAGAAACATTTCCTTGAGCTTCTTTTGATTTAAGCTTAATAAAAATACTTTCATTAGTTGGATTAGGGTATAATGATACATTAACTATAGCTTCTTTTTCTTCGATTGAAGCAACAGGAGCATATAAATTAGTATCTATAGACATATGCATAATTTCATTAACAGAAGCTCCTAAAGCAGGGGTAACTACAAAATTACCTGCTGTTAAATCTCTTTGGTATGTTAAATGAACTTGATCACTTACATGCTTAGCCATACCTGGATACACGTGTTCATATAAAATAAAGTCAAAATCTGGAGTGAAATCTCCTGGGGCTGTCCAAGTAGCTCCATCATCATCAGATCTCATAACATATATATGACGAAATGTGTTTGTTCCGTTTGTGTGTAATTCTGCAAAAGCAGTATATGCTAAAAATAGTTTACCATCAGTACTAATACCAGCAGTAGGCATACTAACACCACCAACTCTATATTCAGGGTTATTAGCAATAGAGCCTCCGTTTAATTGAGCAATTTGGTTGTCACCATCATAATCAGTGTATGCAGCAATTTCTACTATCGAGTCATCACCAAATGTTTCGTTCCAATATCCAATTGATGAAGCATAAGGAAACCATATAGATCCACCATCAGATTGATCTTCATCATTAACTAATGTTGTACCAAACCATAAGTGAACTCTATCGTTATTATCAATTAATATATTTCCCGAACCATCTGTAGTAAAAAAGTCTGTAGTATCTTGTACACCATTAGAATCTAAATCTAAAAATGCATCAGCAGGGTGTTTATCCGCAGGAAAATCGTTAGCTGTGTGTTTTACCCAAGTGTCTCCGTTATCAGTAGATTTTGCAACAATTACATCAGACCAAGAAGGAAAATAAGAAATAGCAACTACATTTCCTCTAGCATCAATATCGTAAGAATCTCCACCATGACCAGTAAAAGAGCTAGTATCGAATAAAGGCAATAAAGAATCTATAATATCCCAAGTTGCACCTAAGTTTTTAGATCTGTAGTAAAGCATAGCTCCAGTTCTTAAACCAAAATATCTTGCAGTTGTATCAGTACCTCCTACAATAGCAATAACATGTATGGTACTATCATCAGCACCACCCACAGCAACTCTTGGCCAAAGGATATCATCAGTTCCTGGTGTGTAATTAGTAGGGATAATTTTCTCTGTCCAACTTCCAGCACCCTTAGCAGGTCTAATATTCATAGTAAGTCCCCCATTACCAGAATGACTAATAATAATTTCATCATTTCCAGATGTTGCTAACGCAGGCCAACCATTTCTGGTAGATTCAATTCTTTGTGTAGGATATGATCCCCAAGCAGTACCATCAAAGTAGTTATATCCAGCCCCTCTATCAGGATACCCAGTACCTGATTGGTCTCCATAAGTAAATGTACCACCAATAGTTCCATCAGGATAGTTTATTAATCTTCTTTGAGATGATGAATTAGTTTGTAAATCATAAGTAGTTGTACCAATAGCTTCTTCTGCGTAAAACCAAGTTTGTCTAGTACCCGGAACTTGAACGTTTTCAAAACCAGTGTAATACTTAAGATGTCTAGTATCTTTCACTGCTAATTTGCTTGCTGAAGCAGGTTTAGCAAGTTGCATTGCATTTTGTGCTAATATAAACAATGGCAAAAATGCTGCGATTGTTAAAGTAATCTTTTTCATATTCAGTTAGTTATTTGTTATTAACACTAAAGATAATAAATTTTTAAATTGAAGTTGACATTAATGAAGTATTTAAGTATATTTGGATTTATAATTAAACAAAAACTTAAAACAATGAAAAAAATTTACTTAGCATTAATTGCAGGAGTTGTTTCTTTTTCTGTTAAATCACAAACTTTTGAAGTAAGAGAAACTTCAAATTCTGTTAATGGAACTGATGCAGTTTTGCAATCAAAAAATCATAACAATAGTAGAGCTACTGTTATTGATGAATGGTTAGACTTTGGAACTCAATACAATAACCTTTATGGTATTACTCAGTTTACTAACTGGGGATTAGGTAATGGATTCGCTTTTACTAACGACAGTAACGAAATTTTCCAAATAGATACTGGTACAATGCAATATGAATATACTAATTCAGGTATTTATTCTGCAGGTAAAGTATTTCCTGTAGGAGGATTATTATATGAAAATACACTTTTTGATCCTGCAGTTTTACCTTATGATGCGGCAACACCTGTTACTATAGACTCAATTCAAATTTTTGGAGAATATATTAAAGTTGATCCAGCTACTACAGATACATTAGTTGTTGTTTTTACAGCTGCAAATGCTAGTTCATTTTCTTTTCCAGGATTTTTATATGATGTAGATGGAGATGCAGTTACAGATACTGTTTATTATCCTGCATTAAATTTTGATCCAACAACTAAGAAATATGTTGATGAATCAGTTGAAATTAAAATTCCTTTAACTGCTGCAAATTATGATAGTGTAGGTACAGGTTCTTTTACTCATGAAGTTTTATTTGATGTGCCAGGTTCTGTTACTTTTAATGCTGGGATGATGTTTGGAGTTTCTTATTCTTTTAAGCCTGGTAAAGTAATTAATGTAGCTACTGATACATTAGGGTTAAACTCTAACTGTTTTAGACCTGGTTTTGCTGGATTTAGCCAAGATGCTTCTTACCCTGTATATAATGTTAATGATTTATGGACATCTCATATTTTATTAGCTTCTGATTTTTATGGTATAGATGCTTCACCAAGAACTGCTGCTTTACCATGGGGATACCAAAGAACTGGAGCAAGTCTTGGTAATTTTGATGAGTGTTTAATTGATATTAAGGTTCAACAAAATAATAACTTAAATGCTAGTATTGACGAGTTAGAAAATGGAGCAAAATTATTTCAAAATTTCCCTAACCCAACTACTGGATTAACTACAATTAAGTATTCTTTAGAAAACAATGCTACTGTTGCTTTTGAAGTTATAGATGTAACAGGTAAAACTGTTTACACTTCTTTAGAAGGTAGTAAATCTGAAGGAACTCACACTATTAATTTAGATACTAGAAACTTTAGATCAGGTGTTTACTTTTACTCAGTTGCTGTAAATGGAAACAAATTAACTAAGAAGTTAACTGTAACTAAGTAATAAATTAATTTACATTTAATTGAAAAGCCCCTCTAATGAGGGGCTTTTTTTTGTTTTAATCTTTTCTCTACCTAGAATAAACTTATAAAACAATAGTGAGATTATAATATGAGGTTTAAATTATATGATAGTATAAGTAGTTGAAGACTCGGTAATAACTTTACAAGCAAACCTAATTAATATGCTCTATAGAAGTAAGAAATTCCTTCTTGTTTTATTGAAAAAATATTAGAGATATAGATTACGATTAATTAATGTATAAAAGATACTTTAATCAAGGCGTTTTAAAACTTTCATTTATTAATAATAAAAAACCACAAGAATTAACTTTTGTGGTTTAATTAAATTAATTTTAATCTTAAATTACAAGCATTGTCAGAAATTCCTTAATTATTTCAATTTAGTAAAACTGTCTTCAACTTTAATTAAGTTATTATTTATTACGTTAAATGAAGAATCAATATCTTTTAAATTATCTTCCCAAGTTAATGACTGTATTGATTTGATTTGCTGCCGTTTATCTATTAGAGTTGTTTTTTCATTTTCTAGGGCACTTACGGCTGTCTTTAAACTGTTAGTTACTGTTTTGTTTTCAGAACTTTTATTAGATTTATTAATTGATTTAATTTTTTTATCAATGTCTTTTATTCTAGTATCAATTTTTTCAATTTCAGTTATTTTATAATCTTTAGTAAGTTGAGCTCTAGCTTTAATAACTTCCTTATTTTTTTCGGCAGCATTTTCATTTGCTTTTCGAGCAACTTCAATTTTATCTCTAACATCTTCTACGGTAAGCCTTTTGACTGAACAGCTTGTTAATAGGGTACTTAAAGTAATTATCAATAATATGTATTTCATAGTGTTTTGTTTTACTTATTGTAAAACAAATATTAAACCTAAAAGCAACCGTGTGTTTATCAGGTAATTAAATAAAAATAAAATACAATTAAGATATAAACTTGCCTCAAATAGTGGAAATAAGTCACACAAAAATTTAATTAATAAAAAAGCACTTTTTCAATTTAATGAAAAGTGCTTTTCTAATTACATGGAATCAAGTAATTAATCTGGATCAGTCATTTTTTTACCGATAATTGTTCCCTCAACAATTTGTTGTTGAAAGTCTTTCATTCCACCAGGAGTGTGAGGAACTAAAATGGTGTTATTACCTTCTTTAGTACCAATATTATTTAATGTATCGAAATATTGTGTTAGTAAAACGAATTGCATTACCTCTGCTGAATCAATTCCATTAAGAGATTCTTGAAAGTCTTCTACAGACTCTTTAAATCCTTTTACAATAGCAATTCTTTGCGCAGCAATACCCTCACCTTGTAAACGTTTACTTTCAGCATCTGCTTCAGCTTCTTTTACTATCGTTATTTTAGAGGCTTCAGCTTCTTGTAAAGCAGCTTCTTTATCTCGTTTAGCAGCATTAATTCTGTTCATAGATGCTTTTACATTAGCATCTGGATCAATATCTGTAATTAGTGTTTTAATAATTAAAAAACCATAATCATCCATTGAATTAGATAAGCTTTCATTTACCGCTACAGCAATATCATCTTTCTTAGCAAACACATCATCTAACTCTAACTTTGGTACTTCAGCACGGATAACATCAAAAATAAATGAAGAAATTTGTCTTGCTGGATCATCTAGTTCATAAAAGGCTTCTTTAGTTTTACTTTTAATTACCTTGTATTGTACAGATGCTTGCATGTTAACAAATACATTATCACTAGTTTTAGTTTCTACATGAACATCTAATTGTTGGACTCTATGATTAACTGTTCCAGCTACTCCATCTAATATGGGAAGCTTTAAACTAAATCCAGAATGTGCAATTCTTTTATATTTACCTAGTCTTTGTATAACTTTTGCGCTCTGTTCAGGAACAATTACAATCGACATAATAATTAGAACCAATAATAAGACTAAACCAACAATCATTGGTATGTTAACCGTTTGCTGTGCTAATAATGTATAATTCATTTGTTTATTCGTTAGTTTTTAAGGTTTCTTCATTAGAAGATCCTCCATCATTTAATTCTTTGCCTTTTAAATATTCTGGTAGTTGCATTCCAGCCATATTAAACATTTCTTGTAATGGCGGAACAGATTTATATAAACCAGATAAGAATCCAGCAGTAGAAGATTTACCATCTTTATTATTTCCTCCATCCCATACAGTTACTTTATCAATCTTAATGTTTTTAATAGCTTCAGATTGTAACTTAACTAGTTCAGGTAATTTATCTGCGATTAATAATAATACCGCATCTTTAGAGTTGTCTCCGGCAGCTTTTACGATTCTATCAAGACCTTCTGCTTGTTTTGTTAAGATTTCATATAAACCTTGTGCTTCTGCCTGTTTTCTAAATAAAATACTGTCGGCTTCACCTTTAGCTATTCTTCTAATTTGTTCAGCTTCAGCTTCAGCATCAATTTCAATTTTTTGTTTTTGAATTTGTGCAGGTATTACTATATCAGCATGTTGTTCTGCTTGTTTTCTTAATGCTCTGGCTTCTTCAGCAATTTTTTCTGCAGCATACGCTTCCTCTAATGCTTTTGCAGACTGTACTTTCTCAGAAGCATCAGCTATTCTTTCTGCTTCAGCCTCTCTTGATCTTCTAGCAGCATCAGATTTTGCAACTAAAATTTTTGCTTCGTTCTCTCCTTCAACTGCTTTTGCGTTTGCAGCAGATACTTGTGTTCTTTGATCTTGCATTGCTTGTGCTTCACCAATTGAACCTTCTCTATTTTTTTGTGCAACTGATACACGAGCTTCGTTTATCGCTTTTGCAGCAGCTTCTTTACCTAGTGCTTCAATATATCCAGATTCATCATGGATATCCGTAATGTTTACGTTAATTAGTTTTAACCCAACTTTTTGAAGCTCAACTTCTACATTGTGTGTTATATGTGTTAAAAATTGATCTCTATCTGTGTTAATTTCCTCAATATCCATGGAAGCAACTACCATACGTAATTGACCAAATATAATTTCTTCAGCTAAGTCTCTAACAGCATCCATAGAAAGTCCTAAAAGACGTTCGGCAGCATTTTGCATAACAGTTGGCTCAGTAGAAATACCAATAGTAAATCTAGAAGGCACATTAACCCTAATGTTTTGTCTAGATAAGGCATTCGTTAAATTCACCTCTAAAGATAAAGGTGTTAAATCTAAGTAGCTGTAATCTTGTACAATAGGCCATATAAAAGCACCACCACCATGAATACATTTAGCAGATCCACCACCAGTTCTACCGTATACAACTAATATCCTATCGGATGGGCATCTTTTATATCGTTTAATTATGGAGAAGATAAATACTGCTCCAATTAATATCACTGCAGCCGGGATAGCAATAACGGTTAAGTTATTATCGGCCAATAAAATCATTGTGTTCATTTTCCTTTTTTATTTATTTTGTTAACTTTTCTACTAATAATATTTCGCCACTAACTACAGCTTTCACTTTTATTACGTCACCTTGCTTTAAGTCTACTGTTTCATCAGTAAGGGCACTTAATTCTCTTTTAGACCCTTGTACATCAATTGATATTTTACCCATTTTAGAACGGTTAGCACCAATTGACAAATAGACCTCACCAACACGGTCAATAGCATTATTTATTTTTAATGTTCCATCTTCAGCTAATTTGCCAGTCCAAAAGAATAAAGCTGCCATAAGTGTCATCATAGCTAATCCGGCTAATACGGCAATAAATATGGTAAGACCAACAGATAAATCATTATCAATACATGTAATACCTGTCCAACCAAAAATGGTGAAAAAAGCCATGACATTTTTAAATGTAAAAAACTGAAAACCTACTCCAGTATCTGTGTCAATATCTGTATCCACATCTAAATCAGCATCAGAGTCTACACCAAAAAGGCTCATTACAAATAATAACAAAAAAATGGCAGAGCCAATTAAGGCTATGATCCACATGGTTAATTCAAAAGAAGACATATTATCAAAGAAAGACATAAGCTGTTGTTTTTTATGATATATAGATTAAAAAATAAAATGTAACCAGTTTCTACAATGTATTATTTATAGTTACATCATTTGCTTTCATAGAAACTAAATCACGATCGAAGAAATAAAGGCCACTTTTTTCTTCTCCAATCAATGTTAGTTTATCAATTAATGTTCTAACAAGTGCTTCTTCTTCAATTTGTTCGGAAACAAACCATTGCATAAAATTATTGGTTGCATGATCTTTTTCTTCTAAACAAATAGCTACCACTTCATTAACGCTTGCGGTAACTTCCATTTCGTGTTTTAAGAAATCATTAAATACTGAAGTTATAGATTCAAAACTATCTTTAGGTTTATCTAATTGAGGAATAATTCCAACACCACCTCTTTCGTTTATAAATTTAAGTACCCTTAACATGTGCATTCTTTCTTCATCAGATTGCTGATAAAAAAATTCAGCAGTACCATTTAATCCATTATTCTCTGCCCAAGAAGCGATTGAAAGGTAATATTGAGAAGAAAATGCTTCTAATTTTAATTGATTGTTAAGTGCTTGTTCTATTCTTTTATTCAACATGAAATTTTATGTGTTAAAATGAGTTATTAAAAGTATAATCAAAATATTTTGTAATCATTTGATTAAAATAAAATTACAGGAATAAAATGGTTAGCACAATTAATTCTTAATTTTTACCCTTTTTTTTGTCTTCTTTAAGAAAAAAGAATATTTTTACATACCAAATGAAAAAAGCACTTAGCTATATTATATTAAATTTATGTCTAATCTTATCAGGATTAGTAACTTTTTCGCAACAAACGTTATTAGTTGTTGAGGGTACATATCAAGGTAAAGAGGTGTATGTTAACAACCCACAGAGAAGTGAAAAGGTAGGTTATTGTGTTTCTAAAGTAACCGTTAATGGGGAGGTAACTACTGATGAAATTAACTCAGCTTCTTTTATTATAGATTTAAATAACTATCAGTTTTTAATTGGCGATAAAGTTGAGATTAAGATTTATCATGCTAAAGGTTGCAAGCCTAAAGTGATGAATCCAGAAGCTTTATTACCGAAAAGTACATTCTTAATCGAAGAAATTGATATTGATGATGAGAAAGTATTGAATTGGAAGACCACTGGTGAAACAGGAAAACTTTCTTTTATTATCGAACAGTATAAGTGGGGAGAGTGGGTTAAAGTTGGTGAAGTTAAAGGAAATGGAACTCCAAGCATCCAATCTTATAAATTTAAAGTCACTACTCATTCTGGTGAAAATAAGTTTAGAGTTTATCAAAAAGATTATACGGGTAAGAAAAAAACATCAAAGGTAGTTACTTATAATTCCCAAGATCCTGCTGTTACATTTTATCCAAAAAAAGTTAGAAAAGATATAGTATTCTCTCGAACTACTTTTTATGAGGTATTAGATAAGTATGGTAACCTTGTTAAAAAGGGTGTAGGTACTAATTTAGATTGTTCTTCTTTAAAGAAAGGTTTTTACTACCTTAAGTACGACAATACAAGTCAAACTTTTAATAAAAAGTAAGCTTATTTCAAGCTCATTGATTTCAACTTAAATAATTATGAAAAAAATTGAACATCTCGGTATTGCCGTGAAGGATATTGATATGTCTGAAACATTATTTGAGTCTTTATTAGGAACACCTTCTTATAAAAGAGAAGAGGTGGGATCAGAATCTGTTATTACTTCCTTTTTTAAAGTAGGCGACTCTAAAATAGAATTGCTTCAAGCTACAGATGAAAAAAGCCCTATACATAAATTCATAGAAAAGAAAGGGGAGGGCATACACCATATTGCTTTTGAGGTTGATAATATAGAAGTAGAGCTTAAAAGATTGAAAAACGAGGGGTTTAGATTAATACATGAAAAACCTAAGATGGGAGCTGATAATAAATTAATTGCCTTTCTTCATCCTAAGGGAACCAATGGTGTGTTAATAGAATTATGTCAAGAAATTACAGAGGAAGATTAATCTAGTGTTAATTATATATGAATGTTTTTCTTTTTATAATTACAATTTTTTTTCTTCAAGCTAATTTTCTTTCTCAACATGTAAAAACTAATCCTTTAAAAGAAATTATACCAAGTAAAGTAAATTCTAAAGGAGAGAAGTTAAGGAGTTCAAACAATAATTTAGATGTAACCACTTTTAATAGTAAGTTTTATTTAGCTACTAGAAATGCTCCATCCCACTTTGCTTCTAAAAAAGCAAAACTCATTATTTGGAAAGGTAATAACTTGGATTCATTAGAGCTATCTCAAACAATTGAAATGAGAAGTGATTTAAGAGAGCCAAGATTTTTTTCTAAGAATGACACTCTTTTTTTAATGTTCTTTCAAGCTGGTACTAAAAAATTTAAGTTTCAGCCTAAAAGCGCATGGGTTATGTTTCTCAATAAGAATACTTGGAGTAAACCGAAACAAATTAATTTACCTCAAGGTTATGTTCCATGGAGAATAAAGACATATAATCAAATCCATTATTTATCTTCTTATGAAGGAAGCAAACAATATAATATTAATGAACCAGGCGAAATAAGAATGTTTATAAGTAATAATGGGTTCGATTGGAGAGGTTTAACTAAAACACCTCAAATAATACATCCTAGAGCTATTTCTGAAGGAGAATTTGTATTTGACTCAATTGGTAATATTTTTGGAATAGCTCGTTTAGAGTATGATGGGAGTTATATATTTTATGGAACTAAAGACAGTTTAGATCAATTTGAATATAGGTATAGCGAATATAAATTTGACTCTCCCTTATTGTTCGAACATAACAAACAATTTTATTTACTTAGTAGGAGGAATATTGATGGTAAATTTGTTAAAAAAAAGAAGCACAAAAAAAACTTAATTCGATATTCAATGAAACGTAAAACTACTTCTTTGTTTAGAGTTGATTTTAGTAATCATTGCTTAATCCATTTATTAGATCTTGGCACAACAGGAGATTGTGCATTTCCTGCTATAGTTAAGAAAAATAAAGATGAATATTATATTATTGATTATTCAAGTAATATTAAAAAGAAAAAGAAAAATTGGATTAGAGGTCAATTAGGAAGCACAAATATTTACATGACCACTTTAAGCTTTTCGGATAATGAAGAGAAAGTAATCGCTAAGTATTGTTTTAATTAGGTTTTTGTTTATAAACGGGAACAGATGAGCAAGCTTCACCAAACATTAAGCTTTTAACCACAGGGATGAGTATATTACTAGCTTCTACATAAGCTGAGTTTGGAATTGGTAAATCACCACACCCTTTAATTAATAATCTTTTCCCTTTGAATTCAGATGGTTTTAGGTTAAGGTGTAAACTATTATTAAAAATAACGGTCTCAAGTGTTTCAAGAGATCCAAAAATAAAATGCTTAGCATACTCTCTAATAGAAGCCGTTAACAACATATAAGCCCATGAAGGTACAATTGCATCAGATGAATTGTAAAATGCTACATACTTATCTTTGTATGAGCTCCAGTCGTGATTTTTTACCCAATCTCTAAAATCTTTTTCTTTTAATACAAAGCCTTCCCATAATAGAGGGTGTATATCAAACAAAACTCTATCCCCTTTAGGATAATAGTCTCCTAAATCGATAGTGATTAATCCGCTTTGCTCAACTTTATTTATTATAATATTTTCCATTAATTATGGGGTGCTACTAAAATTTCTACTGCTTTTTCAACATCTTCTTTGTAGACTGACAGAAAAACGGAAGGGGTATATCCATCCGGTTTTATAGTATTGGTGTTTTCATTTTGAATAAAACACTCAATATTTTCTTCATTTAATATTGCTTTATCAATATAAGCCTCATGTAAATTATAATACTCTTTAATTCGAACCATTATATAAACCCTAAGTCTAGCATTGCTTCTTCGCTCATCATGTCTTTACTCCATGGTGGGTCAAATACAATATTCACTTTTGAACCTGTAATGCCTTTTACAGATTTTATTTTATCCTCAACTTCAACAGGTAATGTTTCTGCAACAGGACAAGAAGGTGAAGTTAAGGTCATGTCTACATCCACATGATATTCATCATTTATTTTAACATCATAGATAAGTCCTAGCTCATATATATCTACAGGGATTTCGGGGTCAAATATGGTCTTGATTACTGCTATAATGCTATTCTCTAATTCTTTCTTATCCATTTGTAGTTGTTTTACTAGACAAAGCTAGTGCATATATTTTCATTTGCTTTACCATACTTACTAACCCATTAGAACGAGTTGGAGACAAATGTTCCTTTAAGCCAATTTCATCAATAAAAGCTAGTTTAGCTTTCATTATATCTTTGGGCTTTTGATTCGTTAATACCCTTATTAATAATGATATTATTCCTTTTGTAATAATGGCATCACTATCTGCAGTAAATATTATTTGTTCATTTTCTAAATTTGCATTTAGCCACACCCTAGACTGACAACCTTTTATAAGATTTTCTTCTACTTTAAATTGCTCTTCTATTAATGGAAGTTCTTTACCTAAATCAATTAAGTATTCATACTTTTCCATCCAGTCATCAAACATGGAAAATTCATCAACAATCTCTCTCTCTATTTCCTCAATGGTCATATACTCTTATTTATAATAGTTCAAAATTAGGTAACGTGAGGTTTAAAA
>JAHDBM010000006.1:0-28857 GCA_020630395.1 Flavobacteriales bacterium
TAGAGTATCGGTTTGTGGTTCCGAGGGTCGCGGGTTCGAATCCCGTCTTTCACCCTTTAAAAATGAAAAGTCTTGAAAGTATTATTTTTCAAGGCTTTTTTGTGTTTTTGAGGTTCGAAGCCCATGTTGTGACTTTGTTTTGAAATCATAATAAGTTATGACAATCAAACACTTAAGAAAATTCGAATCCCATGTAATCTTTTGATTTATGCTATTTATCCTTGAAGAATTCTAATTAAATCATTGTTTACATAAAACACTTCTCTACCATCTTCTTTGGCAGATAATATTCCTAACTGAATCAATTGCTTAACGTATTTTGTTAAAGTAGTTCTGCTTTTTACGTTAATCACTTCTCCAATTATTTTTTGTTTTATATATGGTTGCGAAAATAAGGCTTGATTTAATTCTAAACTATACCATTTCAACTTTGGTTTTGCATAGTTATAAGTAGCTTCCATTTGGTTCAAAATGTCATCAATAATTTGATTAGTATTTAAAGAAGTAGTTAACACAGCTTTTAACATATATTGGATCCATGGTTTCCATGAGCTTCTTTGGGTAACTCCTGATAAAGCAAAGTAATAATCATCTTTATTCTCAATAATATACTTACTTAAATATAAAACAGGATGGGAGATAAGGTTTTGACTAACTAAGTATAATAGGTTTATGATTCTGCCTGTTCTTCCATTGCCATCAGTAAAAGGTTGGATTGCCTCAAACTGATAATGAGCAATAGCCATTTTTAGTAGAGGATCAAATGTTTTCTCTTCGTTTAAAAATCCAATTAAATTATCTAATTTATCTTCGATAATTCCTTCACCTCTAGGTGGAGTGTAAATTATTTCACCAGATCTTAATTCGCTCTCACCTCTTTTAATCACAACTTGTGATTGAGGAGGTCTAATTCCTTGCGAAGTTTTTTTTATTGTTTGAAAAATAGTTGCAATAACTTCAATGTTTATACTATTAGATTCTTTTACTTTTTTGAATCCCTCCCATAAAGCCTCTCGGTATCTTAAAACTTCTTTTGTTGATGGATTTGCTTCTTGTTCTTTCAAAGAATCCGATACAGCCTTGTATAATTCGTCTTGAGTTGTAAATATGTTTTCTATTGCTGTTGAGCTTTGAGCTTCTTGCAGAGCAATAGTATTAATTAGCATATTGGGATTAGGAATACGCAAAATATTCCTGTTTAATTCAGCCAATGCCCTTGAAGCAAGTCCCCATTGTTTTAAAATATCTTTATCAATGAATTTTTCGTCAATTGGTAGATTAGGTAAATCATTATATGGTTTATTTCTATCAAACATATCTGTTCATTTATTTGACTTATTTGAACACGTAGTGAATATATGTTCATTTTTTTAATTGCACAAGCTATCTGTTCATTATTTCTAAAAATATGAACAGATAGTGGTTTTGTGTTCAGTTATAAAAAATTACAAATGTTTGTTTTTTGAAACATATAGAATGCTCTGAAAGTCTTCTTCTAATTGAGGCAACTTAATGTTCGACCCAAGCCCACGGATTGCCCCATTAAAAGTAAAAGCCTTGAGTTCAATTGTGATTCAAGGCTTTTTTATGTTTTTTAGGGTTCTATTCCCTGGTACTAATTCATTATGTACTTCTCTCGATATTCGGAAGGACTTATACCTTCCTTTTTTTTAAATAATCTGGAAAAATATTGAGGATATTCAAATCCGAGTTCAAAAGCAATTTCCGAAATACTTTTGTAAGGTTGTGGAAGAATATTTTTAGTTTCATCAATTAAATATTATTGAAGATGTTGCTTGGTAGTTTTGCTTATTTTCTTTTTTAGTGTATCACTTAAATATCTTTTAGAAACTGTCATTTTGTTTGCTAGTATTTATATACTGGGTATTCCTTTTGTTTCCAAGTCGACTGATTCAAAATACTGAATCAACATATTTATAATCAGTTGTTTATTTCCTTTTCAAGGTAGATTAAGTTGAGTAAGCTTCTTGCATTTTTATTGCTCAGCTTCCGGATCTTTCCTCCATGAAGTACATTTTACTTCTAAATCACATAAATTATTTCCTGTTCTACTACGATCATACGCTTCTTGTTTTGATTTTTCAAGAAGTAAGGTGTTTTCTGATCCACAACCCTCAGTACTCCAAACTACCTCACCTGTAGCATTGTTTATGATCTCACATTTTTTACATTGGTTTGGAGCAACTGCTCCATTAAAAATAGCTCGGCAGGATAATAATGTAGTAGCAATTACTACAATGATGATAAAGTTTATTTTAGACATTAATTTAATTTTAATATTTCCCTATCAATATAAATATAATCTGTAAGAATCTTACTTTTGATCTGTCTTAATACTTATGAAGCATAGTTTAAAATATATTTTGTTATTGGTATTTGCTACAGCTATAATCTACTTGGGTTATGGTGTGGAACGTTCAAACTTCATTTGCTTAATTAGTTTAATAGCTCTTTGTGGGATAGGTTATTGGTCGTTTATAGTTAAAAAATGGTTTAGTAAAAGAGAATTGATTATTTGCGGTATTCTAATAAGAGCTTCTTTACTATTCTATGAACCAAATCTTTCTGATGATCATTATCGTTTTATTTGGGATGGACAAATGATTGTGAAAGGAGAAAATCCTTATTTAATATATCCAAAACACACTATTGTAAAAGAAGAGTATCGTTCTAGTAAGTATTTTAACACCTTGTATAATGGTTTAAACTCTAAAGAGTATTACACTGTTTACCCTCCTGTTAATCAGTTGTTTTTTGCTGTTTCAGCTTATATTGGACATGAGTATTTATTAGGGAATGTTATTGTTTTAAAATTTATCTTATTAATATTTGAAATACTAACTATGCTAATTCTTTTTAAATTGCTCAGGCATTTAAAACTAAAAGAAAACTTAGCAGTTATATATATATTAAACCCATTAGTACTTATAGAGCTGGTAGGGAATCTACATTTTGAGGGAGTAATGTTATGTTTCTTTTTAAGCTCTTTATACTTTTTGTTTACCAATAGATTAGTTTTATCGGCTGTATTAATGGCGTTTGCTGTTAATACTAAACTAATTCCTATTATGTTATTACCGCTTTTAATATATTATTTAGGTTGGAAAAAAAGTATAGTATATTATTCAGTCACAGGTATATTAGTTATAGGAATGTTTCTTCCTTTTTTGAACTATGATTTGATCGAAAATTTTGGTTCTAGTGTTGATTTGTATTTTCAAAAGTTTGAGTTTAATGCCAGTATTTATTATGTCCTGAGATGGATAGGGATTGAATTATCAGGTTTTAATTTAATACAATACATAGGTTATCTTTTACCCTTAATTATTATTGGATTTATTGGATATAAAAGCTTTATAAGAAAAAGAAAGAAAGAAAATACACTAAATACTTCGTCAACTGCATTAGAGTTTTTCAATAGCATGTTACAGGTTTTATTTTTGTATTATGCCTTGGCTACCATTGTACATCCTTGGTATGTTATTAATTTAGTCGTATTAGCTGTATTTGTTCCAAAAAAACATATTCATATTTTAGTATGGTCAATAGTAGTTTACTTAAGTTACTTTGCATATAGTGAGTATATTATTAAAACTTATAATTGGGATAAACATCAATCAAGCTTATACTTTTTCTTAGTTTTTATGGAATATTGCATTGTTTTTACTGTTTGGTTTTTTCAATTTAGGCGTAAAAAGTTACTTTCGCATACAGAACCTCAAATTATATCATGAGTAATATTCAAGAAGAAATAAACAAAAGAAGAACGTTTGCCATTATTAGTCACCCAGATGCAGGTAAAACCACCTTAACGGAAAAGTTATTGTTATTTGGAGGAGCTATTCAAACAGCAGGAGCCGTTAAGTCTAATAAGATTAAGAAATCTGCTACTTCTGATTTTATGGAGATTGAAAAACAAAGAGGTATTTCAGTTGCAACTTCGGTAATGGGATTTAATTATGAAGGATTAAAAATAAATCTTCTTGATACACCTGGTCATAAAGATTTTGCCGAAGATACCTTTAGAACATTAACAGCTGTTGATAGTGTAGTACTTATTATAGATTGTGTTAATGGAGTAGAGGAACAAACAGAAAAACTCATGAACGTTTGTAGAATGAGAAAAACTCCTGTTATTGTTTTTATTAATAAGCTAGATAGGGAAGGACAAGATCCTTTTACTTTACTAGATGAGATAGAAGAAAAATTACAAATTAAAGTAAGACCACTATCTTGGCCAATTAATATTGGAGATCGCTTTAAAGGAGTATATAATTTATATGATTCTAGTCTTAATTTATTTCAAGTAAATAAAACTAACATAGAAGATGAAGTAATTGCTATCAATGATTTAACTGATCCTTCTTTAGATGAATTTGTTGGAGAGGATGATGCTAATCAGCTTAGAGAAGATGTTGAGTTAATAGAAGGAGTTTATGAGAAATTTAGCGTAGAAGATTATTTAGCGGGAGATTTAGCCCCAGTTTTCTTTGGTAGTGCGTTAAATAACTTTGGTGTTCAAGAGTTGTTAAATTCTTTTATTAGAATTGCTCCATCTCCAAGACCAACTCATACAGATACAAGAGAAATAATTCCAACTGAAAAAAAATTAAGTGGATTTGTATTTAAAATACATGCAAACCTAGATCCAAAACACAGAGATCGAATTGCATTTTTTAAAATTTGTTCAGGAACATTCGAGCGAAATAAATTCTATTATCATGTGCGTAATGAAAAAAAACTTCGCTTTTCAAATCCAACTAGTTTCATGGCACAAGACAAAAATATCATTGATGAGGCTTTTCCTGGAGATGTTATTGGATTATATGATACTGGTAGTTTTAAAATTGGAGATACACTTACAGAAGGTGAAGAAATGATTTTTAAAGGTATTCCTAGTTTTTCTCCAGAAATATTTAGAGAGTTAATCAATAAAGATCCAATGAAGTCTAAACAGTTAGAAAAAGGGATCCAACAATTAACTGATGAAGGTGTTGCTCAAATGTTTATACAACAGCCAGGTAATAGAAAAATTATAGGTGTAGTAGGGGAGCTTCAGTTTGAAGTTATCCAATATAGACTTAAACATGAATATGGTGCTTCTTGTAATTTTCAACATAAAAACTTTCACAAAGCTTGTTGGTTAACGGGTGATAAAGCAAAAATAGAAGAATTTGTTAGGAGAAAATCATCTTATGTAGCAATAGATAAAGATGGAAACTATGTGTTCATGGCAGAATCTGCTTTTCTATTAAGACAAGCTCAATTCGATTATCCCGAAATAGAATTTCACACAACTTCAGAGTTTAAAGTAGGTTAATTGTATTTATTCTAATTTTTTTAGTTGAGTCAAGTATAACAAAATCATGATTACTGTAAATCCAGCATGTATTAATGTTATTTCATAATTATTGAGCATAAAAAATGGTAATATGACCATGCATATATTAGCAATGGTGTATAAATAAAAGCCATTTCTTTTTAATCTGTATATTAGAACAGCTCCAATAATAGAGAGTGCATGCAATAAAGCATAAGAAAAGCAAAATTTTGGAGTAAAATCATTAAACTGAATAGTCTCTTGAAGATACTCTTTATCAATCCAAGCATAAATGCCTAACAAACCAAAAAGGAGCCCTAAAATAGAGCTCCAAATAATGGTAAATATAGTTAATGATTTGATAAATTTTGGAGGTGGTGTTTTACCTAAAATTATTCTTTTTAATAATCTAGCTCCAGCTTTTTTCTTCGTCATTATTGTTTTACTACTTTATAGTGATGTTTATTATTAATAATTAAAATATACGTACCGTTAGCTATTTGACTTAAATCTAACGATTCTTTTAATTCAGTAATTTTATCATATTTATTAATCGATAAAACCTTACCAACATTATCAATTAATTTTAATTCAATATCTGTTCTTGATAACAATTTAAAATCAATATTTATTAGTTCATTAGCAGGGTTAGGGTATACTTTAACTTCTCCGTTAAAAATATTTTCATCTAATCCAATAGAGTTTGTAATAACATTTTCACACCAGCTATTGGCAGGGCAAGAAGGGTTTGTTACGGTTAAACAAACTACATAAGCTGAATCTGCTGCATAAGTATGAACAGGGCTTTGTTGAGTTGATGTATTACCATCACCAAAATCCCAACTCCAACTAGTAGCATTAACAGATAAGTCACTAAAATGAACTGTTCTACCTAATATATTCGAAGTATATCTAGCATTTGCATATCCAAATACATTAATATGTCCGGTTTTAGTAATAGAATTTGATCCACTACCATTGCTAACAACTAACGTCACATCAAAATTTCCAGATCCATTATACGTTATATTTGTTGGGTTTGCAGCAGTTGATGTTGATGGTGTACCACCTTGGAACGTCCATTGATATGTTGTTGGAGCACCAACAGATTGATCGTAAAAATCAACAGCACCTCCTTGACATATTGTGTTAGTTGAGACAGAGAAATCAGCAATTAAACCACCAGTTCCACCACTAACAGTTACAGTTTTACAAACACTGTCAGATGGACAAGATGGACCAGAAACCGTTAGGCAAACTGTGTAGGTTCCCCCAACTGCATAAGTATGAGAAGGGCTTTGTGTTGTAGAGGTATTACCATCTCCAAAATCCCATTGATAAGTTGATCCACCATTACTTGTATTCGTGAAGTTTACATTTAAACCAGCAACTACATTAGTAAAATTAGCTGTTGGAGCAGCAACCACAGTAATATAACCTGTTTTAGTTTCTGTATCATTTCCAGATCCATTGGAAGCAGTAAGTGATACGGCATAAGTTCCAGGTGTACTGTACACTACCGAAGGATTTTGTGCTGTAGATGAAGCAGGTGTTCCTCCTGTAAATGTCCAACTCCAACTTGTGGCAAATTGAGAAGCATCAGTAAAGTTTACAGAAGCACCAGCACAAATTGATGTAGGTGTTCCAGTAAAATCAGCAACAGGAGGTGGACTAGTAGTTGAACATGTCCAATCTATTTCAAAACCTTGTAGATGTAATCCAGGGTCAGTATGAAAATGTATTGTTACACTACCACCAGATGAAGTTAATGATGGAGGAGGGGTGTTTGCATTACAAAATTTCCCTAAAGAAGGTGAGCTTGTAGTTGGACCATCAAATACTTCCATATAATCATAACCACATGGAGGAGATGGACTTGTAGCTCCAGACTCTACATCAAAACTCGTGAAATTTAATGTAACTTGAGTTGCACCTGTTGGAGCAATCGTCACATAAGAATCTTGATTAGGTGTGTAGGCGGCTGTAGGTCCACCATCATCAAATAACTTACCAATACAGTTTGTTTGTGTTGGCATAGTAGTATTTGGTGGTAAGGTAATTGGACAAGGTAAACTTGGGTCTACATTAATATAAGCGGTTTTAGTAATTTGGTGATTACCATAAGCATTTGTAACAGTTAACGTAACATCATAAAAACCAGATGCGGCATACGTAATTCCAGTAGGATTTCTTAGAGTTGAAGTGGCTGGTGATCCACCTTGGAATGACCAAGCAAATGTTGTAGCATTACCTGTTGTACAGAAAAAATCAGCTGATGCACCTACACATAATAAGGTGTCATTAGAATAGAATGCTGCCACAGGAGGCACTGGACTTGTAAATGCTTGTATACACTGCAAAGCTTGATAGGCATTAATTCTACCAGCACCTAATTGACCAATATATCCTGGATTTGCAGCATCAATATTATCAGCAGTAGAGCTAAGACAAGATTCTACTTGTGATCTTGTTATGGTAGTGTCAACAGAAAACATTAAACCACATAAACCAGCAACTAAAGGAGTAGCCATAGATGTACCACTAATGCTTTGATAATTGTTATTAGGATATGTACTTAAAATATTACTACCAGGAGCAGTTATATCGACCCAAGTTCCATAATTAGAAAAACTAGATTTTACATCTCCAGTAGTACTAGATGCTACTGAAATTACATTTGCATATCCTGAAGGGTAATGCGTAGAGCTTGTATTACTATTACCTGCTGCAGCAATGATTAAACAACCTTGAGTGTTATATGCCCAATTCATCATATTTTGGTATGTAGAGCTAAAGCCTCCGCCTCCCCAAGAGTTACTAATAACATCAGCCTTTACTGTAGCAGCATAAGTAAATCCATCATAGGCATTAGATACAGCACTATTACCTGCACTATTTCTATTTGCTTTAACTGGTATTAGTGAAATTCCAAAGCCAATAGATGCTACACCAACACCATTGTCAGTTGCAGAACCAACAGTACCTGCACAGTGAGTTCCATGACTCATACCTGCAGTTGGAGGATTTGGATCATTATCATTATCACCAGCATCCCAACCATTAACATCATCTATGTAACCATTTGCATCATCATCAATACCGTTCCCAGGAATTTCGCCAGGATTTGTCCAAATTGCAGGAGCTAAATCTGGATGCGTAATATCTACAGCATTATCAACTACAGCAACAGTTACGTTTGGGTTACCTGTTGAAATATTCCAAGCCTGTTCTGCTTGGATTTGATATAACCCCCATTGATTACCAGATCCGCTTTGTGGACCAAGATCATTTGGTGTGTAGGTAGTTGTGTAATATGGAATACGCTCGGCATAATCAATATCTTTTGCACCTTTTAATCTATATAATAAATCAAATATTTTGGCACTTTCATTAAAATAAACCACTACAGTGTGTTTTAAATCTTCTGAAGTTGTCATATGAAAGGGCTGTCTTACTTTATAAATGCCAAAGTCTTCAACTAAGCCTTCAAGAGCTTTAATATCATTAATCTTAGTAATCCCATTATTATCATGAGCTGGAATTTTTGCTGAATTGACAAGTTTTAGAAATATTTCTCCATCATTCCAATCTTTGTCTACTTTTTGAGATAGTGCTGAACTAACAGATAATAAAGCAGTTATCATGAAACAGTATACTTTTTTCATAAGTTGATTTTATAAGTGATCTAATATGTAAACGAGTGAGTTATTAAAAGGTTTCTTTTTGTTACTAACTTTTCTTAACATTTGTTAGTTGAAAATTTGATAAGGATTGAATTGCTTTTATCATTCTTGACCCATACCAAGAATACCATTCACCATTAACAAGCTTAATATCAGTTTTTGGTAATTCTTTTTTAAATAATTCTAAATGTTTTTCTTTGAAAGGAAATGGTTCAGAACTAAGTAATAATATATCAGGATTTAATGTTTTTATTTTATCCATAGTAATTTCGGGATATCTACTAAATTTATTAGTGTTTAATAAGTTTGTGTATCCTTCTAGTTTAAGTATACTGTTAATATAATTATTTGATCCAGCAGCCATTATTGGATTATACCATATTAAATAGATGACATTTTTATCTTTATTAATGCTTAGTTGAGCTATTGAATGTTTAATATTCTTAATAATAAGTAGACCTTTTTTTTGAGTATTTGTAATCTTACTGATTGATTGTATCATATCAATTGCATCAGTTACATTATATACATCTGATATCCATGTTGGATAATGTTTGCTAACTTCTTCAATATCTTTTTGTGTGTTTTCTTCTTTATTAGCGATTATTAAATCGGGTTTCAATTGCTTAATTTTATTTAGATTCACAGATTTTGTGCCTCCAATAATCGTTTTAGTTAATCTGAGATGATTAGGATGAATACAAAATTTTGTAATGCCAACTACTTTATCTTCTAAGCCAAGGTCAATAAGCAATTCGGTAATTGAAGGAACAAGACAAATTATTCGATTAGTACTGTTTATCCTAATTGATCTATTAAGTTGATCTTTAAAAATATGAGTCATAAAAAAAGGAGATTCAATGTTGAATCTCCTTTAAATTATAAAATTTGATTTAAATTATTTAGCTTTTCCGCCATCTAATTTGTCTTGTAATACTTTTAATTCATCCCATTTGTCAGCTGCAGCTAGTTCAGCTTGTGCTGGCCATGTAGTAGGATCAAACATTTTATATCTGCTGTTAGCTTCAACTAAAATCTCTCCAATTTTAGTAGCTTCTGTTTTTGCTAAATCAGCAAAAGTTGCAATACCTGCTTCAGCAAGAACCTCCATTACTTTTGGTCCTATACCTTCAATCTTTGTTAACTTATCACCTCCTTTAGCAGTTGTTTTTTTAGCTACAGGCTTTTTAGTTTCTACTTTAGCTGTAACAGGAGCTTCAGCTTTTTTAGTTGCAGTTTTCTTTGCTACCGCTTTTTTCTTAGGCTTAGCTTTTGCTTTTGGAGCAACTGGTGCATTTTTATCTGTTCTAGGTCTATGTACACCATAAGTACCTATTATTCTTTTACCTCTTTTTGTTCTTTTATCTCCTTTACCCATAGTAAGTAATACGTTATTATATATTTTATTCTAAAAAACTGTTTGCAAATATAGGGATTAGGTTGTAAATAAAAAATCCTTTATTTGGTTATGATTTCAATTCGTTAAACTTTTTCTCTAATAATGAAGCCATTTTTATGCTGTTTTTAGTCCAGTTTAATAAAACTTCGTTTTTTTCAGTTTCAGTTAATTCCCAATTAGTATTAGATTCCCTTAGTCTTTTTGTTAATTCAAATAATGTTAATGCAGCTGAAACTGAAATATTAAAACTTTCTGTGAACCCATACATGGGAATCCTCATAAATCCATCTGCATGAGCTAAAGCTTCATCAGTAAGTCCTTCTTTTTCAGTTCCGAAAACGATAGCCGTTTTTTCATTAATTGGCATATCATATAAAGAGAAATCATCCTTATGAGGAGAAGTAGCAATAACTTTATATCCTTTAGCTTTTAATTGTTTAAAACAATCGATCGTGTTGTTTTCTTTGGTATTATATTTTTTGAGATTTAACCATTTAGAAGAACCAAGTGAAACATCAGGGTTAACAGTGTATTTATACCTGTTTTCTATAATATGAACATCTTGTATGCCAAAACAATCACATGATCTAAGCACAGCACTAGCATTTTGAGATTGAAAAATGTCTTCTAAAACAACTGTTAAATGTCTTGTTCGCTCATTAATTAGTTTGTCGAATAAGGCTAATTTACCTTCTGGAGCAAAATCTTTTAAATAGTCTAGTAGATCCATTTGTTATAGAATAGTTGCTTGTTGTTTTTGAATTACTTCTTTGTATAGCGCAATATACTGATCTACAATTTTATCTTGGTTAAATTTATTTGCTTGAAATTTAGCTTGTTGTTTAAATTGGTCTAGCACTTCTTTGTTTTGCAATAAATGTAGTGCTTTTTCAGCCATAGTATTTATATCACCTACATCACATAAATAACCCGAATAATTATCAATGTTTACTTCAGGTAATCCACCAGTGTTGGATGATATTACTGGAACTCCAACCGACATTGCTTCAAGAGCTGCCAACCCAAAACTTTCTGTTTCTGAAGGAAGAAAGAAAAGATCACATATAGAAACTACTTCTCGAGCATTATTAATTGTACCAACAAAATTTGTTTTGGAACATGTTCCAAGTTCTCTACAAAGCATTTCTGCTTTAGCTCGCTCAGGTCCATCACCAATCAAGATAAGTTTTGCTTTGATTTTAGTATGAATTTTAGAAAATACCTTTATTACATCTTCTAAACGTTTAACTTTTCTAAAGTTGGATACGTGAACCAGTAACAATTCATCTTTCTCGGCATAATGATCTCTGTTAATGGTATAAGCTTCATTAGAAGGCGTTATAAAATTGGGAATAACGTGAATTTCATTTTTAATATCAAAATTTTGAAGTGTATCTTGTTTTAAACTTTCTGAAACAGTGGTTACTGCTTCACTTTTATTAATTGAAAATGTAATAATAGGTTTAAAGAATGGGTCTTTACCAACTAATGTAATGTCAGTACCATGTAAAGTGGTAATAAACGGAATTTGAATTCCTTCTTCTTTTAGTATTTGTTGGGCAGTTCTAGCCGCAGATGCATGGGGTATTGCGTAATGTACATGAAGCACATCAAGTTTTTCAAATCGAATAATATCTACCAGCTTACTAGTTAATGAAGATTCGTAAGGAGGATAATGAAAGAGAGGGTAATTAGATACTCTAACTTCATGATAAAAAATGCGGTTGCTACTAACATTTAATCTGACAGGAAATTTATAGGAAATAAAATGTACCTCATGTCCTTTTTCGGCTAAAGATTTACCCAGTTCAGTTGCTACAATTCCACTCCCTCCATAGGTTGGGTATAATACAATTCCAATTTTCATTAAGTGATCTTTAAAAGTATGTTTATAATGAACACCATACTAATTATGGTTCTTAAAATTATAATTAATGCCCATTATGGTTAAAATTACGATTATTTTATTCATTATGATAAGGTTCGTTTTTAATGATAGAAAAACTTCTATAAATCTGTTCAAGTAAAAAAGTTCTAATCATTTGATGTGAAAATGTCATCTTAGAAAGGGATAGTTTTTGAGGGTGTTTAAGATAAATTTCTTTAGAAAATCCATAGGCACCTCCAACAACAAAACAGAGGTTTTTAATACCACTGTTCATTTTTTTTTGCATTACCTTACTCATTTCAACAGATGTATACTGTTTCCCTTTTTCATCTAATAGGATAACTTCATCATTAGGTTGGAGAGTTTTAAATAATAATTCGCTTTCTTTTTGTTTTAACAGGCTAGAAGATAGATTTTTAGTGTTTTTTAGTTCTGGTATAACAATATATTCTAGTTTAATGTAGCGTTTTAATCTCTTGAGGTATTCATTTTCTGCCTCAACAAAATAAGCGTGATTTGTTTTTCCTATTACAATAAGCTTAATGGTCATTTTACCGTTTGTCAAATTTCTTACAATAATACGAATCCGATCACTAACTTAGTAAAAAAAAGAGCATGCAAGTATCACAACAAGAAATTCATGAATTTATAAAATTGGCAATTGCTGAAGATATTAAGGATGGAGATCATTCCTCTTTAGCTTGTATTCCTGATAATGTAACAAAAAAAGCTAAGCTTTTAGTAAAAGAAGATGGAGTCCTAGCAGGTGTAACTCTAGCGAAAGAGATATTTCATTTTTTTGATCCTAATTCATCACTTGATGTATTCATGAATGATGGTGATGAGATGAAAATTGGAGATGTTGCTTTTCATGTAGAAGGCAATGCTCAATCAATATTAAAAGCTGAACGATTGGTACTTAATTGTATGCAAAGGATGAGTGCAATTGCTACAAGAACTAAACAAGTTGCTAAAACATTAGAAGACCTTAAAACGGAAGTGTTAGATACAAGAAAAACTACACCATTATTACGTTTTTTAGAAAAATGGGCTGTTCGAATTGGAGGAGGAACTAATCATAGATTTGGCTTATATGATATGATTATGTTAAAAGATAATCATATAGATTACGCGGGAGGAATAGAGGCAGCAATATCTAAAACGAATGCTTATTTAAAAAAGTATAGTAAAGAATTGAAGATAGAAATTGAGACAAGAAATTTAGAAGAAGTAAAAGAGGTGTTGTCAATTGGTAATGTAGATAGAATTATGCTGGATAATTTCTCTTATGAGGATATAAAAACTGCCGTTAGCTTAATTGGAGATAATTATGAAACTGAAGCATCTGGAGGTATAACATTAGAGACTGCTAGGTCTTATGCAGAGTGTGGTGTAGACTATGTTTCTATGGGGGCTTTGACACATTCAGTTAAGAATTTAGATTTAAGTTTAAAAGCAATTAATTAAATATGGGAGATGTTCTTCAGATAAATGGTTTAACAAAGCGTTATGGTAATTTTGTTGCTGTAAACGATTTAAGTTTATCGATTAGTAAAGGAAATATATTTGGAATTTTAGGTCCAAATGGAAGTGGGAAAACCACAACACTAGGGATGGTGCTAGATGTAATTAATTCGACTGAAGGTAGCTACTCTTGGTTTGGAGAAGAGGGAAACTCTAATCAAAGAAGAAGAATAGGTTCAATATTGGAGCATCCCATTTTTTATCCTGAGTTATCAGGTTATAAAAATTTAGAAATAGCTGCTTTAATTAAACGTGTTGATAAAGATAGAATAGAGGAAGTATTAAAAAGAGTAGGGTTGTGGGTAAGGAAAGACAGTCCATTTAAAACGTTTTCTTTGGGTATGAAACAAAGATTAGCTTTAGCTGCAGCTTTACTTTCTGATCCTGAAGTTTTAGTGTTAGATGAACCTACAAACGGACTAGATCCTCAAGGGATTAATCAAATGAGGAATCTTATTATGAATATTGCAAAAGAGGGTAAAACCATCATAATATCTAGTCACATTTTAGATGAAATACAAAAAATGTGTACTCACTTTGCTATTCTTAAGAACGGTAAGTTGCTAAAACAAGGTAGTATAGATGAGATTGTTATATCTAAGAATGCATTCTTTATAGCTATAGAAAATGAATCATCTATAGAAGCTATCAAAACACATCCATGTTTTGATAGTATAGAAGAGAAGGATGGACAATTGCTAGTGTTATTTAATGATAGTGTATCTGGAGCAGAATTTAATAAATTTTGTTTTGAAAAAGGAGTAGTGTTATCTCAGCTAATAGATCATAAATCTTCGTTAGAAGAAGAGTTTTTAGAAATTATAAAGTAGTAAAAAATGGAATTATTAAAAATTGAATTTAAAAAGTTAGTTGGCAATAAGTCATTTTGGATTTTCACCTTATTGTTTTTGATTTTTTTACCAATAATTGTGTTGTTAATTCCAAGTGTTTTTGGAGGAAAAATGGATAATGGTATAGAAATGTATCCATTAATGCCTAAAACATCAGAGACAGCATGGTATTATACCTGCTTGGTTTCTAGTTATTTTTCCATGTTTATTTTAAGTTTTATTATTATGTTTCATATATCTAATGAGTATTCCTACAGGACTGTGAGACAAAATGTAATTGATGGCTTAACAAGATGGGAGTTTGTAAAAGGTAAATTATTATTAATATTGGTTTTAGGTGTTTTATCAACATTATATGTCTTTTTTGTTGGGTTGTTGAGTTCATGGTATTTTAGTTCACAACCATCTGTGAATACCAGTTTAATGGATTCTGTAAGCCCTTTCTTTGGTGGGGGAAGTGAGACTTTAGAGTATGGTAATATATTAGAAGGTGCAGAGCATGTTATACGATTTTTGTTACAAATTATAGGTTATTTTAGTTTTGCTGGATTTATTGCTTTTTTATTGAAGAAAGGTGCATTAGCTGTATTGTTGTATTTTTTAGCATTTATAGTAGAAAAAATATTTGGTTGGCAATTTGAAGCTAATAGTATGGGAGATTTGTATGATTATTTTCCGTTAAGATCATTATCAGAAGTTCTTCCTAACCCTAATTTTGAAGCATTACTAATGGGGATTTCTAGTCCATCACAATTTTCAATTTTAAATATTGTTATGGTCATTTTTTGGACTGTGTTATTTCTGTTTTTTATGAGGTTAGTCTTTTTAAAAAGAGATATAAATTAGCTACACATGAATGATATTTTTGAAACATATAAGCCAGAAGGTTTTGGTACCATTAATTCTTATTTATTTGTAAGTGAACCTAAAGAATTAATATCTTTTTTAAAACAAGTGTTTTGGGCTAAAGAAATTAATCAAACAATTGATAAGGAGGGTAATATAGCCAATTCTATTCTGAAGATAGGACAATCTTGTATTATGTTAAGTCAAGCAAGAGGGCAATTTTTAAATATGTCAACCGCACTATACTTATTTGTAGATGATGTAGACAAAATACACCAAAGAGCTATAGATAATGGCGCAGAAGTTATTTTTGGACCAGAAGATATTGATTATGGTGATAGACAGTCAGGAATAAAAGACCCCTTAGGAAATTACTGGTGGATCTCGAAAAGGCTGGTGAATGAACAGTATAATTAAATTTATAGCTTTCTAGCAATCATTAATCCATCACGTATAGGAAATAATACATTTTCAACTCTTGAATCTTCGTGAATTTTAGCACAATATTCTGCTAATGCTTTTGTATCAGGATCTGTATTAACTTCATCAGTTACAACCTTTCCCGACCATAAAACATTATCTGCAATAATATATCCTCCAGTGTTTACTTTATCTATTACTAGGTCAAAATAATTACTGTAGTTTGTTTTGTCGGCATCAATAAAAACGATATCAAAATTTTCATTTAATGTTGGTATAATATCCATAGCCGAACCAATTTTCATATCAATTTTATCTTTCATTCCGGCTTGTTCAAAATGATGATTAGCAAATGTTTCTAATTCTTCATTAATATCAATAGTAATTACCTTACCGTTTTCTTGTAAACCTTCGGCAAAACAAATGGCTGCATATCCAGTGTAAGTTCCTATTTCTAATACATGTTTAGGTTTAATCATGTGAGAAAATATACTTAACACTCTGCCTTGTATGTGTCCACTTAACATTCTAGGAATTAAAATTTTAAGGTGCGTTTCTCTATTTAATGTCTCTAAAGCTTTAGATTCTTTAGTAGTGTGTTTAGATGCAAAATCATCAATTTTAGGGGGTAAAAAATCCATTTTTATTGTTTTATAAACGTTTTATTAATTGTTTTTCCAGCACTAGAAACTCTAATAGTATAAGTTCCAACTAAAAGTTGTTGAATATTAATTGATGTTATATTATACCCTCTATTTTTGGATATAATATTTCCTAATGCATCTATAATACTGATAGAGGTTAGTTGGCTCGTTTTATTATTGTTTTTAGTAGCAATTTTTAGTGTGTTAGATGCTGGATTTGGAAATACCCTTATATCTTTAGTAGCTGTGTTTTCTTTAATATTAGCAAGTGATAATTTAAGTGAAAATAATTTTGGATCAGGAAAGAAGTTGTGATTTTCTTGTGTGATGTATAAACAGTTATTATTAATAAAACAAACTCCTTCTTTTTGAGATAAAGCAAAACTAAACGTTTCTTTTGTGCCTTGAAAAAAATTATCCTGATTAAATGAGTGGAATAAATCAATAGCTCCCATTTGAAGAATGGCTAGTGTGTCATTTAAAATATCAGCTCCAGTAATAAATCCATTAAAAACCATACTATCTATAGGACTAAGTATATATGATCCTGCCGTGTCTGGAACTTTATAAACTTTAGTCATATTAGATCCGCTCCAATTTTTTGTAAATAAATATAAAAAGTTGTTATAATGAATAATAGCTTCACAGTCTACATTTTGATTAGTATCAGGAAAAGTAGTTTGATCTAAATAAGAAATAAAAATTTTCTGTGGTACAACTGAGTCTTTCACCAAAGAGGTAGGATCATTTATTTTATAAATAACAAGATTAGTTCTATTAAAATTGTTGTTACCAACATCTGCAATATATATGTTATTTGATTGATCTTTGGTAATGTCTTCAAAATCAACATTGTTAATACTATCTAGAAAAATGGAGTCAGTAATATTTCCTAATTCATCAAGTTCATATAAAAAAGCTGCATTACCTCCGTCATTATGACACCAAAAACTAGTGTTAGTTAATTTAATTATGCCCGAAATTTCATTTAAAGTAGAAGGTAGGATTTTGATTTCAGTTAATGTTTGACTTAATAAACTGACATATGTTAACAAAAACATATTTGTAAGTAAAACCTTTTTTAATGTTATACGTATCTTCATCAATAATAAATATACTCCTTAGGGTAGTTTAAAACAAAATAATTTTTCTATGAAACATCTTTTATTTTTATTTACATTATGTTTTTTTACACTTCAATCAATTGGACAAACTTCTTCAATTAATGCTAAAACAGGTGTTACTCAAAACTTAAGTCCTAATAGTTGTACATTTGGAAATTGTTCAACTCCTTCTTCAGCAACTACATACACTGTAACTTATCCTGATTCATATACAGTTTCTCATCCAGATTTTTCAGGCACTTATACAGGTAATCAAACCTTTGCTGCTTCCATAGGCTCTGGATCTTGTAGTAATTTGGCAATTACATTTGATAGTTGTGGTTCAGCTACAGTAAGTATTAACTCTTTTTGTGGTAACAGAACATATAATGTTACCATCACTGAAAGTTTACCATCATCATGGAGTTCAAGCAATGTGTATCAAACTCCAAATTCTGGATGCACTGGCAGTCCTGTTTCTTTATATGTTAGTAATATATTACCAAGTCCACCATCAAGAGCAGCTTCTTCAAGTTTATATGATACGGTATGGTATACTGGCTCATGTGGAGGTTCCCAAGTTGGTATTGGTGCTAATCTAAATATATCTAGCCCTGTTAACGGAACTGTATATTATGTTAGATTAGAGCCTAAGGCAGCAGACCCGTGTTTAGGAAACTCAAATTGTAAAACAATAACACTTAATGTTAGTTCAACTCCATCTGCACCTAGTGTATCACCTTCAACAGCTACAATATGTAGTGGTCAAACAGCTTCATCAACAGCTTCTGGTTGCTCTGGAACTGTAGAATGGTATGATAATTCTACTGCAACTGGTTCACCTGTTTCTACAGGAAATTCATTTACTAGTCCAGCTCTAACATCTAATACAACATATTACGCATTTTGTGATAATGGAGGATGTTTAAGCGCTTCAGGAACTTCATTTAATGTAACTGTTAATTCAGCTCCTTCAACACCAGTTGTTAATGGTTCATCAACTGTATGTGCTGGGCAAACTGCTTATGTTTTTACAAGTACATCCTGTCCGGGAGGTACTATACAGTGGTACACTGGTTCATGTGGAGGCACTTCAATAGGGTCTGGAGGAAGTATATATCCTACAGTTAATACTCCAACAACATATTATGCTAGATGCGAAACATCTAGTTGTGGTAATTCTGCATGTGGAAGTAGATTGGTTGATACTACAGTTTTACCAACACCAACAGGTGTTTCAGCTAGTCAAACTTCAGGGTGTTCAAATTATACAACAAATTTAAATGCATCTTGTACATCTGGAGTGCCAGTTTGGTATACTTCACCAAATGGAACAGGAGCTGGTTTGTCTAATCCATATAGTGTAACTTCTACAGTAACAGTATATGCTAGATGTTACATTTCTTCAAATCCATCAAGTTGTGAATATGGACCAGCTTCAACAGGATTGGTATTGACAAGATCAACTTCTCCGGCTCCTCCAACAGGAACTGGAGCATCAGATACTACTGGTTGTGGTAGTTATACAACTTGCTTCACTGGAAATTGTGCTACAGGAGTTTTAGAATGGTATACTTCACCTGCTGGTACAGGATCTGGAGTAGGTAATTGTGTTACAGTTAATGCTGCTACAACTTATTATGGCAGATGTTACGATAATACAGCTACAGGCTGTGAGTATTCTACTCCAGTAAGTGTTAACTTAAATTATTCAGCTGGTCCAGCTCCAACAGCTTCAATTACAAAAGTAACATCATCTCCTTGTACTAACTTTAGCCAATGTTTTTCAACTCCAATGGTAACTGGAGCTACGTACCAATGGACATGTACCCCATCAAATTTTATTCAAAACGCAAATACAAGGTATGCTTGTATTCCATTTACTACTTTAGGAGTTAAAACAGTTTATGTAGAGGTAAGTTTAAATGGTTGTGTATCTGTTGATAGTTTTACGTTTGAAATGACTGATACTATTAATGCTGGAATTTCATTAACTTCATCAAGCACATGTGAGGCTTCACCTATTTGTTTCACTTCAGGAAATTTTGAATCAAGTGTTCAATATAATTGGAGTGGTACTGGTAGTCCAAATATTACTGCTGGAACAACAAGGTCTCCTTGTTTTACGTGGAATACTCCAGGAACATATACTGTTACAATGGTTGCTTCAACATCTAATTGTTCAACTACAGATAGCTATACTGTAACTGTAGATCCTTTACCAACAGCTTTAGCAACTATTACAAATGCAGAGAGATGTACTGGAGATAATATTTGTTTTTCTACACCTCAAGTTACTGGAGCTACATATTCATGGACTGCTTCAGGTGCATCACCTGGAACATCTTCATCAAGAACTCCTTGTTTTGCATGGTCAACAATAGGATTAAAAACGGTATACTTAGAAGTTACTAATAATGGTTGTACAGCTTATGACACAATTACTGTTACTGTTTCTCAACAACCAGCTATTCCAACTTCAGTATCTGCATCTGTTACAAGTGGATGTTCTCCATTGAATACCAACTTAACAGCAAATTGTGGCTCTGCTGCTGTAGAATGGTATACAACTGCTGGAGGAACAGGTGGAGGAATTTCACCAGCACAAACAGTTGCTTCAACTACAACTTTTTATGCCAAATGTTATGAGTCAACAAATCCTGCTGGATGTCAATACAGTGATGTTGATTCTGTTACGGTTACGATTGATGATCCCAATCCACCAACTTCTATTAATACTAATCCTTCAGGAGGTATATTTTGTTTAAATAGTGTGGCTACAGCTAGTGCTTCAGGTTGTGCAGGTGGTAGTATACAGTGGTATGGAAATAACACTGGTAGTGGTAGTCCTGTTGCTACTGGAAGTCCAATAACTCTGGGCACGGCTACAGCTGGTTCATTTACTTTATATGCATTCTGTGAAAGTTCTGGAGGATGTTTAAGTTCAGGATATGACTCATTATCATATTCAGTGGTTTCACCTCCAGCAGATCCAGCATCTGCAAGTGCTTCTCCAATGATGATATGTAGTGGTTCAAGTTCGACCTTGAATGCAACTGGGTGTGCTTCTGGTACAATAGAGTGGTATACTACTAATAGTTCATCTGGAACTCCTTTGGCTACTAATGTGGTTGCCCCATCTAGTTCGACTACATATTATGCTTTTTGTAAAGTAGGCTCTTGTGTTAGTTCGTCTTCTTCATCAGTAACTGTAACTGTTGTTGATGCACCAATTACACCAACATCAGTATCAGCATCTGTTACAAGTGGTTGTGCACCTTTAGCTACAAATTTAAGCGGAAATTGTTCAGTTGGTAGTCTAGAATGGTATACTAGTGCGAATGGAACAGGAACAGGTATATCGCCATCACAAACCATAACAACTACGACTACTTTTTATGCTAGATGTGTAGAATTAGCAAATCCTGCAGGTTGTCAATATAGCAATGCTGACTCAGTAACTGTAACAATTGATGATCCAGGTGCACCTAATACATTAACTATGAATCCTTCATCTGGCTCTGTGTGTTCTGGAGATGTAATTACCTTAGCAGGTTCATGTTCGGTAGGTACTTTAAAATGGTATAATAATAACACAGCAAGTGGATCTGCATTAGCAACAGGAAGTCCATACTCGATTAATGCTACAGCTCCCGGGAATTATTCAGTATATGCGTTTTGTGAAAGTTCAGGTGGGTGTAGTAGCGCAACTTATGATAGTGTTTCGTATGTTGTTAACTCTATTCCTTTTCAACCAACAAATGGAACGGCATCACCAAATTCAATATGTGATGGACAAAGTTCTGTTTTAACTGCTCAAGGATGTTCTGCAGGGACAATTGTTTGGTATGATAATGCTAACGGTACTGGAACACCATTGGGTACTACAAGTGTAACTGTTTCGCCAAATACAACAACTGTATATTATGCTTTTTGCGAAATTAACGGTTCATGTAGTAGTGTTGTAGGAGAGTCTGTAACAGTTAATGTAGCAGTAGATCCAACTGCTCCAACTAGTGTATCAGCTTCTTCATTAAATGGATGTGTTCCTCTTAGTACGCAATTATCAGCTAATTGTAATACAGGTTCTTTAATGTGGTATAACACACCTAGTGGAACTGGACCTGGAGTTAGTCCTAATCAGTTATTATTTAACTCAACTACATTCTATGCAAGATGTGTTGAAAGTTCAAATCCATCAGCATGTCAATATAGTGTAGCAGTTCCGGTTACAATTAACGTTACTTCTCAGGCTAATGACCCAATTAGTATTAGTGCAGATAAGGATACAATATGTCCTGCTGAAAATGTTTTATTAACTGTTGTTGGATGTGATACAGTTGAAGTTTACACAAATGATAGTGCTAGTGGTTCCCCAATAGCTGTTTCTACTTCGGGCTCTGTAACTGTTACACCATTAACTACAACAATATATTATGCGTTTTGTAAGGATAGTGGATGTTTAAGTGTTAATTATGAATCAATAGAAGTATATGTTGATTCATGTAATTCTACAGGTTTAAGAGTAGTTAATTCATTAAATGTGTCAGTTTATCCTAATCCATTTACAGGCAATGTTACGATATCGTTAGACAAAGCGAATGCGGTCAATTCTATAGATGTTCTTAATAGTTTAGGCGAAAAAGTATACGAGATATCATTCAATGGAAAATTAATACAAGAGGTTAATTTATCCAATTTGGAAAGAGGAGTTTACTTTTTAAGAATGATAGATGCTACAAACGGAAATGTCAAGTTGACAAAACTTACTAAATTATAAATAGATAATATCTAAATTATTAAAAAGGCTCTTCATATTGAAGAGCCTTTTTAATTTTGTAAATCTTTTGCAATAGCTCTTAAATACTTTTACATTAGTATATCAATATGATGTTAATTCAAAGAATATAATGGAAAGAGAACTGTTACATATAATTAATCAAATAGCTGAAATAGAGAAGAAAGCTACAAAGTCTGAGAATGAAAGTATCATGAGGCATGTAGATCGAATTAAATCCCATTTAGAAGAAGCAGGATATAAATATTTAATTCCTCTTGGTGAGCGATTTGATGAAACAAGAACTGATTGTACAGCAAATATAGTTGGTGATGCAACAAAAAACTTAATTATAACCAATGTAGTTAAGCCTATTATTATTCAAGAAGATCAAGGGTATCATATTATTTTGCAAAAAGGCAATGTGATAGCTGAATCAATATAGATTATTATAATGAAAACATTTGATTACGCCATAGATTTAGGAACTACGAATTCTCTTATTGCTAAAGAAGCAAATGGAGTAGTAGAGGTATTTAAAAATCCTTATGGTCTTAAGGAAACATTACCTTCGGTAGTAGGGTATAGAGGAGAAAGAACGCTTGTTGGCGATAAAGCTAAGGAGTATATAGAAAAAGATCCAGAAAACGTTTTTTCTTGTTTTAAAAGAAAAATGGGAACTGTTGATACCTATTGGGTGCCAAATTTATCACGAACGGTAAATCCAATCGAATTATCATCAATCGTATTAAAAGAACTTAAAAATTTTGTTAGGGGAGAGGCTAACTTAGATGGTATAGTAATTACTATCCCGGCATCTTTTGATACCATACAAAGTAATGCAACCAAAAAAGCAGGTTATGAAGCAGGTTTTAAAGAAGTTGCTTTATTACAAGAACCAATTGCTGCATGTTTAGCTGTAGCTAATAAAAAAGAGTTAGAGACTGATAAAAAATGGCTGGTTTATGATTTTGGAGGAGGAACATTTGATGCAGCTATTGTGCATAATAATGAAACTGAGTTGAGCGTAATCGATCACAAAGGAGATAACTTTTTGGGCGGAATGGATGTAGATAGAGGTATTGTAGAACAAATTATTTTACCACAACTTTATGAAAAAGGATCGTTTGCTAAAATTGAGGAAGGTTCTAAAACAGCATCTACTGCTTATCAAAAAGTGTTTTATATTTTAATGAATAAAGCCGAAGAAGTTAAAAAACAACTATCTGGAGCTGAAGAAGCGTTTTTGGATTTTGAAGTTGAAGATGATAATGGCGAAGAAGTTGATATATCAATAGTGATAACAAAAGGAGAGCTAAATCAAGTTGCGTTTACAATGGTCATGAGGTCGATTGATTTAGTTAGGGAACTATTAGAGGTAAATGGATTAAAAAAAGAGGATGTAGATCGTATTGTACTTGTGGGTGGGACAACTTATATTCCATTAGTAAGAGAAATGCTAACTCAACATTTGGGTATAAGACTAGATGATTCTGTTGATCCAACTAGTGCAATAGCTGTTGGAGGTGGTTACTATGCAGGCACTAAAATGAGAGAAGTTAAGGCCAGTGATAGCACAGAAGAAAAATCAACAAATCTAAATAAGCAGTCAGATATAAGATTAAAAATGTCTTATTTACCATCTACAAGAGAGCTAGAAGAAATGGTGCTTGGAGTTTTTGAAGGTGGTGATACTAATAATATGTACATTAGGATTAATAGGGAAGACAAAGGATTTGATAGTGGACTAAAACCTATTAGAAATGGTAAATTCACAGAAATGCTTAGGTTAAATCCTAAAACAACTAGTAGGTTTTTTGTTACTTTATTTGATGAGCATAATTCGGTTGTTGAAGATAGTTTTGATCCTATTGAAATAAGTCAAGGAACTTTTAGTGTTACAGGACAACCTTTACCACACGATATTTCTATTGAAGTTGATGACCTAGGTAATAACAGAACCAAACTAGATGTTATTTTTGAGAAAAATTCGATTTTACCATTAAAGAAAAAAATATATAAAGAGGTTTCCCGTACAGTTTTTAAATCTGGGAAAGAAAATCTAATTATTAATATTCTTGAAGGAGATCGATTTGCATCACCATCCACTAATCAGGTTATTGGATGCGTAGAAATAAAAGCAGAAGATTTAGAAGTAGACTTGGTAAGAGGATCAGATGTAGAGATATCTTTAGAAATTAGTGAATCTAGAGATTTAACAGTAAAGGCTTTTTTATCTATGAATGATCAAGAGTTTGAAAACGTCTTTTCTCCAAGTGAAAAACACGTAAGCATTGATAAAATTAAAGATGAAATAGAATTTTTAATTCATAATATCAAAAAAGACATTAACGAATTTCAAAAGAAAGAAGAATATGAGATAGCACAAGAACTTGAAGACTTAAGAATTGCAGCAATGGAATTAAGGTTAAGACTTAATGAGTTTTTAGAGAGTGATAATTCTGATTTAAGATATCAATTAGAAGAACAAAAAAGAACTTTAGCTCAAAAATATGACACTTTAGAAAAAAATAAGAAACTAACTCATATTATTAGTAAATACTATAACGTTAAAGATCATGTACAATACTTAGTTGATGAAGATGATGTTGATGATAAGCACAAGCAAAAATTTGAATTTTTAATTAAAGACGAAATTCAATACTTAAAAGAGAGAAGTATTCTACTGATTGAAAGTAAAACTTCTGCGTTATGGGATTTACGTTATGCAATTGTTAAAACAAGACCTACATATTGGATAGATTGGTATTATGACTTACAAAATAGATCAATAGATCAATATTCGGATGAAAAACAAGCTAAAATGCTCATTGATAATGGGCAGAACGCTTTAGCTCGTCAAAACTATAAAGAGCTTGAAGTAATTGTTAAAGCCCTTTGGGCTCTATTGCCTAGAGATGATGCTAAAGAAATGAAGATAAAAGGAACAGGTTTAATGTGATTCGTTAAAAATTACACAACAAAACATAAAAAAATAACACATCTTAATTATTTATTAACATTTAGGTCTTGACATTTGTTCAAATTAAACATACCTTTGCACCCCAAAATGTATGATAATGATGAGTAAAATCCTAAGATTTAAGTGTTTATTAGTGTTAGTTGTGTTTTTGTGTTTTGTGCCATATAATGGTAGCTCACAAGCATGTTCAGACCTATTTATATCAGAATATATAGAAGGTAGTGGATTAAATAAATCGATTGAAATTTATAACCCTACAGGTGCTTCAATTAATTTGTCTGGATATTCTATACAAAGATTTGATAATGGTAGTGCAACAGCAAGTGCTACTATCAACTTAACAGGGACTATAGCATCTCATGATGTGTTTGTTGTCTCAAATGGAGGTGCTGATCCTGCAATATTAGCAGTTACAGATCAACAATCTGGACAAATTTCATTTAGTGGAAATGATGCTGTAGCTTTATATAATGGTGCTACGCTATTAGATGTTGTTGGGGAAATTGGTGTCGATCCTGGTTTATTTTGGAGTGGAGGCACAATTAGAACACAAGACCAAGTATTAATTAGAAAATTTGGAGTTGATGTTGGTGTTACTTCTGGAGCTTTTGATCCTTCAATTGAATGGGATAGCACAAGCCAAAATAACTTTTCTTTTTTAGGAACTCATAGTAGCGTTTGTTCATCAGTATGTGTTGAAATAGATACGTTAATTACAGATGTGTGTAGTGATGATAGTGTATTATTTTATGGTGATTATTATAAATTACCAGGCACATATTATGACACTGTAGCTGGTACATGTGACACGATCCATACGTTAATTTTAGATACATTAACACCAAGAACTCCAGAAATGGTTTTATTACCATTTAATACTGTTATTTGTTATGGAGATATTGCCAGTATATCATCATTGAGTGCTTATGATGGATTAAATCCTTCTTATCAATGGTATAAAAATGGTGTCGCTTTTGGACCTGATACAACAGATATTTTTATTCCTTACGACTCTTTAGTTGATGGAGATATGTTTTGGTGTGAACTTACTTCATCTTATCAATGTGCTGATCCAACAACAGTAAATTCTGATACAGTTACTTTAACTAAATCAAGTTTAGTTCCACCAGCAATTACTAATTCTGGAGGAACGTTAACCATTACAACTGCTCCTAATCACGGAGGTTATCAATGGTATGAAAATAACTTTTTGCTTACTAATGACACTAACTCAACATTAGTTATTCCTGGAGCTTCACCAGATTGTTACAAAATAGAAGTAATTGATAGTTTAGCATGTGTGGTTGAATCACTACCATATTGTTTAACATGTGGGCCTACAATATATGATACTATAAAAGATACTATTTGCAGTGTTGATAGTATATTGTTTGGAGGTATATATCGTAATACTGCAGGAATATATAACGATACATTACAAAACTTAAGTGGATGTGATAGTATTTCATCTTTAGATTTAGTTGTTGAAGCATGTCCTGTAACAAGTTGTTCAGAAATTATTATATCTGAATATATAGAAGGTTCTAATGATAATAAAGTATTGGAATTTTATAACCCAACAGGATCAACAATTAATTTGTCTAGTTATGAAGTCCAAATATATATAAATGGGGGTTCTTCTGCATTTTACACTATTCCATTAACGGGTTCAGTAGCATCTAATGATGTTTATATTTTATCTCATTCTTCTGCAGCAACTAATTTTACTAGTATTGCTGATCAAACTGATGGAGATTTAGAATTTAATGGTGATGATGCAGTTGCTTTATTCAATGGAGCTACAATGGTTGATTTAATAGGCGAAATTGGATTTGATCCAGGTTCTGCTTGGACATTAGGAGGAGTAACTACTGAAAATAAAACATTAGTAAGAAAAGCAACTGTTTTAGAAGGGGTTACTACTAACCCTGGTTCATTTAACCCTTCAATAGAATGGATTCAATATAATCAAGATATAGATTATAACTTAGATGCACATACAAATAACTGTATCTCATGTGCTAATGTTTACGATACTATTACTGATACTATTTGTTCAGGAGATAGTATCTTATTTGGAAGTGTTAATTACCATACAACTGGTTTATACAATGACACAATCGGACTAGGGTCTGGTTGTGATAGTATTGTTATACTTGATTTACTTGAGTTATTTCCAGTTAGAGATACTTTAAATGATAGTATATGTTCAGGTGATAGTGTTTTATTTGGTGGAGTTTATATTAAATCTACTGGAGTATACAATGATACTTTTGCAACAGCCAGCTGTGATAGTATTTCAACTTTAGTATTGACGAACAAGGTTAATTGTTCAGGCACTTGTAATGATTTATTTTTCTCAGAATATATTGAAGGAAGTAGTAACAATAGAGCATTAGAAATATATAATCCTACTGGAAGTTCAATTAACTTAACAGGCTATGAAATTAAAGTGTTTTCAAATGGGTCATCATCATCAGCTTCTAACATTCCATTAGTAGGAACTGTTGCGTCAAACAGTACATTTACAATTGTTCATAGTGGAGCATCAGGTACATTAACTGCTCTTGCAGATCAATTAGATGGAGGTTTATCCTTTACAGGAGATGATGCTGTTGTTTTGTTTGATGGAACAGATACTGTTGATATAATAGGAGAAATTGGTTTTGATCCAGGTTTTTCATGGACTGTTTCTGGTATTACTACTTTAGATCAAACATTAGTTAGAAAAGCATCTGTTTTAGCTGGAGTTAGTTCTAACCCTGTAAGTTTTGATCCATCAATAGAATGGGATACAATTGGTTTTGAAAATTACGATAGTATTGGCTCTCATACTAATAATTGTGGGGTTTGTGTGGTGCTTTACGATACGATAACAGATACAATATGTAATGGAGACAGTGTATTATTTGCTGGAACGTATTATAAAGTAACCGGAATGTATAATGATACAGCATTAGGCTCTAATGGATGTGATAGTATTACAACATTAAACTTAACGGTTAATACGTCAGTAATACCAACAATTGTAGTTTCATCTAGTCAATCCATGCCAGTATGTGAAGGAGTAGCATTATCGTTTAGTACAGTTATAACCAATGGAGGAGGTGCTCCAACATACCAATGGAAACGAAATGGAATAAATGTAGGTACAGGATTAAGCACCTATGCGCCACCATCAAATGCTGATGGAGATACTATAGTATGTGAATTAACTTCTAATGAAGTTTGTGCAAATCCATCAATGGTATCAGATACTATTATTTTACAAATTAATCCAGTTGTTTACGATACAATAACAGATACGATATGTAATGGCGATAGTATATTATTTGCAGGCACATATTATAAAGTAACCGGAATGTATAATGATACAGCATTAGGCTCTAATGGATGTG
>JAHDBM010000006.1:28957-30409 GCA_020630395.1 Flavobacteriales bacterium
GCACATATTATAAAGTAACCGGAATGTATAATGATACAGCATTAGGCTCTAATGGGTGTGATAGTATTACAACATTAAATTTAATATCTAAGAGTAGCTGTGGTCCTTGTACAGAATTATTTATTTCTGAATATATTGAAGGAACAAGTTCTAATCATGTGTTAGAGTTATATAACCCTACATCTGATTCTGTTGATTTAACTGGATATGAATTTAGGTTGTATAATAATGGAGCTACAACACCTGCTTCAATAATACCTTTAACAGGTTTTATTTACTCAAATAATGTCCATATTGTTGCTGATGCTTCGGCAGATCCTTTTTATATAAATAGTGCAGATCAAGTTTTTGCTCCATTAGGTTATGATGGTAATGATGCTATTGTATTGTTTTATAATACAGATACTATAGATGTTTTCGGAAAAATAGGAGAGGACCCAGGGGTGTCAGGTTGGAGTGGTTTAACTACTGATAGATCATTAGTTAGAAAGGTAACAGTAGATCAAGGTGTTACTTCTAATCCCGTAATATTTGATCCAACTATTGAATGGGATATTAATTTAATTGATGATACTACTAATTTAGGTTTTCATGTAAGTAATTGCGCAACATGTGTTGCTGTTTACGATACTATAAACGACACGATTTGTTTTGGTGATAGTATTCAGTTCGGAGGAACTTATTATACTTCAGTAGCTAGCTACAATGATACATTAATTGCATCAACAACATGTGATAGTATTGTTACATTAAATCTTTTTGTAGATAGTGGAACAGTCGTTAATATAACAGATAGTATTTGTGCAGGAGATAGTGTGTTATTTGCAGGAACTTATTACAATGTAGCAGGAACATATTCTGATACCACTGCTACTAGTACGTGTGACAGTATTACAACCTTAACATTAACTATTTTACCAGAATCTAATATTAATATAGCTGATAGTATATGTAATGGAGATAGTATTGTGTTTGGTTCAATAACAATAAAAACAGCCGGAACATATATGGATACATTAAGTTCGAGTACGGGATGTGATAGTATCGTTACGTTAACAGTAACCATTAAGACAGGAACAGTTATCAATTTAACGGATAGTATTTGTGCAGGTGATAGTATATTGTTTGCAGGTACTTACTATAGTGTTGGAGGAACATATTCTGATACCACTGCTACTAGTTCATGTGATAGTATTACAAATCTTACCTTATCTGTATTGCCAATAGCTAATACTAATATAAGTGATAGTATATGTAATGGGGATAGTATTGTATTTGGTTCAACAACAATAAAAACAGCTGGGACATATATGGATACATTAAGTTCAAGTACGGGATGTGATAGTGTCGTTATGTTAACAGTAACCATTAAGACAGGAACAGTTGTGAATATAACAGATAGTATTTGTGCAGGTGATAGTATATTGTTTGCAGGTACTTACTATAGTGTTG
>JAHDBM010000006.1:30509-50086 GCA_020630395.1 Flavobacteriales bacterium
CAGTTGTGAATATAACAGATAGTATTTGTGCAGGTGATAGTATATTGTTTGCAGGAACTTATTACAGTGTAGCAGGAACATATTCTGATACAGTAACAACAGGAACATGTGATAGTATTACAAATCTTACCTTAACTGTATTGCCAATAGCTAATACTAATATAACTGATAGTATATGTAATGGGGATAGTATTGTATTTGGTTCAACAACAATAAAAACAGCTGGAACATATATGGATACATTAAGTTCAAGTACGGGATGCGATAGTATAATAACATTAACAGTAACCATTAAGACAGGAACAGTTGTCAATTTAACGGATAGTATTTGTGCAGGTGATAGTATATTGTTTGCAGGGACTTATTACAATGTAGCAGGAACATATTCTGATACAGTAACAACAGGAACATGTGATAGTATTACAAATCTTACCTTAACTGTATTGCCAATAGCTAATACTAATATAACTGATAGTATATGTAATGGGGATAGTATTGTATTTGGTTCAACAACAATAAAAACAGCTGGAACATATATGGATACATTAAGTTCAAGTACGGGATGCGATAGTATCGTTACGTTAACAGTAACTCTTAGCTCTTACATATCATCAAACATTGTAGATAGTATTTGTCCTGGTGACAGTATTTTATTTGGAGGTAACTATATTAAAAATTCAGGTATATATATGGATACCATTAATTCACTTACATCATGTGATACAATAGTTACTTTAACAGTATCTATTAGTTCATTTGTTACTCCTACGATTACTATTACATCAAATACAACTTCTATTTGTTTGAATCAAGGAGTTCAGTTTGGTAGTAGCATTACAAATGGAGGAGCTAGTCCAGTGTATCAATGGATGATAAATGGTATTCAAGTTACAAGTGGGGCTACTTTTAATAGTACTCCAGGTCAATTAGCAAATGGAGATGTTGTTACTTGTTTGCTTGTTTCATCATTATCTTGTGCTTCACCAGATTCAGTTTATTCAAATGGAATTACTATTACTGTTGGAATTAGTACTACTGATACAATTAAAGATACAATATGTCAAAATGATATATATTTATTTGGAGGAGATACTTTAACTACTTCAGGTGTGTATTTTGATACAGTAACTAATAGTGCTGGTTGTGATAGTATTACTAGATTAGAGTTAGATGTTCTTCCAGTACCGATTGTAATAGCTAATAGTGATGTAGATACAATTGGAGTAGGAGGTACGGTTAATTTTACTCCAAATGGATCTAATGCATCCAATTACTATTGGGATTTTGGAGATGGAAATAGTTCAACATTAAATACAGTTTCTCATACGTATAATGTACCAGGTGTTTATACTGTAGTTTTAAGAGGTGATTTATTATTTGGGTGTTCAAGTTATGATACCTTAACGATAGTAGTTATAAACGATATAGGTATCAATGAGCAAAATAAAATTAACCTTTTAACAGTCTACCCAAATCCTACTTTTGGAGAGTTAAATATTGACGTTTCAAATTATAAAGGTGAAAAGACAAGCCTTGAAATTCATAATGTAGCAGGAAAACTAATTTACAGTAAAGAATTTATTAGAGTAAATGAAAAAATCACTATTGATTTAAAAGAATTAGAAAGAGGAACGTACAATTTAAGACTTATTGGAAAGGGTATCCAATCTAATGTTAGAGTTATTAAAATGAATTAATAAATAGATTAATATTTATGATAGAGCGATATGACCTTCATGTCGCTCTTTTTTTGATTTGTATTTTAAGATAATAATATTGTATTTTAATGTTAGTATTAGGCATTTTAAAAAAAATAAATAATAATATTTCACTAAAACAGATAAAGATGTTAAATTGAAGGTGTAAAATATTTCATCATGAAAAAATATCTACTCTTTTTTATATTCATAATTTCAAGTTTTTATATAAAATCCTCACATTCAGCTGCAGCAGACCTTAGTTACACAAGAACAGCTACAGGAGACTATGAGTTTGTGTTAAAGTTTTATAGAGATTGTAAAGGTCAAGGTGCACCTTATGAAAACTGTGATGGTACCCCAAGTGGATTTCCAGCTCCAATTTTAAGTTTTGTATCTAGTTGCTCAACTTTTAATATATCATTGACTGATCATAGTTGTAAAGACGTTTCAGAAATATGTGATACACTATTAGATAGTAATTTTTGTAATCTACCAGTAAATGGTAGTCAACCAGGTGTAGAAGAGCATATTTATAAGGCTACTGTTACATTAGCGGCATGTCCAGATTGGTTAATAAGCTGGAATTATTGCTGTAGAAATGGAGCAATTTTAAATTTACAAACTCCAGGATGTTATTCCCTGTACAATACTGTAACTCTTGATAATTCAACAAGATTTAATAATGCTGTTGAGATACAAAATTTACCAATTTTATACACTTGTGTTGGTACTCCAGTTAATTATTCATTTTCAGCAATAGATGCTGATGGTGATAATTTGTCTTTTTCACTTGTTGATACAAGAGGATCAAGAGTTGGAGCTGTTTGCGTGCCTCCTACCTCTACAACTGTTACAAATATTCCATGGGTAGCTCCATCTACATCATCTAATCCTTTTCCGGTTGCTTGGGGCTTTTCATTTAATTCCACCAATGGGGATATGAGTTTTACTCCCACATCTGTAGGTCAATATGTTGTAGGAATTGAAATTGTAGAAAGAGACCCAATATCAAATGCTGTTGTAGCTATTTCAAGAAAAGATATCCAGTTTATTATTTTAAATTGTCCAACTCAAAGTTTTATTCCTTACACAAGTGGTGTTAATTTTTCGCCTACAAACTTCACGTATTATGCATGTCCAAGTCAACCTTTTTGTTTTGATGTGTTAGGAACATCAAATGTACCTACTTCTCCCTTAACGTTCACGTATAATGCTTTGTCTCCAGGTATGGGAGCTGCAACTTTTGTTACTACTGGAACAAATCAAGACAGTACATTTGGTCAATTTTGTTGGAATAGTTTTATTCCTCCTTCGGGTACATTCCAATTTACTATTATAGCTAAGGCTCAAACTTGCCCTATAAAAACAATAAACACTTATACCTATACCATAGTGTTTGATGATACAATAAATCCAACTATATTATGTAGGGACACTACAGTATATTTAAATAACCAAGGATATGTTGCTCTTGACACCTCAATTTTAATGCCTCCTGGTTCTATATTTGATAATTGTTCTTTAGCAAATGTATGGTATAGTATAGATACATTAAGATGTCCAGATCTTGGAGTTAATCCAATATGGGTATATGCTAGTGATGGTGTTGGTAATGTTGATAGTTGTTTATCCAATATAACTGTAGTCGATACAGTAAATCCTATTGTTTCATGTATGGATACTACTGTATATCTCAATAATTTAGGTATATATACTATTAATGGCTCGTATTTAGATGCTGGTAGCACAGATAATTGTTCCGCCACTCTGTCTGTTAGTCAATCAACTTTTAACTGTAATGATACCGGTATTAATTTAGTATGGTTATATGCCACTGATCCTTCAGGTAATGTTGATAGTTGCAGTGCAAATGTTCGAGTTATAGATACTGTTGGTCCAGTAGCACTATGTAAAGATACAACTGTATATTTAGATGCGACAGGTTCATTTACAATAGATAGTAGTTATATTAACGCAGGAAGTAGTGATGCGTGTGGAATAGTGACATTAAGTCAAAGTACTTTTACTTGTGCTGATATTGGTCCCAATTCTGTTACAATGACCGTTACTGATCCTAGTAATAACACAGCTCAATGTACCGCTATTGTTACTGTATTAGACACATCTAAAGCTAATTTAAATTGTCCTTCAGATACTAGTATAGATTTATTAGGAACATGTGATTATACAGTGCCTGATTATACTGACTCAATAATTGCTAATGATAATTGTGATTCTGGTGTATTAATTATTACTCAAACTCCTGCTCCAGGTACCATCATAGATGTAACTAATGGAGGTCAATTTAGTCAAAATCAAAGGATAACAGTTTTTGTGAGTGATAGCTCAGGTAATACAGATTCTTGTTCATGGTTATTAAGTATAACATGTGATGGTGAATTTGAAATCCCTCAATTTTATTCTCCTAATAATGATGGTATTAATGATACTTGGCACATAAAAGGAATTGAAAATTATCCGCAAAGTAATGTTAAGATTTTTAATAGATTTGGAAATATGGTATATGAAATGCAAGGATACGATAATTCATGGGATGGTCATGTCAATGTAGGAGAGGGGTTAACTATATTAAAATCTTCAAGAGAGAAACTGCCAGATGGTACTTATTTCTATTTAGTAGATGTTGGTGAAGATTTTGAACCTGCTGTCGGTTTTGTTCATATTAGAAGATAAAAAGTAAAGGCTCCATTTGGAGCCTTTACTTTTAAATTAGAAATAGCAACTATATTTTATCTGATTCGTATATATATTGAAGTTACTTTCAAACCTATGATTAAAAGAATACTTTATATTATAATTATTCTACTTATTGGATTTTCTTTAAGAGGCACTCATTTAGTTGCTACTGATCTTCAATACAAAGATTTAGGAGGTGGTTTTTATAGAATTGAGTTAAGAATTTATAGAGATTGTGATGGTATTAGTATTCAGCAAAATGATCCTACAGTTGATATTTCTTACTACTGTGGTTGTTCTGGTAAATGTACTAGCAGAGTGTTACTCCCTTTCATATCATCACAAGAAGTGTCACAAATATGTTCAGGACAATTAACTAAATGTCAATCTAACACTGCTCCTTATGAAGGCTTAGAAGAGAGTATATATATTGATACTTTATATTTGTGTGCTGGAGGATCTGGATTTACTTTTGAATATAATGTGGCTTCTAGACCAGATATGAATGTCTATGATAATGTAAAAAATATTCCTGGACCTGGTTCTCTAAATAATTGTTATAACAAAGCAGATCAAAAAGTTATAGGTAATAATAGTGTGTTTTTTAATGAATTGCCTACAGTATATGCTTGCCAAGGAGAAATAATTAATTATAGTATTGGAGGCGTAGATCCAGACGGAGATAGTCTTCATTATGAAATTTCTCATACATATGCAGGTCCGACTGATCTAATTCCTTTTACAGCTGGATACAGTGTTTTATATCCATTTAATTATAGTATAACACCTTTCCAAGGGGGATTATTAAATGGAGAAACAGGACAACTAAGCTTTATACCAAATGCCATTGGTACATTTTTACTCACAATTAAAGTATATGAATATGATAAAGTTACAGGAGCATTAAAAGGAACTGTATTAAGGGATATTATGATTGAAGTAATCAATTGTTCTAATACCCTTGAATTATCAGGTATTAATTATTCAAATTATTATGAAATTACTACTTGCTATGATGAAGAGGTTTGTTTTAACGTATTTTCTGTGTCAGATCCTGATTCTGTTGTAATACTGACTTATAATGGGGGACTACCTGGAAACCCTGCAATATTTAATACTTGGATATCAAATGATACGACTTACGCATCTATTTGTTGGGATCCAGGAACAAATACAGGCTTCTATGATTTTAGTATTTCTGCATTAGCAAACGTTTGTCCTTCAATTTTACGAACATCTAATAATTATAGGATTGTAATAGATTCTACTTTGCCTGTTAATCCTGTATGTGTTGATACTACAATTTACATTGGTTCATCTGGTATTAAAAATATAGATAGTAGCTATGTAATAGATCCATTTGCAAGCTTTATTTGTGGTGTAGATAGTATTGTATTATCAAAAGATGTATTTGATTGTTCAAATGTTGGAATAACTGAAACAATAGATATTGAGACCTACACTAATGGAGATACATTAAAATGCTCTTCAAATATTACTATTGTTGATACACTTTCTCCAACAATAACTTGTATGGATACGACTATATATTTGAATAACTTAGGATACATAATAATTGATACAAGTTTTATTGTTAACTCAGTTTATGATAATTGTGGTATAGATACAGTATATATATCTAAAGATTCGTTTAGTTGTGCAGAAAAGGATACAAACATTGTTCAGATTACCGTGGAAGATATACATGGAAATAGTGCTGTTTGTTTTGCTAATGTAATAATTCTTGATAGTCTAAAACCCATTGCATCTTGTATGGATACCACTATTTATATTGACGGGAGTGGTTTTGCTATTATAGATAGTTCATTTGTTAATGATAGTAGTTACAAGTCTTGTGGACTTATAGATTCCATGTCTCTAAGTAAATATTCATTTAATTGTACCGAAGTTGGATTAAATGTTGTGAAATTAGTGGTATACGATACTAGTGGAAATGCTGATAGTTGTCAAGCTAATATAACAGTGTTAGATACAAATTTAGTAGAAGCAAAATGTAAAGATACTGTAGTGTATTTGGATGCTTCAGGTTATGTTTCAATTGATAGTTCATTTATTAATAATGGAAGTACACCTCCATGCTCTCTTGATAGTATTACATTAAATATAGAGACATTTGATTGTTCAAATTTAGGTGTAAATCAAGTTAAAATGATGGTTTATGCAATTGGAAATAAGATAGATAGTTGTACAGCAAATGTAACAGTTATGGATACCATTGTACCTACAGTTAATTGTAATGATGTAGTTGTTTATCTTAATGCAAATGGTTATTTACTAATAGATACCAGTGATGTTGTTGCTTCTTATTACGATAATTGTGGTGTAGATACTGTTTTTATTAGTAAAGATTCATTTGCATGTTCTAATTTAGATTCAAATTTAATAGATGTTACGGTAATTGATAACAGTGGAAATATTACAATTTGTAATGCTTATGTAATAGTTGAAGATACATTAAAACCAGTTGCAAACTGTAAGGATACAACAATATATCTTGATATTACCGGGAACTATACTATTGATAGTTCTTATATCAATGATTCAAGTTTTAAATATTGTGGAGAAATAGTATCCATTTCGTTATCTAAATATACATTTGATTGTTCTGATATTGGTACACAGAGTATTACCATGACAGTTATTGATTCGAATGGAAGAACAAATACATGTTCATCTAATATTACGGTATTAGATACAAATGGAAACCTAGCGGATGCTATTTGTAAGGATACAACAGTTTATCTTGATGCTAGTGGACAAATAACTATAGACAGTTCTTTTATAGATAATGGAAGCTTTGCTACATGTGGAGTCAATTATATGAACATCAGTAAGCACTATTTTGATTGTTCAGATACAGGAATAAATGCAGTTAAATTGATTGTTAATTTTAATGGTGGAATTGTAGATAGTTGTACAGCAAATGTAACTGTTATTGATTCTTTAGCTCCTTTGGCTAATTGTGTTAGTAATTTAAATGTTTATTTAAATCAAAGTGGTACTGCCGTTATTAGTGTTAATGATATTAATAATGGGAGTTCTGATAATTGTGCTATAAAATCGACTGACATTAGCAGAACTACATTTAATTGCCACGATACTGGAGTTCACATTGTGAAGTTGTTTGTTGAAGATTATGCTGGAAATATAGATAGTTGCCAAACAACAGTTCATATTATTGATACTATAAGTCCTACTGCATTATGTAGAGACACAGTTTTATTTTTAAATAGTTTAGGACAATTTATCATAGATAGTTCATTCATAAATAACGGAAGTAACAAGCCATGTGTAGGTATATCAACTATGCAATTGAGCCAATCAACTTTCGATTGCACCTATTTGGGTAATAATAATGTTGTATTAACAGTAAGAGGTAATCATGGTTTAGTATCGTCATGTACTTCTACAGTTACAGTAATTGATAGCATTGCTCCTACAGCAATATGTAAAGATACAACTGTATATCTTGATAGTATGGGTAATGTTAGTATTCATCCTTCATCAATTGAATTTAATTCAACTGATAATTGTGGGGTAATTTCAGTTTCAGCTAATAAACAAGATTTTAATTGTGCTGATACTGGTTTGAATTCTGTATCCATATATATTGAGGATGCAAGTGGAAATAAAGATACATGTTCGGCAAATGTTACTGTAATTGATACACTTATCTACCCTATATATGCAGGTGTAGATAGTAATCTATGTGGGATATATCAATTAAATTTGTATGCACAACAACCTCCATCTAATTTAATGGGTACATGGAGCTTAATTAGTGGACCTAATTCTCCTAATATTAATAACATTAATAATCCAACTACTTTCGTTAATGGTTTAGTTTTTGGTGTTTATATGTTCGAATGGACCGTATCTAGTCCTTTAAGCTGTAAAGAAATAAAAGACACCTTAACTATTAATGTTTATGATGCTCCCGTCTCTACCGCAGGAAATGATCAAAGTTTATGTTACAAAGATTCTACATTTTTAGATGGTAATAATGTGTTAGCTCCCTTTGTTGGTAGATGGGTTTTATTACCTGGTGCTCCAAACACACCCATTATATCTAACCCCAATCTTTACAATACAAAAATTAAAAATTTAATACCAGGTACATATAGATTAGAATGGAGAGTTTCAGCAGGACCTTGTGATAATGATGCCTTAGACACTGTAGAAATAGTTGTTAATAATACATTAATTTCAAATGCTGGATCAGATCAAAGTTTATGTAATACATATAGTACTACATTGACAGGCAATGTAGCTGTAGCAGGTGTTTGGACTCTTGATGCTTCAGCTCAGAATCCTGGATCACCAATCATAACATCTCCAAATAGTAATACCACATCTATTACTGGGTTACTAGAGGGAAATTACAGGTTTGTATGGACTATTTTTAATGGAGTTTGTTCTCCCTCTAAAGATACTATTTCAGTTTTTGTTTATAACCAACCAACATCTAATGCTGGTAAGGATACAGTTTTATGTGATCTTTTTAGTATAAACCTATATGGTAATCACCCTCAGGGTACTGCTACAGGTCAATGGACATTAAATCCAGCTATTGTTGCTCCGTCTACACCCGTTTTTAATAATGATAACTTACATAATACAAGAGTTGATAGTTTAAAAGAAGGACATTATGAATTTATTTGGACAGTTACAAACGGGACTTGTACTGATGCAAAAGACACTATGTTCATTGATATTTGGAATAAACCTGTTGTAGAGGCTGGTATAGATACAAACTTATGTGGTGTTTATTCTTTAAATCTATATGCAACATCTACACCATATAATGGTAATTGGTATTTAGATCCTACAGCTCCAAATCCTAACATTCCTACAGTTAACAATGCAACTGCTCATAATACTAATGTGTCTAATTTAGTTGAAGGTATTTACACGTTTGTATGGAGAGTTATTAATGGTCCATGTTTTGATATTACCGATACGATTAAGGTTTCTGTTTATGATCCTGTTAACTCAGTTGTGGGTATGGATCAAGCATTTTGTTATAGACCAAGTACAATTATTGAAGCTTCTACTCCTAAAGGAACAGCAACTGGTATGTGGCATTTAATTTCGTCATTACCAAATGTACCAGTATTTGATGCAACTAAGGATACAACTGTACTTGATAGCTTAAAGCAAGCAGGTAAATATGAGCTTTATTGGGAAATGCAAAATGGAAATTGTCCTGTATCAAGAGATACAATTGTTATTGAAAGTTTTGCGATTCCTACGGCTGATTTTTCAGTTGACACGAATGAAATTTGTTTAGGAGAGTGTCTTGAATTTACAAATTTATCAACTATTAATAGTCGAGATAATATTGTTAATTATACTTGGAGGTATGGTTTTGATGAGAATTATAATGAAAATCCTATATTATGTTTTGATGCAATTGGATCTTATGATGTCAGGTTAATTGCTGAATCAAGTAATGGTTGCTATGATACTGTTGAGAGAAATGATTATATAACAGTTTATGAAAAACCACTAGCTAATTTTGATTACTTTTTAGTTGATGATCCTAATTCTAGTACTATAATAAGTGTTGTAGATAAATCCTATGGTGCTATAAATTGGGATTATGAAACAGGTGATGGATTAGATTATACCTTCCAAAATTTTGTTCATGAGTATCAAGACTCAGGTTTTTATGATATTAAGCAAGTAGTAACGAATCAATATGGGTGTTCTGATTCTATGACTAAAACAGCATTTATTCACATATTGTTATCTTATGTACCAAACACGTTTACTCCTAATGGTGATGGTCTAAATGAGACGTTCTTACCTAATTTAGGAGGAGATGATCCTTTAGCATACAAATTTCAAATTTTTAATAGATGGGGTAAGCTCATATTTGAAACCGATAATAAAGACAAAGCTTGGGATGGAACTTTTAAAGGAGAACCTTTACAACAAGGAACTTATAGTTGGCGTTTACAAACCAAGTTTAAAGATGCTAATGTTTACAAAGATTTTTCTGGTCATATAAACTTGGTAAGGTAATTTCCTTTTTTTATTTAGATAGTTGTCTTTATATTAATATAGGATTAATATTGTTTGTGTCTCTTTGAATTAATATTTAACAAACTATAAAGTTGGGCAATAATAAGTGTTATAAACATAAATCAAATAAAAAAGGCTCACATGCGCGAGCCTTTTTTATTCATTTTTTTTTCGAATTACTCTTCGCGTAATTCGAAAGTATCCATAAATTTTGTAGTGAAGTTACCTTCTCTAAAATCTTTGTTTTTCATTAACTGTCTATGAAAAGGGATGGTAGTTTTAACTCCTTCTACAATGTATTCACTTAATGCTCTTTCCATTTTAGTTATGGCTTCTTCTCTGGTTTGTGCTTTTGTAATTAATTTACACACCATAGAATCGTAATAAGGAGAAATAGTATAACCAGCATAAACATGAGTATCTAATCGAATTCCATGTCCACCAGGTTCATGATATTCTCCTATTTTACCCGGAGAGGGTCTAAAGTCATTAAAAGGATCCTCAGCATTAATTCTACATTGAATAGAGTGAAGTTTTGGTTCATAGTTTTTACCAGATATTTTATGTCCTGCAGCAATTTTAATTTGTTCGCGAATTAAATCAAAATCAATTACTTCTTCAGTAATAGTATGCTCTACTTGAATACGCGTATTCATTTCCATAAAATAGAAATCACGGTTTTTATCAACTAAAAACTCAACAGTACCCACACCTTCATATTTTGCAGCTTTTGCAGCCTTAATAGCAGCAGCACCCATTGCTTTTCTTAACTTAGGAGTCATGAATGGGGAAGGAGTTTCTTCTACTAATTTTTGATGACGTCTTTGTATGGAACAATCACGTTCACTCATGTGACAATGATTTCCATGTTGGTCACTGGCAATTTGAATTTCAATATGTCTTGGTTCTTCAACAAATTTTTCAAGATACATACCATCATTACCAAAAGCACCTTTAGATTCTTTTCTAGCAGAATTCCATGCATCTTCTAATGCACTTTCTTCCCAAACTAAACGCATTCCTTTTCCACCACCACCAGCTGTTGCTTTAAGCATAACTGGATATCCAATAGCTTTAGCTGTTTTTTTACAATCAGCAAAGTCTTTAAGTAATCCATCAGAGCCTGGAACACAAGGTACTTTAGCTTTTTTCATGGTAGCTTTTGCACTTGCTTTATCACCCATTAAATCAATTGATTCGGCAGGAGCACCAATAAATTTTATACCATGATCTTCACAGATTTTAGAAAATTTAGCATTTTCAGATAAAAATCCATAACCTGGGTGTATAGCATCTGCATTGGTAATTTCTGCAGCAGCAATAACATTAGGTATACTTAAATAAGACTCTGAACTTGATGGAGGACCAATACAAACAGCTTCATCAGCAAAACGAACAGGTAAACTATCTTTGTCGGCTGTAGAATATATGGCTACAGTTTTAATCCCCATTTCTTTACATGTTCTGATAACACGTAGGGCAATCTCACCTCTATTGGCGATAAGAATTTTCTTAAACATAGTAAGGTTTTTAAGGAACTAAATATATTAAGTTCCAATTATTGATTAACTATTGTGTTATCGAATTATTTTGGATCAACTAAAAATAAAGGTTGATCAAATTCTATTGGAGATGCATCATCAACTAAAACTTTAACAATTTTACCTGAAACTTCAGCTTCAATTTCATTGAATAACTTCATTGCTTCAACAATACAAATAACATCTCCCTCTTTAATAGAGTCACCAACTTGAACAAATGGATCAGACTCTGGAGAAGAAGATCTATAGAATGTACCAATCATTGGAGATTTTACTGTAATATAGTTTGCTGTATCATCTGCAGCAGGAGTTTCAGCTTTTGGAGCTTCATTTGCTACAGGTGTTGCCTGTACAGGAACTTGCTGTTGAACAATTGGTTGGACTTGTGGTATTCCAGCAGGAATTTGCTGTTGAATAACTGTAGTTTCTGGTTTTTGATTCGTTTTCTTTTTAGCTAACGAGTCAGATTTTATGGTTATTTTAAAATCTTTTTGTTCAATTTCAACTTCGTTTACACCAGCTTTGGCTACGAATTTTATTAAGTCTTGAATTTCAGTAAGATTCATTAAATTTTCTTTTTAGTTTATAAACAAATATAGTAAATCAAATAAATTGACAAGGTAGGTTATTCATTATAATTATATCCCCATTTAAGGTAACATGCTCCCCATGTAAAGCCACCACCAAAAGTGGCAAGAATAATATTATCTCCTTTTTTGAGTTCTTTTTCCCATTCCCATAAACATAATGGAATTGTACCAGCAGTGGTATTTCCATATTTATCTATGTTTATCATAACTTTATCTTTATTTAATCCCATTCTACGAGCAGTAGCATCTATTATTCTAAGATTAGCTTGATGTGGAACTAACCAAGCAACATCATCAGATGAAAGATTATTTTTTTTCATGATTTCTTCACTAACATCAGCCATTCCCATAACTGCTGCTTTAAAAACAGGTTGTCCTTCTTGGTAAACAAAATGTTCTTTAGCTTCTACAGATTCTATACTAGATGGTTTTACAGATCCACCTGCTTTTTGGTATAAATGTTTTTGCCCAGCTCCATCCGTATATAGGATAGAATCCATAATTCCGATATTTTCATCAGTAGGTTCTAATAAAACACCTCCAGCACCATCACCAAATAACACACAAGTTGTTCGATCAGTATAATCAATAATGGAGGACATTTTATCTGCACCAACAACTATAACTTTCTTATACTTCCCTGTTTCTATAAATTGAGAGCCAGTAGTTAATGCATACAAAAAGCCAGAACAGGCAGCATTAATATCAAAACTCCATGCATTAGTAGCTCCAGCTTTATCAGCTATTATATTGGCTGTAGATGGAAATTGATAGTCTGGTGTAACTGTAGCACAAATAATTAAATCAATATCTGTAGGATCAATTCCTCTTTTTTCACAAATTGATTTAACAACTTCTATTCCCATTACAGATGTCCCTTCACCATCTTCTAAGAGTCTTCTTTCAGATATACCAGTTCGAGATTTTATCCATTCATCATTAGTGTCTACCAATTTTTCTAAGTCTTTATTAGAAAGAACTTTTGGAGGAACATATCCTGAAACTGTTGTTATTAATGCATTCATAATTGCTATGTGTAGCTTAATTCAAAATAAAGGTAACTGAAGTTCAATTACCACACAAAATTATAACATTAATTATGCCATAATCTTGTTAAGGTGTTGTTGTTGATTGTTTTATTAAGTCTTTTATGTAGAAATATATGTTGTGTAAACGAATGAGATTTAATTGAATATTATCTATTAAATTTTATTCAATATTAATTGTGGATTAATTTATTAAAGACTGTTTTGAAGTATTGCTTATAAAACTTACATTTATGTAGTAAATAAAATTAAATAAATGAACTTACACGAATATCAAGGTAAATCAATATTAAAAAGTTTTGGTGTAGCAATTCAAGAAGGAATTGTAGCTGATACTCCAGAAGAAGCTGTTGAAGCTGCAAAAAAGCTAAATGCTGAAACAGGTACTGATTGGTGGGTAATTAAAGCTCAAATTCATGCTGGTGGTCGTGGGAAAGGAGGAGGAGTTAAACTTGCTAAAAGTTTAGATGATGTTAAGCGTATTGCTGATGAAATAATAGGTATGCAGTTAATAACACCTCAAACTCCGCCAGAAGGTAAAAAAGTAAATAAGGTATTAGTTGGTCAAGATGTATATTATCCTGGAGATTCTGAACCAAGTGAGTTTTACATGTCTGTATTATTAAACAGAGCATCTGGGCGTAACATGATCATGTATTCTACTGAAGGTGGTATGGATATTGAAGCTGTTGCAGAAGAAACTCCGCATTTAATTTTTACTGAAGAAATAGATCCTAAAGTTGGTTTACAAGGTTTTCAAGCACGAAAAATTGCGTTTAATTTAGGATTAAGCGGACAAGCTATGAAGCAAATGACAAAATTTGTTTTTGCTTTGTATAAAGCATACGAAGGTTCTGATTCAGAAATGTTTGAAATTAACCCAGTATTAAAAACATCTGATGATAAAATTATAGCAGTAGATGCTAAAGTAACGCTTGATGGTAATGCTTTATTTAGACATAAAGATTATGCAGCTATGCGTGATGTAACAGAAGAAGATCCAACAGAGGTTGAAGCATCAGAGCATGAGTTAAATTATGTGAAACTTGATGGTAATGTTGGTTGTATGGTTAATGGTGCTGGTTTAGCAATGGCTACTATGGATATTATTAAATTATCTGGTGGTGATCCAGCTAATTTCTTAGATGTTGGTGGTACTGCTGATGCAGCTAGAGTTGAAAAAGCGTTTAGAATTATTCTTAAAGATCCTAATGTAAAAGCTATTTTAGTGAATATTTTTGGAGGTATTGTAAGATGTGATAGAGTGGCACAAGGTGTTATTGATGCTTATAAAAACATTGGAGATATTTCTGTTCCAATTATTGTTCGTTTGCAAGGAACAAACGCAGTGGAAGCTAAAAAATTAATTGATGATTCTGGACTTAAAGTTCATTCTGCAGTTCAATTATTTGAAGCAGCTGATAAAGTAAAAGAAGTGTTAGCTTAGTAATAGGCTTATTTATAGTAATTTAAGGAGTTACATGAACAGTGTAGCTCCTTTTTAGTTAAAAGATTTATGAAATTAGATTTAACAAATCCATGGCACAAAGTAAGTGTTGGTAATAATGTTCCGCATACAGTTAATGGTATAATTGAAATACCCAAAAATACGAGAGCAAAATACGAATTAGATAAAGAAAGTGGAATGTTAATGCTAGATAGAGTAATATTCTCATCTATGTATTACCCTGCAAATTATGGGTTTATCCCACAGTCTTATTGTGATGATAAAGATCCTTTAGATATTATTGTATTGTCTCAGATTACCATTGTACCTATGACAATTGTATCTGCAAAAGTAATTGGAGTTATGCAAATGTTAGATGGAGGAGAGATGGATGATAAGATTATTGCTGTTGCAGAAAATGATATGAGTGTTAACCACTTAAATGATATATCTGAATTACCTCCACATTTTAGAAAGGAGTTAAGAAACTTTTTCGAAGATTATAAAAAACTTGAGAATAAAACAGTAGAGGTAGAGGAGTTTCAAAATGCAGAAGTTGCTAGAAGTATTGTTAAACAGAGTTTAATCGATTACAAACAACATTTTGGAATAGAATAGCTGTTAATTTAAATTGTTTTCAAATACAAAACGAACAATATCTGTAGTTGATTTAAAATTCATTTTAGCTTTTATGTTTTTCCTATAGGTAGAAACTGTTTGCTCACTAATGTTTAATTCGTCTGCTATTTCTTTAGTTGCATATGACTCTGATAGTAGAATAATAATTTCATATTCTCTTTTTGATAGATTATGCTTTTTTAAAAAAGCATCAGGATATTCGTTAAATTTAAAGCGTTTATTTTCAGTGCTTTTAGTGTTGTTAAGTGAAGGGTCTAAATAAGTTTCTCCTTGAGACACTTTAATAATGGCTTCCTTAAGATTTGACTTACTAATGTTTTTTAAAACATAACCATTACCACCACATTCTATTACTTTTTTTACTAAGTTGGGTAAGTTATACATAGTTAATGCAATAACTTTTTGGTCGTATTTTTTATCTCTAAGTTTAATAAGAATATCGAGTCCATCTTCTTTACCTAAATTTAAATCAAGTAACACAATACATTTACTACAACTTTCTAAAAAAGAAAACAATTGAGCACTATTATTAGCAGAACCTAAAATATTAAATCTAGCATCATTAACAAATAGAGAACTTACTCCATCAATAAAAATTTGATGGTCATCAACAATAACGATATTAGTTAAGCTTGTCTCCAAGTTTCTAATATAACTAAATAACTGTTAAGTACTTAGTGTTTAGTTAAGTTATTTTGTTAAAGCATTTCTTACAGCTAAGCATTTAATAAGAATATCTTCTAGTTTATCTAACTGTAACATGGTGTGTGGATCACTTTTCGCTTCTTGAGGATTTGGATGAACTTCCATAAAAAAACCATCAGCACCTGTTGCTATAGCTGACAAAGCAATTGTTTCAATTAATGATGGGTCACCACCAGTAATTCCTTCTGTTTTGTTAGGTTTTTGAACAGCATGGGTACAATCCATAATTACTGGGGCTCCTAATTTTTTCATTCTAGAAATAGAAGTTGCGTCAACAATTAGATCGCTATAACCAAAAGTGGTTCCTCTTTCACATAACCAAACGTTTTGGTTTCCAGTTGACTTAACTTTTTCTAAAGGGAAAATCATTGCCTCTGGTGATAAAAATTGACCTTTTTTAATATTCACTCCACATCCTGTTTTTCCAGCTGCAAGCAATAAATCAGTTTGTCGACACAAAAATGCAGGGATTTGCATATGATCTACATATTTTGCAACTTTATTAGGCTCAAAACTTTCATGGACATCCGTTATGGTTTCTACACGCATGTCTTTTCCAACTTGAGATAAAATATTAAGTGCAATATCATCTCCAATGCCTGTAAAACTATCTAGTTTAGAACGGTTAGCTTTTCTATAACTTCCTTTAAATATATAATTGATTCCTAATTTATCACATATTTTTTTTACTTCTTTTGCTATTACAAAAGGAATGTAATCGTCTTCAATGGCACACGGACCAGCTATTAAGGTAAAGTTATTATTCATGTTCGTCTCTTGCTTTTTGTCCAAGGTATCCGCTATGGTGTCTTTTGGCATAATCTTCTTTTGTAAAGTTAATGGCTTTCATAAGTAAGACCACTAGTAAATCTCCAACAACAGTCATTGCAGTAGTTGATGTAGTAGGAGTTAAATCAAGAGGACAAACTTCCTTTGGTCCTCCTGTATACAAAGTAACATCAGCAAATTTAGCTAAGTCACCATCTAGATTACCACTTAGTCCTATTATTTTTATTGATGGATATAATCTTTTCACAAGAAATTCTAATTCTATAATTTCTCTTGTTTTTCCAGAATTAGAAATACAGATTAAAATATCATTTTTTTGAATCATACCTAAATCTCCGTGCTGGGCTTCACTAGGGTGTAAAAATATTGCTGGAGTTCCTGTAGAAGATAGAGTTGTAGCTATGTTAATTCCAATTTGACCTGCTTTTCCCATTCCACTAATTACTACTTTGCCATTATTCTTATGGACAGCTTCTATAATCAGTTTGATAGCATTGTCATAAGAAGCATCAATTGGTATGTTTTGAATTGCTTCTACTTCTGCTTTTAATATATTTTCAATAGTAGTTTTCATGATGAAATATAAGGTTCTACTAATGTAATCAAAACATCATTAATCCTTAATATCTTTTACAAAATTACCATTATTAAAAATAGATGTTCTTATGATTTTGTTATTTAAAAATACAATTCGTTTTATCAGTTTATCACTTGCATAAAGCCATTGTGTTTTTTCAATGTTTTTTCCTTTTAATTTAGATGTAGTTATAATTTTTTTAGTAGGTATACCAGTGTATTTACCTTTAATTATTAGCATTAATTCTTTTTCACTGTTAATGTTGTAAACTAGTTTTCTTTCAAATTCTCCAACATTGCCATGAATGTTTTTGAGTTTCACTGTTAAACTTAATTTGCTATTAGGCTTTAATTTTTGAAAATTAGAAGAGATAATATCACCATGCTTATAACTCCATAAAGAACCATTGAAATAAATATCGTTTTTATGTGTAAAAGAAGTTTTATGGTTTACAGGTTTTGCTTCTAAATTAAAAATAGCATTAATTTCTTTTCCAAAAGGAACATCTCCAACATTTACAATATGCAAATAGTTTTTTAAATCAGTTTTGTTAATAACAACTCTTCCTTTAATTCGAACAACTTTTACAGGTGTATTAACAGCATTTGTATTAATGGTTATGGATTTATTTATTGGTCCAATTCGTTTAGTGTCATATTGAAAACTAAAAAAAAGTGTGTCATTAGGCAATACAGGTTCTTTAGGCCATCCACTAGCAACTAAACATCCACAACTGGTTTTAATATTAGAAAATATTAAGGGCTCATTACCACTGTTAGTAAAATAAAAAACACCTTTACCATTTTGATTCTGTTCAATCAAGCCATAGTCATATACTTCAGATAGCATAGTTAATATTGGTCCATTAGTTGAGTCTTTCTTTTGTGAATACGAAAAGAAGTTGATCATTAATAGACTTGATATGAAAAGTAATTTCATGTTTAATTTTAAGAATTAACTACAAAAGAAGCTATAATATTTGTTCAAAGCCAATCATTAACACGTAAGTCACAAAACATTAACGATAAATTAAGTTTTCATTCTTTTTTGAAGATGATATACGTAATACCCAAGAAAAAATACAGCAAATGAACTAATGATGTGCCAAAGAAAATGAGTACCTTGAGGTAAAGTGTTTGGGAATGGATTGGTAGTTGGGTAATCTAAAATCCTGCAAGTTAATGCTCCTCCTAATGATATTACTGTTAATAAGATTAAATGCCATTTGTAAAATTTTGTTCTTATTAATATGATGGTTATGGGTATAAAAAATGCCAATCCAACCATAGCATAACCAATATTAGGACCATATGAATTACCACTTGGTAATGAGCTAACAATTAAAAATGACAGTATAAAAAACATGATGATAGAAATTAATCCCCAATACCATTTTTTCCAAACTTTAGTCCAAAAATAAGCTCCAACTATTATATTCATAATCATAGCAGGCATAAAATCTAAGAATAACAAAATATTACTAGACCTAAAAGCATGAAATAGAGTAGAGCCTAATCCATTTAGAAATAAAAAAGGAAGCAATGATACAATCATAAGGTTATCTTTATATTCTCCTTTTAACCTCCATATCCAGTACATTACAGGAATAAAAAATACTAGAGATGAATAAGCATTCCAAGGTTCTTTTATCCATTGTTCAGCATGGAATTCATGATACATTGGTCCATTATCAAAAATAAAATCCTTTCTAATTAATCGTAAACTATCTGTCATATTATCTTAAGCTTTGTAAATATACCTTTATTGCGTAATTTAAAATCATAAATGATATTGAAAT
>JAHDBM010000006.1:50186-85053 GCA_020630395.1 Flavobacteriales bacterium
TATTTATTAATAAGTCAAAAACTAAACAGCCAATTGTGATTTTTTGTCATGGCTACAAAGGGTTTAAGGACTGGGGAGCATGGAATTATGTAGGAGAATCTTTTGCAGGGGCTAATTTGAATTTTATAAAATTTAATTTTTCATTTAATGGAACTACGCTCGAACAACCGTTAGATTTTTCCGATCTAGAAGCTTTTGGTAAGAATAATTATGTAACTGAGTTAGATGATTTAGGTCAAGTTATTGATTGGATTGAATCTGATGAAGGATTAGATAAGTACTTCGACAAAACTAACATATACCTTATAGGGCACAGTAGAGGAGGAGGTATAGTGTTATTGAAATCTTATGAGGATAAAAGAATAAAGAAAGTTATCACTTGGGCAAGTGTTAGCGATTACTTTACTAGGATTCCAAATGAGGAAGGACTAAAAAAATGGAAACAAGAAGGAGTGATATATGAGAAGAATGGGAGGACAAATCAAAATATGCCCATTTATTATCAATTTTATGAATCTTTAATGAATAATAGGAAAAGATTAGATATTTCTAATACTATAAAATACCTTGAAATTCCTTTGTTAATTATTCATGGAGCAAAAGATCATGTAGTAAAAATAGAAGAAGCAACTAACTTAAATAGATGGAGCAAAACTTCTGTTTTAGAAATAATCCCCAATGGAGATCATACATTTGGGACAAAACATCCTATTACTGAAAGCTATGAAATAATAGATGAATTAATTGAAAAAAGCATTCACTTTTTGATGTAATTACTTACCACCAATATTCCATCTTTTCTTTTTGGTTAATTTTTTATTTATGTCAAAAAATGTTTTATCAATTGAGATATAACTTCCATTTGGAGATGGACTTTGAGCAGGATTTTGTATGACTACACCATTAGGACCAATTAGAATATAAAAAGGAATACTATTGACACCATAATCATCTAATAAATTAGTGTTTCCACCATAATACAAATGTGTCCATTTATCTTGTTGGTGAGCAGCTATATAATTGTCGAATTTTGATTTTTTTAGATCAATATTTATGCTTACAAACTCAACATGTTTTCCATATTTTTCTTGAAAAACAGGAAGCATAGCCATTTCTGCTTGACTTTCTTTAGACCATGAAGCCCAAAAATTAAGATAGATATATTTACCTTCAAAATCACTGAGTGTAATAGGTTTATTATTTTTATCATTTAATGTGAAATCAATAGCAATTGATCCAATTTGCATTTTGGTAAGTTTACTAAACACATTCTGAGCTAGAACTCCCATTTCATTATCATTAGAATCCTTTATCTCTTTTAATACATTTAGTATGTTTTCTTTAACAAAGCGTTTGTCATTATATAATTCAAAAAGATTAGTAAGCATAGCAAGTGTTCTTACTTTTTTATTTTTAAAAAAATAGTCTCGAGCAAGTAACGTGTCAAGCTCATAATAGCTGGCTTTAGTATTAATTGATTCAATTATTTTATTAGTAAAGCTAGAAGTGCTAACTGAAGGAGTTAAAAAATCTTTTTCATAAAATTGATTAAAAAATGTCATGTAAGCTACATTCTTATGATCCACATATTTATTAGCTAAATATACATTGTAATTGGATAATCTATTAATATGTTGATTTTTAGCTAACGCAATTAAATCTAAACTACCAATAGTATATTTAATGTATTTTTTGAAGTAAGCATCTTCTAATTTAGCGTAATCTAATTTTAACTTCTTTTTTAAAGTGTCGAGTTTGGTTTTATAGAGAGGAGATCCAATTAAGCCCATATTATCTTGGAAAAATTGATCTACTTTTCTATCGAATTCAAGAATTAAACCATTTATATCATTTTTAGGTATAGAATCAAATATTAGATTAACATAATTTCTGGTGAGTTTGTATGTGCCATCTTCAGATGTAGGGGGGAAGTATATGCTGTATGTTTGATTAGGATCAAGAAAAATAATACCGATAAGGTCTTCAATTTGAACTAGTGCTTGTTTGGTTTTTTCAAAATTAGCTGTTAATATAAATTTCCCTTCTTCATTAATAATAGTTGATGCTATGATATTATATTCGTAGGTTATATAATCGGTATATTCAATTAAGTTTACCGTTTTACCAGCAAATTTATTGTATGTTTTACCATTAATTATTGCTGCATTGGATAAAACACCAAAACAGATCATACTAAGTAATATTATAAATTTATGGCCAATCATACGCTTACGTATTATAGGTTGATATTCTCAGGTAAAAATTGAGAGGCATCTCCTTTATTAATGATTATATCACGTACGATTGATGAGTTTATTGCTGATAGTTCAGGACTTGTGATTAAAAATACGGTTTCTATGGTATTATTTAACTGTCTGTTAACTTGACTAATTGATTTTTCGAATGTAAAATCACTAGAATTACGTAATCCTCTTAGCATAAATTGGGCATTTATGCTTTTACAAAACTCTATGGTTAATCCTTCATAAGAAACCACACTAACATTTTTATAATCTTTAAATGTTTGCTTTATATGTTGTATTCTTTCATCAAGCGTAAACATATATTTTTTAGCTGCATTGGTACCAATTGCAACAACAACTTCATCAAAGAGTTCAAGGGCTCTAATAACTAGTGCTTCATGTCCTTTAGTAATTGGATCAAATGATCCTGGGAAAATTGCTTTTTTCATAACTAAAGATAATGGATTTATAAGGCATAAAAAAACCGCTCAAAATTTGAGCGGTTATATAAAAAATAATTAATTAAGGCATATTTAGGTATGGACCACTGTAAGCATTACCTAACACTGCATTACCACTTAAATCCATATTAACTGCTACACATTTTTCTCCAATATTTATATTTTGAGTTTGACTACTCAAAACTTCAAATGATCCATAACCATATACAGATGTAGGATAAGGGCCATAGCCTGATAAAATATCTCGCTTACTCCATGAAAAATCATTGAACCAGTTTGCACCTAATTCTTCATATTTAACATTGTCAATGCATAAGTAAAAATAATTTCCTGCATTAACCTTACAATCCATAGTTGTAAATGGATCATAAGCAGAACAATTTACAGCTTTTATATCTCCATTAGATATAAAAGCTAAAGAATTCCAAACAGCATTAGAGGGAAATGATGAATTAGATGTTCTAATAACATTTCTAGATTCATCATGATCAAACATGAGTTTTATAGTTTGAGAATTTATAGGGTCATTATCGGAGGGAATAAAATCATTTGCAATTGGATTAAATTTATATGTTAATACTTTTACAGCTGAGCCACCAGCATTGGTTATTGCATCTGTTGCATATTTTATTGTGGCTGTTGGACCAGTTACGATTGTAGCTAAATCACATATACTTCCTAATCCAAAGTATTCCAACAATCCTTTTTCCCAAATCACCCATGTAGGAGTTGTATATAAATTAAATGAAGCCGCAACAATATCAGCTTTTAAATCAAATCCTAAAAACACATCACATGTACCACCTGTTCCAGCACCAACACTCATAACACCTTTTAGGTAAACACCAGGTCTAACAATTATTCCTGCTAAAGTACTAGAGCCAATACTTAAAATTAACTGTGGTTCTAAAGTGAATTTAGTTTCAATTTGTGCAGATCCTCCACATACATTAAATTCAGGTGTTACCGTAGTATTGTTTTTTACAAAAAATGGATCTTTGTGTTCAACAACTGTATAATTATATCCCCAAAGAGTTCCTGGAGTCTTTTTATACTTAAATTCTTCACGCTCTATTTGATCATAATTAGCTATGTAATTAAAACAAGTTTTTAGATTACCAGACAATTGAGCAACATTAACTTCAAGAACAGGATTAAATTCAAGCATTAAAGGAGTTCCTGTAGGTATTTTTATAGGTATTGGAATAATTGCTTTTCTCCAAGATTCAGAACCAAACCAATTATTTACAGATCCACTCACTACTTCTATATCTAAAGAAGCATTACTTAATATAGTTGAACCAACCATTTTGTGTTCTTTAACAACTGTATAATATTCAGAACCGTTTTCAGTATATGTAGAGTTTGGTTTAATAAACTCATCAAAACAAACTGCTTGGTAATCAGAAGTAAGTTCACCTTTTATATTAACTTCTATTTCAAAGCTGCCAAGGTCAATAGTCTTTTTAAAATCAAATGATTTGTTGTGCGTATAGGACTTGCAATTATCATTAAGATTCCCATTTCTACTAGAAGTTGAGAACAGACTATTAAAGTCTATTTCTGAATATTTATAATTTTCAAATACATCAAACAATGCAGCTTCTTGAACTCCTATTATAATATCAGAACCTACAGTATCAACAGAAACAATATTTCTTAATAAACCTTCTGGGAAATTAGCACAAGGACTACCCATAAATGAATGTCCTTCGACTAAAGAATCTATGTTGTTAGATAATGGAAATGATATAACTGAGTCATTAATGATAGAAATTGTGTTCATAGTATTTTCATCAAATATCTGAGCACTTTTTTTAACATCATTCGTGTATTTTTTCTCTTGTGGCTCCCAAGGAATTCTTTCTTTCTTTTTACAACTACCAAACCCTATGATAATTGTTAATAGGACAAATAATGTTCTTTTCATTTTTTTAATTTTAAATTAACAACCAGTAGTACTGTAATACCCAGCAACTAGTCCCCATGCATTATTACCAGCAAAATCATTCACAGGTATAGTTTTACAATTACCAATGTCTGCACTTGTTACAGAAAAAGTATTAGACACTAACGTAAATGAATTGTTTTGTGAAGAAAATACTATAAAATAATCACCTTGAGGGATGTAAGCTTCTTCGGGAGGTGTACCATTGTAAAAGTTAAGTTGAGAACAATTTCCATTAAAATTACAAGGCTCATTAAAATGACTGTTTAAATCAAAGACCATGCTATTTTGTCCTTGAGGTATATAAGCCATTTTTCCATCAAAATATCCAACTAGCTCACCAGAAGTGGCTTTGTGGATCATGACATTAAACCCATTCCAATTTCCTGGATTGGCAACTCTATTTGTATATGGCTTAATTAAACAACCATTTGATGGAGTCCATATTTGGACTAGTTTACAAGGGTCATCAATGCCAAAAACATTACCCGAAAATTGTATGATATCAAATGCATTTGTGAGGTTAACTGTCCACTCACCTAAAGAAATAGGTTCCATTCCAAGGTATTCCAAAAAGCTAAATAAATTAATTTCAAATTTAGATTTTATACTAAGTTCCGCAAAACATTCTAATGTAACCCCTCCAGTACCAGCACCTAACACAAAGCCTGCTTTAAGATTTAAATGAGGAAATGCAATAAGAGCAAGTATATCAGAGTCTCCAATTCCAACAGCAATTTTAAGACCTATGTTTAATTGAAATTCACATTCAGCTTTACCAGTAACTTTCCATGATGGCACTGGGTTAGAGTTATTAGAATGTATAACTTTTTTTGGATGCTTATATTTTGTGTATAAATTATTTTGATTAAATGGGGTATAAAACCATTCTTCATCTTGAGTATATAATTCATTAAAAGTCTTGTGACTTCCATATTCAACTTCAATAGCTCCAGCTAGCTTTTTTAATTCCATTTTTCCAAATAGCTGAAAATCAAAACTAAGAGGTCCTGCTTGTAACCTAGCCGGTATTTGAGGAAATTCTAAAAATACTTTCTCCCATGTATCTAATTGTAAAGAATTGTCTCCTGATACAACTTCTATTTTAACTAATGCTACTACATCTTGAAAACCTTCTTCAAAATGAGAAATAGTTTTAATAAAACCATTGTCTTCAGTATCAACACTAGTTTCATTATATGTAACTGTTTTTTCTTCAGTTATTGTATACTCAACTTCAATAATAACATCTTTATTCCCAAAACTTATTGTAGGAGAAGTATATTTATCGGCATAAGTGTCTTTGTGCACTACAGTACCGTTATTTCTTACATTAGAATTAATATTGAATAGTTTATTAAAATCAATTTCCTTTAAATTATAATTACCATCAAAAATTTCTCCAAAATCGGCAAATCTTGTTGTGTAAAAAACATTAGCTCCTATTGTATCTACACTTTTTATATATCGATAAGTTCCATTTGGAAAGTCTGCAGAGAAAGATCCTACAAAATACTCTCCACTTGTTAATGAGCCACCCATTGAATTTAATGGAAAGACAAGTGATGCTGAATCATGACTAACAACAGATTGAATATTATTTACATCAATTACTGTAGCATTTTTAGAAAGTTTGTTTTCAAATTGTTCTCCGTGTTCCCAAGGGATTCTTTCTTTCTTTCTACAGCTGCTTAGAGCGATAATGACCATTAATGCGGTAAATAGTACTCTTTTCATACTCATACTTCTAATTTTTACTAATCATATCAATATACGTACAAAATCGTTAAAAGATGCTAAATTATACAAGAAATTATAAACTAATAAATGTTTGTATTACATTTGGCAAAATTTATAATTATGAACAAAGGTCTTTTAGCGTTAAATGGAATTTTAGGTGCAGCTGTTATTATATTGTTTTATTTACACTTTACTTCGAGTAATGCTAGTAATACTACTAATACTAGCACAGAAAATAATAATAGTAACAACAATGTAATACCTGCTGATTCTTTAAATCAATTTTTAGCTTTAGATTCTAATATTGCAGCAAAACCTATAAAAATTGCTTATGTAGATAGCGATTCACTTGACAGAAATTTAAAAATGCTTGATGATGTTGAAAAAGTAATTTTAGAAAAGGAGCAAGAATTACAGCAAAAAATAAAAGATGAGGATGCTAGAATTAAAAGAAAGTATCAAGGCAAGCTAACTAAATTTGAAAAAAGAAGGAAGGATTACACCATGAAAGGGCCTACTATGACTGATGCTGAATTACAAAAAGAACAACAGGCTCTTCAACAAATGCAACAAGAATTACAAGGTGCAGATCAAAATTATCAAATGGAAATTATGAGTTTGCAAAGTAAATTAGAACAAGAATATATGGTCTTGAAAACTCAGAAAATGAGTGAGTATTATAAAAAAGTTCAAGAATTTTGTGAAGGTATAGCAACTAGGTTAGGTTTTGATTTTATTATGATTTATCAAGAAGGTGGTGCTATGCTTCATGCAAATAAGGATTTAGATATATCAAAATATGTTATTGATGCTATCAATAAAGAGTATGATCAAAATAACATAGCTAATCCAGTTCAGGTTCCTTTAGCTCAATAGTTATTCTATGTTAATTGCTCAACAAAAACTAAAAGAAAACATAGCCGAATACATTATTTACATGTGGCAAGTTGAAGGCTTAGTTAGAAGTCTTAATTTTGATCTTTCACTAATCAAGAGCCATATAGTTGATATAATGACCTCTAATGAAGATGCTAGAAAAGATGTGTTAGCATGGTATGAACAGTTAGTTGATGAAATGAAACAAGATGACCTAATTGTGTCTGGTCATTTAAAAAGAGTTAATCTTATTATTGAGGAGGTTGTTTTTTTACACAATACTCTTTTAACTAAGTTGGAGGATGATAAGTATAAGGCAATTTTTACTGAAGCTTATCCTTTCATTGAAGAGTTAAGAGCTAAATCTAATAATGAAGCTAATGATATTGAAATTTGTTTGACAGCTGTTTATGGTAAGCTATTGTTAAAAATGAAAAAACAAGAAATTTCTAAAGAAACTGAAAAGGCTATGCAGGTATTTACAATAGTATTAGCTTATTTGTCTCAAAAATATAAAGAATTCAAATCTGGAAAGTTAAGATTTGAAATCAATAATTAGGTTAGAAAACTTATGTTTAAACTGTGTAATTATTCTTTAAAGTAGGTAAGAATAAATTCGTCCTTAACATGAAGTCCAAGTTTAAAGGATGCTTTTTTATCATTTGAATATTTAATCACACCTTCGATTTTGTTATTTACCTTATCTATTGTTGTAACAATTAATTGCTTTTTAAACTCTAATTTATCCTTGGAATAAGCTTTGTACAAAGTTTCTTTTGCTGACCATATAATATTGAGTACTTCATTATCATCTATGTCAAATAATGATTTTTCAGTTGGATGTAAAAACTTATGTTTAACCCTTAAAACAGTATCCGAATAATATTGTATATCAATACCCGTGTTTGTTTTCTCATTTTGAATCATTACAGCCACATAATCTTTTGTATTACTTATCGATATTTCTTTACTTGAATTTATTAAGATAGGTTTTCTATTATGATATTCTATGTGAACTTTAGATAAGTATTGTTGAGCTAGAATTCTAGAAGTAATAAGTTCTTTTCTTCTTTGTGGTCTTTTATGGTTATTAATATGTTTTTTCTCCCATTCATTAAGATTTACCATTGAAAGAAGTTGATTTTCACTTTCTTCAATTTTCCAACAAAGTATCGAAGGATTAATATTAAGGTTATGTATGGGCATATCTTATTTTTGAGTAAAGGTTGATTATAATAAAAACTAGCCTTATCTTTGTGCTAAATTAATAATTAACGATAAAAATGAGCGAAGTGCAAAACAACACATTACCTTACAAAGTTAAAGATATTTCATTAGCAGACTGGGGAAGAAAAGAAATTAGATTAGCTGAAGCAGAAATGCCAGGTTTAATGTCATTAAGAGAGGAGTATGGAGAAGCTAAACCTTTAGCAGGTGCTAGAATTGCTGGGTGTCTACACATGACTATTCAAACAGCTGTTTTAATTGAAACATTAACTGCTCTTGGAGCTGAAGTTACTTGGTCATCATGTAACATATTTTCTACTCAAGATCAAGCTGCTGCTGCTATAGCTGCTACAGGAGTTCCTGTATATGCTTGGAAAGGTATGAACGAAGAAGAGTTTGATTGGTGTATTGAACAAACAATCTTTGGATTTGAAGAAGGTAAGCCATTAAATATGATTTTAGATGATGGAGGTGACTTAACGAATATGGTATTCGATCGTTTTCCAGAATTATGTAAAGATATTAAAGGTTTATCTGAAGAAACTACTACTGGAGTTCATAGATTATACGAAAGAGTTAAGAATGGTACGTTAGTTATGCCAGCTATTAACGTTAATGATTCTGTTACAAAGTCTAAATTTGATAATAAATATGGATGTAAAGAATCTTTAGTAGATGCTATTAGAAGAGCTACTGATACTATGATGGCAGGAAAAGTTGCTGTTGTTGCAGGATATGGAGATGTTGGTAAAGGATCTGCTGCTTCTTTAGCTGGATCTGGAGCAAGAGTTATTGTAACTGAAATTGATCCAATTTGTGCTTTACAAGCTGCAATGGATGGATTTGCTGTTAAAACAATGGAAAATGCTATTAAAGAAGCTGATATTGTTGTAACGACTACAGGTAATAAGGATATTATTGTTGGAAAGCATTTTGAAGCTATGAATGATAAAACTATCGTTTGTAATATTGGTCATTTTGATAATGAAATTGATGTAGCTTGGTTAAATAATAACTGGGGAAATACTAAAACTACAGTTAAACCACAAGTTGACATTTACAATGTTAATGGCAAGGATATCATTTTATTAGCAGAAGGTAGATTAGTGAACTTAGGTTGTGCAACAGGTCACCCTTCATTTGTTATGAGTAATTCATTTACTAACCAAACATTAGCTCAAATAGAACTTTGGAATAATAGCGATAAATATGATAATGATGTTTATATGTTACCAAAACATTTAGATGAAAAAGTTGCTAAACTTCACTTAAAGAAAATTGGAGTTGAATTAACTGAATTATCTAAAGATCAAGCTGATTATATTGGAGTTAAGGTTGAAGGACCATACAAACCAGAACATTATAGATACTAAGCCATTGATGGCAAGTTATTCTATGTTTTAATAGAATATATAAAACATTTAAAGGCGATATACAGTTGTATTATCGCCTTTTTTAATTTTAAAAACAATGAAAACAAAAAATAATAAAGAATTACAGGAACTTGTTGATGAGCAAGGAAACAAATTAAGTCCTCAGCTTACAGATGATGTAAAAAACTATTTAATTGATATTGATGGGACAGTTACTGAAGATGTGCCGAATGAAGAGCCTGAGAGAATGGCAACATGTAAGCCTTTTCCTGATGCTTTAGAAACTCTAAATAAATGGTATGATGAAGGTCATATTATTACATTCTTCACTTCTAGGACATTAGAACACAAAGAGGTTACAGATAAATGGTTAGACGATCATGGTTTTAAGCATCATGGTGTATTATATGGTAAGCCAAGGGGCGGAAATTATCATTGGATTGATAATCATTTAGTTAAAGCTACAAGATATAAGGGGAAATTTACAGATCTAATAACAAAAAACCTAGATATTGAGGTTTTTGAAGATTAATGATGTACACTTGCTATTATTAAAATTTAACAATTAAAATATGAAGACATTAATACTTACTGTTATTTTATTAACAAGCTTTTTCACTTTTAGTCAAAATGCTACCATTATGTGGCAAAAAGTTTATGGGGGATCAGGTCAAGATTATTCAGATGAGATTATTAAAACTAATGATGGAGGTTTTCTAGTTATGGGAAGAACAAACTCATCTGGAGGAGATATAACAGGACCAACTCTAGGTTCTTATGATATGTGGGCAGTAAAACTTGATAGTGCTGGAAATAAACAGTGGGATAAAAGTTATGGAGGTACTTCAATAGATTATGGAACTGGAGTTAGGCAAACAACTGATGGAGGATATATAATGTGTGGATATACATTGGATACTGTATTTGGAGGGTTTAGTTTTAATTTTTTAGTAATTAAAACAGATGCTTCTGGAAATGTTCAATGGGAAAATCAATATGGAGGATCTGATGCTGATTATGCTGATGATATTATTCAAACTTCAGATGGAGGATATGTAGTTGCTGGATACTCTCAATCTACAGATAATGATTTCACTGTTAATGCGGGATTTTTTGATGCTTGGATTTTAAAATTAAACCCAAACGGAATTGTTCAATGGGCAAGCTCTTATGGAGATTCCCTTTCTGATAGATATGCTAAAGTAATTGAAACTACAACAGGTGAAATAATGGCTGTTGGCCAAGCAACCGATTCTTTAGCTCAACCTGGAGATGCGCCAGGAGATTATTTAGTCTCAGTTTATTCTAGCACAGGTGTTGCTCAATGGCATAAAACTTATGGTGGTTCTTTTAATGATAATGCAACAAGCATTTTACAATATGATGCAACAAACTTTTATGTTGGAGGTACAAGCGCATCAACAGACAGAGATGTTGTTAATCCTAATAACGGGAATAGTGATTTTTGGGCTATTAAAATTAATAATACTGGATCTTTATTATGGGAAAAATCTTTTGGAGGTGATTCTACTGAAATAGGGTATGATTTATATAAAGATACTGATGGTGGTCTTTTGGCTGCTGCAAGATCTATTTCTTCTGCTACTGGAGATGTTAGTGAGAATAATCAAGGAAGTCCAGATTGGTGGATTTTTAAGTTTAATACTGCTGGTGTTATTCAGTGGGAAGAAAGTTTTGGGGGTAATGATTGGGAAGATCCAGCATCTTTAACACAAGATACAGATGGGGGAGTGGTAATAGCTGGTAGAAGTGAATCATTAAACGGAGATGTCCCATCTAATGCTGGTCAAGCAGATTTATGGATAATGAAATTATTACAACCTAATTCAACTGGATATGAATTTAATAACAGTGAAGAATTAGATGTATATCCAAATCCAACAAATGACATCATTAATTTATCAATACCATCATTTTTATTAGGAGAACAACTACATATCTATAATGCAGTCGGTAAAGTTGTTTATTCTTCAAGTATTTTATCAAATAAAACAACATTATCTTTAAATTCCTTTACCGAAGGTTCTTATTTAATTAAGATCAATAGTGGAGAAAAAGTTTTTTTAAAGAAAATTATAGTTACAAAATAAGTTTTAGAATTCATATAACTTAACTAATTTAAATGCAACCAATTAATTGGTTGCATTTTTTGTTATGAAAAAAATTAAAAAATATAATAAAGAAGCTATTGTCGAGGCAATATCTTCTATGGACCAAAGTACATTTAGTGATTTAGGGAACAGTAATATTGATGAAGAAGATTTATTGTCAATGCTTAATCAAGAAATTAATCCTGATACGTTTGAAGATAAGACAATCTTAGGTATTGATATATATCATTACAGCCAGTATAAGCCTCTTGAACAAGCATTAATACCGATTCTTTTTAGAATAATTTTTGAGCAAGTAGCCTCATTATGTATTTTAAATTCAAGCTATATTTTTCAAAAATATAAAAATACAGAAACATTTGATAAACTGTTTATTAATACTGGTGATGGTGGATTTTTAGTGTTTGATAGTCCAATCCATGCAGTAGCCTATACCATTAATTTTCAAATGGTGGTTAGGTATTATAATTCTTCACGATTTTATCCGAAATTAAGAAAGATTATTGGACCTCTAGGGCTAAGGTATGCCATGACTACTGACAAAATTTATCGATTAGATAATAATTTTTATGGTAGTGCAATTATTAATAATTCTAGAATTTTAGAAAAAGATTCTTTAAATAGGTTCTTATTAGATGAAAATACGTATCAATGGTTGCTACAAGAGATTAATGGAATAGAAAATCTTCAATTAATTTCAATCAATCAACTTAAAAAATTAAGTGTGTTTCAAGATTATGAGGAAATAAGTGAAGGTGAAAATGAAATTTATCCTGAAAAAATGGGATATAATTTCGATAAAATAATTACTTCTGATATACAAAAAATTGGAAAGATCATTTCAAAATCAACCCCTTTATCAATTTACAACCTTCATTTGCAGTTTCAAGGGTCTTTGAGTAATGATAATCAGAAAGTTATAGTTTCTTTAGGTAATTTAAATGCTACTGGGATTAGTTAACTCTTTTCAACTTTACCAGTTTTTTTATTAAAACCATAAGGACAGTGTTTACAACCATTTTTACAGCAGTATCCTCTTTTTAAGAGATATTTTTCTGTGAAAACAATATATCCATTAGGTGATGTGTAATAGTCTTCTGGATCTAATTTGGCTTTTTTTGAAAAACCACTCATATCATCACTCATAACTACTGAAGGAAAAATGATTTAGGCATAATTATCTTATCTAATGTAAAATATTGAAAACGTTTAACTTCATTTTCATTATTAATTATTCCTAAAGCATGGTTAATATCCCATTTATATGGTTTTCCTGTTACAGGATCAATACCTTTTTTATTTGATGGCATTTTATAAATAGAGAGTTTAGTTGTTTTTTCATCTGAATCAATTACTTCCACACTAAAATGTGGAGTTAATCCCTTTAAAGAATCTATTTGTGCTTGATTAAATTGTTCAATCCTGTTGTAATGAATGTTTTTATAATTTAATAAATAGTTTTTGACAAGAGTTGAATTGAAACTTTGAATTGATTTGCCATCACTATCTAGAAATGAAATATTACCATTAGATTGTTTTATACTAAATGATTCTTTCTTGTTTTCAACATCTTGAATAGTGACTGATTTAATATTAGCTAGTTCATAAGTAAAAACTCCTGTATACTTCCATAAGCCTTCATTTCCAAAAAAACGTGTATTTAAAAATCCATTAAAACCAGGTAAATGTATAATGTAGGGTATGCTTGATCTTCCTTTATTAGGAGTTTCTAATAGCATGTATGTTCCTGTGTTATCTTGAGTTGCATTACCAATATAATATGTTTTAGAGAGGTTTCCATTTTCATAAAAATCTACTTTTTTACTTTGAGCAGCTAAATCAGTAATGACACTTTTTTCTGCGATAGCAGGGACTTTACTTTGTACTTTAATGTTTTTTATCGTCTCTAAAATTAAATTAATGCTTTCAGGCTTAGCTTTAAACTTTCCATTAATCATCCAGGTATCTTGTTCTTTTGTAAGTGTAGCAACATCATTTGTAATATCCCTTATTACTATTTTATCAATTGCTGATGTTTCTTTAAATGCAAATTCACTATTAGGAGTTTTATTACTAATAGCTCCGTCATTGACAAAAAGATATGTAGCATAAGTAGCTAGTGCAAGCACTATTATAATACTAATAATTGTTTTTTTACTCTTCATAGTTATATCGTAATTAAAACAAATTTAAAACAAAAAAATCTCCTTGAGTACAAGGAGATTTTAAAATTATTTAAGGGTTATTAATTTAAAAGTTTAGTTCTTTTTTTATCAAGTTTTTCTTGAGCTTCTTTTAATTTTAGTCTTTCTTGATCTAGTTTTACTTGTTTGTCTTTTAGTTTTAGTAAAGCACTTTCATCTTTAGCTTTTGCTAGTTTTTTAGTTAGATCTTCTTGTTTTTTACCCAGTTTTTTAACTTTCTTATCAAGTTTGGCTTGAGATTTATCAAGTTTAGCTATTTTCTTTTCTAGTTTTTCTGCAGCTTTCTTTTCTTTGGCAGCTTTTTTTGCTGCTTTCTTTTCAGCTTTTTCTTTCTTTTTAGCTTCTTTGGCTTCCTTTTTTGCCTTTTTAGCAGCTTCTTTTTCAGCTTTTTCCTTTTCTTTTAATTCTTTTTCAGCCTTTTTTGCTTCTTTTTTAGCTTTTTTTATTTTTTCCTTTTCTTCAGCTTCCTTTTTCTCAGCTGCTTCAGCTGCCGCAATTCTCTCTTCTGCAGCTTTTTCAGCCTTTTCTCTTTGTTTTTCAGCTTCTTTATTTTGTTGAGCTTCCTCTTTTTTTCTTTCGGCAAGCGCTTTAGCTTCTTCTTCTTTTTGCTTTCTTATTTCATTAGCTCTGTCTTTATCAGCTTTCGCTTTTTCAGCAGATTCTTTTGCTTTACTTTCAGCATTTGCTTTTTCGTTATTTGCTTTTTCAGCTTCTTCTCTTGCTTTTTCAGTATTATCTTTAATAGCATCTTGAGCTTTTTCAGAATTTTCTCCAACTTTTGAAATTGCTCCATCAATATCTTTTCTCTTTCCTAAATCGAAAAAATAATATTTCCCCTCTCTTAACGATACATTTTTTAGCGTGTCATTAGGGAATCCACTTTTATTACATACTATATACGTATTTTGGTGACTGTATCCCTTTACAAGAATAGAGGTCATTCCCATTTCATCAGTGGTACTTGGGCCAGCTGTTTTTCCTCCATAATAAACAGAAATTGAAGCCCCGCTTATTTTAGATTCTCCATTTTTTACAACAACAGTTATATTTACATCATGCTCATGTAAGGATGTATTAATACCTTCGACTTTATTAGCAAAAAAAGAACTGCTCAATAAGATTGATGTTATGAGTAAGTTAATCTTTTTCATATCCTATATATTTAGTTTAAATTAATGATTAGGTTACGAATGTAAGTGATTTAGGATATATGTTTATAATATTAACCAAAAATTAATAAAGATGAGATTGTTTATTATTCCTGTATTGTTTGTTTGGTGTTTAAGTTTTCAAGTTAGTTTTGCACAAAATCCAGATGGTTTTGGAGAAATGGCAGTTGAAATGGCTGATAAATCTGTACCATTAATTAGAGCAAAGCAAGCTATTAAACTTGAAGCCAAAGGAAAAAAAATCGTTTATCTAGATGCTCGAGAGAAAGCTGAATATGAAATGAGTCATATAAAAAATGCAGTTTACATTGGGTATGATAAATTTGATAAAAATAGTTTAGTAAGGTATGATAAAGACGCGATTTATGTTGTGTATTGCTCTGTTGGTTACCGAAGTGGGCAAATAGGAAAAAAAATGATGAAATTAGGATTTAAAAATGTCTTTAATTTATATGGAGGTTTATTTGATTGGGCTAATAATGGGAATCCTATCTATAAAAAAGATAAACAAGTTAAAAAGGTACACCCTTATGATAATAAATGGGGGAAATGGCTAAAAAAAGAACTTTGGGGAAACATATAATATGAAAAAGGCATTAATCATTTTTACCAAAAACCCTGAGTTGGGAAAGGCTAAAACTCGTTTAGCTTCTACTGTAGGGGATGAGTCGGCATTGAGGGTGTACAAAGCTTTGCTACATCATACTGCTTCTTTTGCAAAAGAAACAAAGGTAGATCGTTTTGCCTTTTATTCAAATGAAATAGGAGGGGATGCGTATTTTGATTCTCAATACTTTAATAAAGTTGTTCAAGAAGGTAATGATCTTGGTGCTAGAATGTTGCATGCTTTTCAATATGTGTTTGAGTTAGGCTATGAACAAGCTATTATTATTGGTAGTGATTGTTATGATTTAACATCTTCCAAATTGCATGAAGCATTTTCTTTGCTATATCATAAAGATTTTGTTATTGGACCCGCATTAGATGGAGGATATTACTTAATGGGTATGAGAAGATTATTGCCAAAACTTTTTAAAGGTAAAGTTTGGAGTACAGAAACTGTATTAGATGAAGCAATAGCAGATATTGAAAATGCTAATATGTCTTACCAAAAGTTAGAGGCGCTTAGTGATATAGATTATGAAGAGGATTTGCCTGAGGAATTAAGAGAACTTATTTAAGAATATAATTTGTTGTATTTATCTTACTGCCAATATATTCTAACCTTTCCATAGATATACCTATTTCTTTTGCTAGCTTATACCATTGAGATAAACTTTTATTTACTTCATTAATAATTTGCTTTGGATGTTTGATGGAGTATTCTTCTGCAACTGTTAGGATATCTTTTAATCTAATGTTTTTATTCTTACCATTCACAGATAAAAAGTGAGGAGTTTCTCTATTAAAATTATCATTGTAAGTGAAGGTTATATCATAAGCGGGAGACATAGACCATTTTCCTTCCTTGTTCATATTAAAACCAAAATTTTTAGTATGATCGTCTACGTTTCGACTAATAATATTAAATACCATCATACGAAACAGTTGCTCTTTAGCTGGATATCCTAAATTAAGTTGGTTAATTACAGAAAACGTTTGTTCGTAAGAATAGGTATTAGAAAGCATAAAATTCATTCCTGCAATAGCATGTAATGTTTGAGTATGTAGTTTTTCTCCATTAATTCGATCAAAACGTTTGGTCATGAAGAAAAATTCTCCATCAATTTCCATTAGTTTTGATTCCATCATAGGAATACCAGCATCCTTAGCCATTAAATAATAACCATATTCTATTTTTCCTTTTTCTTTATCACTTGGCTGTCCAATATCTCGATTAAATTTTAAAATCCATGACTCCTGGTTGTTTAAAGGAGCATTGTCACCTCTATAAATATCTCCTGTTTCTTTATCTATATTAATTAATACTTTTGGTTGTGCGCCACCAGGAGAAGTACCTACATGAAATAAGTTTCCTATATCGGCTAAATTTGCAACTGGTTTATCGTTAAGTAAAGAAGTGGAAAGTTTATTTAATTTCTTTAAATCTAATGTTGTAGATCGGTCTTGATTATGTTTTGCTGGCTTAAATTCGAGAGCTCCCATTCCTCTGTTTCCTATATAGGTTAGTTTTTCAATAGGAGTGAGGTTACGATAGTTTTTACCTTCTTTCTCTAAGTATTTTGCAAATAATTCGGTTCCAAATTTATCGGGTAATGAATCTGCTATAAATAATGGAAGTCCTTTGTTTGTGTCGAAAGATAAATTGCCTAAGCGATCATCATTAGCATTTGCCTTTATAATTTTTGAGGATAATGGATGGATAAGTGGTGATAATTGTAGTCCTGTTTTAAGAAAATTGTTAGCATACTCAAAAGTAGAGGTATTGTTAGTTTCATTGTAAATAATAACACCTACTAGTTGATTCCATATGATAACTTCTACTAATTCCATACGTTTATCATAAGGTAATTGTTTGATATTGTGAATCTTGATTTATTCATGACAGTTATTGCAACCCATCATGGGCATTTCATTTTTTATAACCACCTCTTTTTTTCTTTTTTTGTTCCCTTTCGTATATCTCCATAGGAGAAAGTTCATAGGTTTCTTCTTTAAAGAAGTATTCAAATTGATCTAGGAAGTTTAACGCGCGAGCAATGGAAAGGAGGGAAGCAATCGAAAAATTTCTTCCTTTTTCTATTTCAGCAATAGAACTCCTACTCATGCCTGTTTGTTCTGCCAAATCAGTTTGAGATAGATTAGCAGCTAATCGGAGTGCTTTTAATTTTTCTCCCCATTTACGAATGAGTTCTTTATCAGAATATTGTTGAAATGTGTTAATCATACTTAAATGTACGATAAACAAATCAAAAAATCAATTAATGAGCCATAATGACTTTTATATATGTCATGATTATTGATTAAATAAAACTACTTCCTAGGATGAAACCTCATAATTTCTTCTCTAATATAAGATTTATCAAGATGCATATAAATTTCTGTAGTCGTAATAGAAACATGACCTAGCATATCTTGAACAGCTCTTAAATCTGCACCTGCTTCTACTAAATGAGTAGCAAAAGAGTGTCTTAAGGTATGTGGGCTAATATTTTTATTAATTCCAGCTTTTTCAGTCAGTCTTTTAATGATTGTAAAAATCATAACTCGAGTTAAATTTTTTCCTCTACGATTTAAAAACAAAAAATCTTCGTATCCGTTTAAAATTGATAGCTTATTTCTAATCTTAGAAACATAAATCTCAATTTCTTTAAGAGCTACATTACTTATTGGTACAAGCCTTTCTTTATTACCTTTGCCTACTACTTTTATAAATTCTTCTTCTTTGTATACATTAGAAAGTTTAAGATTTACTAACTCGCTAACTCTTAGTCCACAAGCGTACATGGTTTCAATAATAGCTTTATTTCTATGTCCTTCTGGTTTTGATAAATCTATTGCAGAAATAAGTAGATTAATTTCATCTGTAGATAATGTATCAGGTAATTTCCTACCTAGTTTAGGACTTTCAAGTAATATTGCAGGATTTTGATCAGTTATACCTTCAATATTTAAGTACTTATAAAACGCTTTAATACCACTAATAATTCTAGCTTGCGACCGAGCTCCAATACCTAAATCAACAATCCATGATAAAAAGTGTTGTAAGTCTTGTAAAGTGAGTGTTTTTGGTGTTACGTTTTGTTTGCCGTATGCTTCAAGGTATTGAGTTAATTTATCAAGGTCATTTAAATAGGCTTCAACAGAGTTTTTAGCCAAACTTTTTTCTATTTGGAGAAATGATTTAAAGCCTGATTTATAGATTTTCCACACAAATAGAAAAGTTAATTTAATCGAATACCTTTATCTTCTATTTTAATTATTTTATCCTTGTACAAGCCTCCAATAGCTCGTTTAAAGGCTTTTTTGCTTATTTTGAGTCTAGCATATATCTCATCAGGAGAACTTTTATCATGTAGTCCAGAATAGCCATTATTTTTTTTAAGAAGATTAACGATTTTTTCTTGATCCTTATCTTTTCTTTCTTGACCTCTTCGATTAAGTCTTACATCAATTTTTTTGTCGTTTCTTATTGTATTAATGAAACCTTTTGCTCTAGTTCCCAACTCAACAAACTGAAAGATTTGATTGTGATATACAAGTCCTTTGTAAAGATTATTGATGACTACATTGTATCCAAGTTCTGTTTTTTTATAGAAAAACAAATCAACTTCTTGTTCTTCTTCTAGCTCAATATCTTCTAACTCCAAAAATCGATCAATTTTATTGGAGGCGATTAACCGTTCAGATTCATAATCTAAATAAAGCGTAACAGGATACGATTCTCCAACTTGCATTTTCTCATGTTGTTCTCGGTATGGAACAAAAAGGTCTTTTGGTAAGCCCCAGTCTAAAAAGGCTCCAACTTTATTTACGTCAACAACTTCAAGAGATTCAAAGCCATAGAGTTCAATTTTTGGACGAAGTGTTGTAGCTACAATTCTATCTTCAGAGTCTTTGTAAATAAAAACATCTATCTTATCTCCAATTTTCCAATTTTCTTCAGTGTAGGCATTAGGAATAAGGACTTCATTATTTTCTTCATCTTTAAGAAAATATCCAAAATCAGTAAGTCTATTTATCTCAAGTGTATTTACTTCTCCAATATTTATCATTGATTATTTTCTTCTAAATTTTCTGCAGCTATAATTTTCTTTTTATATCTAGTTTGAACTAAATCAACAACAACTAGAGTTAAAATAATAAAGTAGAAAGTAGTATTGTTCATAGGGGTTATAGGGTTTTCGAAGATATAAATGTGTGCTAAATGCCCACCTTCAGCAACTAGCATAACACCAACAATAAGTAATATAAATAGACCTAGCACCTCATACATTCGATTTTTCTTTAAAAACTCAGAAACTTTATCTGCAAGAACTAACATTAAAATACCACTTATAACAATTGCTATAGACATTACTATAATTTGAGTGTAATAGCCATCAATATCTTTGGTTAACCCAATAGCAGCTAAAATAGAATCAAAAGAAAAAACCAAGTTCATAATTACAATTGATATAATAACCGAGTTTACAGATTTTTTAGCTCCTTTATCATTTTTTTTAGTCTCTATATCAGATTCTTGAGATATCATATGCCATATTTCTTTAACGGCAGTATACATTATAAATCCACCTCCAATTAATACAATTAAACTATGAATATTAAAATGAGAATCAATTATACTATGTATAGCAAAGTCATCAGTTCCTTTTTCGCCAAGATTAATCCCAAAGATTGGATTTTGAAAATATTGTATAAGTGACATTAAGACAAATAATAATACAACTCTTAGTACTATTGCAATCAAAATACCTTTTTTTCTAACAGATGATTGCTTCTCAAGTGGAGCTTTCTTAGATTCTAAAGAAATGTATAAAAGATTGTCAAAACCTAAAACAGCTTGAAGCATAATTAACATTAGCAGTGTACCAATAATCTCAATCATAGTTATAAAATTTACACAAATATATTTTTTATAATTCAATAGATAAAGAACTTATCGCTATAAAAGCAAAAGAAGTTGTTACTTTTTAATAATCTTGTCGTTAATGAAGTAAATGAAAGAAATATGGGAGATGAAAAAGAAATAATAATCAAAGTTCAAAGAGGAGAATTATCCTTTGAGATTATCTATAACAATTACTTTGTCTCGGTATTTAAATATGTATTTAATAGAATAGGAGATAAAGAGTTAACTCAAGATATAGTAGCTGATGTATTTGTAAAAGTATATCAAAACATGAATAAATATCAAGATAGAGGGTACTCATTTATTAGTTGGGTGTATAGAATAGCACATAATGAAATCATGAATTATTACAGAAGGTCGAAGAAGAGTTATTTCATAGGTATAACTGAGGTTGCCATATCATCTATTGAAGAAGAATTTGAATTTGATATGAATGAAGATGAAACATCTAAAGTGAATGCCATATTTAATCAGTTAAAAGAAGAAGATGCTGAATATCTTAGAATGCGATTCTTTGAAGGATTATCTTTTAAGGAGATAGCTGATTTTTTTAAAACTAAAGAATCAGCAGCAAAAATGAAGTTTTATCGATTATTAGATAAAATAAGAGGAATGAAAATTATACAGGATTTAAAAGCTTAAATAAGATGTCAACATATAAATCAAAAAAAACGAGCCCCATGTCTGACGAAGACATTGAAAAATTAAAAGACTATTCGTCTTTAGCAAACAGAATAAACCCTTCTGTTGCCAAAACGGAGGGCATTAACATAGTTAAACTAGGACTGGTACTTGGTATAGCCATAGTTTCTTTTCTATTAGGATATTATATCATCAATTCTTTTAAAGATAAAGAGGAATTTGTTGATGTTATTGAAACAAAAGATGAAATTAAAGAAAAGCCATTTACCTTTTCTAATAATAAGTTTACAGAGTCTATTGTGATATCAAATATAGAGAAAGGATGTAATTGGATAACGAAATCTAATACAGCTGTTATTATTAAACCAAATAGTTTAATAGATAAAAGTGGTGATGCTGCTACAGGAGAGGTAACCTTGGTTATTAAAGAATATAAAGATGCTGTAGATGCTGTTTTAGCAGGTATTCCTATGGAATATGATTCAGCTGATTATACCTATAATTTTAGAACTAGGGGAATGTTTGAATTAAGAGCTTATAAAGACGGAGAAGACTTACAAATTGCAGATAATAAAAGAGTAGAAGTGTTATTAAGCTCATATTCTTCTCGTAAATCATTCAACACATATTATTTTGATACTATTTCGAATAAGTGGAATTATACAGAAGCAAATAAAGTTCTAGAGCGTGATATAGTTTATAACAAAACTAATGATGTTGTTAAAGTTGATATTCCAACATCAAAACCAATTGTGTTAGATTTTGATCCTGATGAATTTCCTGAGTTTAGATCATATGAAAACACTAAATTTTATCCGTTAAGAGAAAACAAAGATAAAATGAATAAACTAGAACAAACAGATTGGGAAGACATAGAACTGTCAAAAAAAGGAGATCATTACAGCATTACTGCTTTTAATAGAAATGAAGAGCTCGTAATTGAAGTTATGTCTAGTATACAACTAGAAAAATTAACAAATAAGAAGCTAAATAAGTCAGATTCTGTTGAGAGAAAAATTAATGTTATCAAATATGTTTGGCCAGTTGATGAATCTTTAATTTTAGATGATGATGAATATTTAGAAATCAATAATCCAGATTTAAGTTTTAGTGCACAATATCAATACTCTCCAAGTATGCAGTCTATTATAAACTCTAGGGTGGTTAGTGTTTTTTCTATGGAGAAATTTGGAATTTGGAATTGTGATGCTCCTGAAAAGCTTCCTAAAGGGTTGTTAGCTAAAAATGTTAATTTTATTGATAAAGATTCTAAAGATACACTTGAGTATAACGGTAGTTATTACTTAACAGAAAACGATAGGCAATTAATGTATAAATATTATCGAAATAATGAATTTTCATGTAATCCTAAACAGGATAATTGCTTATGGTTTATTCATTTAATTGATAAAAAGCCTCATTTATTTTTTGTTAATAAAGATAACTTTGAATTAGATGAGAATGACTATTTCAGAATGAATAAAGTAGAAATTGATCCAGAAAAGATGAATCCATTAGATATAAAACGAATTTTAAATATATGATTAAGAAAGTAGTTTATATTGTTCTTTTTCATCTGTTTAGCTTCAGTCTAGTTTTTTCACAAGGAAATGACACTGTTGTTAAGCTTAGACTTAGAAAAAAGAATGCTAATATTATCATTAAAAGTGACTCTAATGTTTTGTATAGATGGAGAACACCAAATAAAGTTATTGTTTTTTCTGATAATCCTAAAATACCTGTTGCACATGTCAGAGGACAAAATATGGAGGTGAAAAAAATTTCAAAAAATAAATATCAATTGTTTCCAGTATATTCAGATACATTAAATTATCAAGGAGGAAAACTTAAGGTTTATTGCAAAAATAAAAGGGGTAAAATAAAGCTGCATACAATAAAAGAGTTTAAATTTATTGATCCGATTATGCCTAAAGTTTCTATTGCAGGCATTGGGAATGATTCTGTTATTAAAAGAGATTTGTTAGTGTCTTCTCATCTTAACGCTAATTATAATGGTGTTAATTGTAAAATATTAGCATATAATTTAATTTATATGGATGATGATGGTGAGCAAAGTATTATTGAGTATTCGGGTAGGTTTCCTATTCATGTTCGAAATGCTTTTAGAAAACTATCAGCAGGAAGCACCATTAAATTTCAAGATATTAAAATATTATTACCAAATGGAGAATTAGAAACTGTTAGACTACAGACATATTTTGTTGATTTATAAAAATTCTTAGCTATTTCATGTAGTATAGTAGTTGTTTTATGAAATAATAATCTTTTTTACAGTATTTATTATTATTTTAAAATTTTAAAACACACAATACTCTAAGCTATAAATATGATTAAATTTAGTTTATTAATTAGTCTTTTTTGTTCTTACTCCATTTTTTCACAATGTGGAGGAAATATTAGTTTGTCTACTTGGATTCAAGAAGGGCCAGCAGCATCAGGTAATTGGTCTGTTAATGCTGGTGGCACTAGTGTTACACAATCGATTAACGGGCAGCCTACTATGTTTGTTAGTCCAGATGACTATATAAACGTAAGAATTAAAGGTAAGTTTAGAGTAGATGTTGGTTCTGGAGATAATGACTTTATGGGGTTTGTATTTGGCTACAAATCTCCAAATGTTATTAGCGGCCCTAATGAATGCGATTTTTATCTATTTGATTGGAAACAAGAATTTCAAGTTGTAAGTGGAGTTACAGCAGATGAAGGATTTTCATTATCTAAAATAGATACAAACATCAATTTATCAAATGCAGCTGCAAATTATCCTGTTTTTTGGGATCAAGAAGATGTTGGTATTAATAGGACTAATTTAGGTAAATACATCAATACGACTTTAGGCTGGAATTATAGTCAAACTTATGATTTTGAATTAACATTTACCTACAGTAAAATTATAATAAAAATTGATAATGATACTATTTTTGATGTTAATGGATGTTTTCAACCTGGTAGATTTGGATTCTATAATTATTCACAACCGGATGTAACTTATTCAGATTTTTCATATGAACTTATATATGATTTTTATGTTCCTCCAACAATTACATGCATAGGTGATACTTCAGTTTTTAATGCAGTTTCTGATACTTGTTTTTATGCATTACAAGATACCTCAATTGCATTGTGGAATTGGGATTTTGGAGATGGAAATTCTAGTACTGACACTGTAGGAATTCACCCATATTCTGCTCCTGGATTATACACTGTGACTCTTGTTGTTGAAGATGTTAATGGATGTAGAGATACTACAACACAAACAGTAGATATTAAACCAAAACCATCTGATTTAGATTTGGCTGATACTCTTGAACATTGTTTTGATAATGGTGGTTTGGTGTTAGATGCAGGTATATGGAATAGTTATTTGTGGTATGATAATACTGTAGGGCAATATAATACAGTTTTTCAAGAAGGAGATTACCGCATAACCGTTTTTGATCAGTTTGGTTGTGATGTATCAGATGAGATAGCAGTTGTAGAATTTTGTCCTGCAGAGCTTTTAGTCCCTAATGTGTTTTCACCAAATAATGATTTTCAAAATGATTCGTTAACTTATTTCGAAAAACATATTTTTGGATTTGATTTTACTATTTATAATAGATGGGGAGAACTTGTTTACCAAACTGATGATATAAATATGTTTTGGGATGGTAAAAACATCAATAATGATAAAGAAGTATCAGATGGCACGTATTATTGGTTTGCCAAGTATAAAGATAAAAAGCAACAAGAATTTGAGCAAAAAGGAAATGTTACTGTATTTAGAAATAAATAATTATCGTTTTTTAAGATATTTCCAATCAACATAAAAAGTAGCAAAGGGTAGGAGAGATGCAATTAGAATAATTGCTAAATCTTTATAGTTCCATTTTTGAGGTTTGAATAGTAGTATAGCTAACACAATATAAGCTATAAATAAAACTCCATGTGGCATACCAAGCATTTTAACATAGCTATCATTTTGTGTAAGGTATTTAATAGGCATTGCAACAAATAGAAGTAGTATGTATGAAATACCTTCAAGAATAGTAATAACTCTAAACAAGGTAAGCATTATCGTGTGGCGATTTTATTTTCTCTAAATACAAAATTCTGACCAAGATAAACCTTTCGAACAGTTTCATCTTCAACTAGTTCCTTTGGTTTTCCTGCTTTTAAAATATTTCCTTCGAACATTAAATATGTTCGGTCTGTAATAGCTAACGTTTCTTGTACATTATGATCGGTTATAAGAATACCAATGTTTTTATCTTTTAAATTGTAAATAATTTGTTGAATATCCTCAACAGCAACAGGATCAACACCTGCAAAAGGTTCATCTAATAAGATGAATTTAGGATCAGATGCTAATGCTCTAGCAATTTCAACTCTTCTCTTTTGCCCTCCAGATAATGATTGTCCAAGAGTTTTTCTATGCTCGGTTAATCCAAATTCTTCTAATAACTCTTCTAACCTGTTATTTCGTTCGCTTTTGTTTTTATTACCAAGTTCTAAAACAGACATAATGTTGTTTTCAACATTCATTTTTCTAAAAACCGAAACTTCTTGTGGTAAATACCCTATTCCCATTTTAGCTCGTTTAAACATAGGAGCTTTAGTAATGTCTTCACCATTAAAATGAACTGAGCCCAAATTTGGTCTAACCAAACCAACAATCATGTAAAAAGAGGTTGTTTTACCAGCTCCGTTAGGACCTAATAAGCCAACAATTTCACCTTGAGACACTTCTAAAGAAACATCTTTAACAACTTCTTTACGACTGTAAATCTTTTTTAAATTTTTAGCTTCTATTTTCAAATTACTAGGTTTAAAATCTTATTTGCAATTTTGCACGAATACCAAACTTAAGAACGCTAATATCTTCAGATCCATTGTCTAAATACGTCATTCTCCATAATGCATCAACTCTTAATACTTTAAATATATTTTCTATACCAGCAGATCCTTCTAGATATGGTTTGTCAGCTAATGATCTACTGAAGTTTGGTAGTTCAAAAATCGAACTATGTTTATCATTTAATCTACCATAAATTCCTTTCAATGAAAGTACTTCTCTCCATTTTAGTTTTCTTAAAAAAGGAAATTTATTTAAAAATAAACCTTCAAAATGTTGCTCTAGATTAACACTAACGTATTCATCACTAATAAATTCTCCAATATTCATAGCGTTAAAAGAATTGTTATCGTATCCCCAAGTTTCATTTCCTTGATGCACAAATAAAAGAGGGTAGGGTACGGTTCCCCATAACTTACCAGCTTCAATTTCATAGCTTAAGTATCCAAAATAGCCAACATTAAACCAGTCATCAATATTAATTTTTACCTTTGTATAGTCATAATCACTAGAAAAAATATCTACCAATCCTTTAGATAAAGTAGTGGTAATAACAGGGTACTTAGTTCCTAAACTAATTCTGTTAAACTCTCCTGAAACAAATTTTTCATTATGAGCATAGCGCATAGTTAAACTAATTTCACTGTTTTGAAAACTTGGGCTTCCTCCTCTAGAAGAATCAGCATTTAGATATTCAAATGGTAAAATATCGGTAAGCGTTTCTAAATTATATGTTTGAAAACGTATAGTATTCGATAACCCTTCAAACCATTCATTATAGTATTCAAAATTGAATCCTTCTACATTAACTAATTTGTTAAAAGGATTTCGTCTAAAAAAAGAAGAAATGATGTTTTGATTGTAAACACTAAAAAAGTCTCTGTCGAATTGACGAACTTCATTTGTGTAATCGATAGATACAAGACGCCTAGGCTTTTTAGATAAGAAAAATTTAGTCCCAAATGTATATTTCCATTTCTTATCAAGAAATCCATAAGCACCTAAACCTTTAAACATTATTTTTGTGCTAAAATCATTGCTAGTTTGCATTCCAAAAGCAAGTCTATGGCCTTCTATAGGATTAAAGCTATAAAAAGAGGTGTAGGGGCCAATTTCAATCGGACCTAGCACTTTGTATCCAGTAATAATTGTAGATATAACATCAATATATGTTCTAACAATAGGGAGGTCCTTAACTGTATCTATCATTTGATAGATATTACTTTCTTTTTCAGTTAACTTAACATGTCTTGCAGAATCCCAATACGTTTTGTCTTTTTCATCTGATCCATCAAGTACAGTAATGTTTTCTGCTCCCTCAAAAACTGATGATGGTAACTCAGTATTTACTGAAAAATTCTTGTAAGATGTAGTTTTTCTTCCGTAAATTCCTTTTTTCTTATTGTTTTCAAGCGGACTAATATCAACCATAGATTCATCTAGTACCATTAGCCAAGCCTCTGGCTGAACTTGTTTAAATGTATGTTTAATGTGATATTTATTAACGAAATTAATATTGGCATCTTCAGCAATAGTGGCATCAAATATTTTTACCGCATAAGTAGTGTCATGAATCCAAATTTCACCTGTAAAGGTCATGTCTCCTTTACGCTTGGGCTTAAATTCTAGTTTATAACACCAATTACCATCAATTGTAGCGCTATCTGTTAGGTAGTATTTATAATAGAATAAAGCTCCATGTGTAATCGGACTAACAAAACTTTTTCCAAAAATTGGAATCATGTCTTCGTAAACATTTATGTTTTGATACATATCACCCAAAAACTGATTTACTGATTCATTTTCAACTCCAGATATTTTAGAAGCCTTAATGATTTCTTTTTTACGCTTTGGATTTCTTGTGTAATAAAAATCTGATACTGATTCGGTTATGAAAATAGGCAAATAAGGTTTTTCATCAGAAGAATCAATATAGTCAAATATAAAATCGAATTTATTGAACATTTTTCGATTCATAAATTTCTCATCCAAATTATTGATATCAAATTCTACTTTGTTATATACTTCATAAGAATATGAGTCTAATTTTTTCTTGTTGTTTATTTTCTTGTTACGAATTACATTTTTTAAAATTGGATGGGCTGGGTTATCATCTTTTTTTGAAGCAGTAATTACAGCTGCTTTTAGTGTTAATTCTGATTCCTTTAAACTAACATTAATTTCTTGAGATTTATCAGCTTTCACTGCAAATGATTGAGGTGAAAAACCTAGAGATGAAAAAGTTAGTGAATCTGATACATAATAAGTTTCTAGTCTGTATTTTCCATCCAAATCAGTAGATGTACCAGTCTTAGTTCCTTTAAATCCAACATTTACAAAAGGAAGAGGTTCGCTAGTTTTAGCATCTGTTACAATACCATACACTATCGTTTTTTGCCCTACAGCAAAATTGCCACATAAAAGCAGGAAAATGAATAGTGTAAATAATAGTTTTGTAATCATTAATCTTAAATACGTAAAAGAGGGTTAAATGTTTGATGTTTTTTTCAAAATTCGAGCAGAAATACCAATACTAATTTCATATAAAATTAAAACAGGAATAGAAACGATTACCTGACTAACAAAATCTGGGGGAGTAATCACAGCAGATAACACCAAAATAGCGACTATGACATGTTTTCGATATTTCTTTAGGACAACCGGATTCATCACACCAATTTTACTCATTATATATATAACCACTGGTAGTTGAAATAAAATGGCACAGGCTAATACTGGATTTATAATAAACTTAAAGTAAGATAAAAAGGAAGGTATTTTCTCAAGTTTTAATGGATCATAATTACCAAAAAAGTTAATGCACAAGGGAGATACAATAAAATAACCGAAAGCAATTCCTATCATTAAAAGTAAAAAAACATAGAATCCGAAACCTTTAACAGCCTTTAATTCATTTAGTTTGAGTGCTGGTTTTACAAATTGCCATAATTGGTATACAATCCAAGGAATAGAGGCGATAATACCCCCAACTATAGAAAACCACATGCTTACTGTAAACTGTTGCCCAACTGTATCTTCTCTTAATGCTATTGGTACATCTAAACAAAAATTGGATTCTATATTAACCGATTGAGCTAAATAGCAAAACATCTTATAGGTAGGAAAATCCTTGTAAAGAGGAGACATTAATATAGTGTCAGATAGTTGTTCGAAAAAGATAAAGATTACAACTGCAAAAACAAGAATTGGAAATATGGACAATATAATTCGTTTCCTTAGCTCGGCTAAGTGATCTATAAATGACATATTCTCTTTTTGTTCTTCCATAAAATGAAGTTCAAATTTAAAATATATTTACACAATGATGAACTATTATAACTAAATAAGTAAAATGAATAATGAATTACTTGTATTCAACCTGCTGTTTATTTGGTTCTTTGATTTTTTTAATTCTATTTTTTGACTTGTAAACTATAAAAGTATCGAAGCTGTAATATTAATAAGGTGTAATGGGAATAAACTATAACTTAATATTTAGTTGAAAACTAGCCTGTTTAAAAAGTGTTAAAAAAATATGTGTTTAGTTAAATCTTTTTTGATTTACTTGAAAACTTGTGCTATATTAGAGTATAGACAATTAAGAAGAAAAAAGTATGCATACTGCATCAAGTATTGATTTATCAGAAAGTTTAAAAAGTCACTTTGGCTTTGATGGATTTAAAGGGAATCAAGAAAAAATTATTCGAAGCGTTTTAGAAGGTAATGACACATTTGTTATTATGCCTACTGGAGGTGGGAAATCTCTTTGTTATCAATTACCTGCTCTTATACAAGAAGGAACAGCTGTTATTGTGTCTCCGCTTATTGCTCTCATGAAAAACCAAGTAGATGCAGTTCGTTATCATAGTAAAAATGATGCTGTTGCCCATTTTTTAAATTCTTCTTTAACTAAAGGAGAGATAAAGCAAGTAAAAGAGGATATTCTTTCTAATAAAACTAAATTGCTTTTTGTTGCACCAGAGTCATTAACAAAACGCGATAATATTGAATTTCTTAAGCGTGCTAATGTGTCTTTTTTTGCTATTGATGAAGCTCATTGTATATCGGAATGGGGGCATGACTTTAGACCAGAATATAGAAGGTTAAAAAACATGATGCAGCAAATTAGCAATGTGCCTGTAATGGCATTAACTGCAACTGCTACACCTAAAGTACAACAAGATATAAGAAAAACGCTTGGCATGACCAATGCCAACATATTTAAATCTTCCTTTAATAGAGATAATTTATTTTACGAAGTAAGACCTAAGCATGATGTTGAAAAACAAATTGTTCAATATGTTAAACAGCATGAGGGGAAATCAGGTATAATATACTGTCTCAGTCGTAAAATGGTTGAGAAATTTGCCGAATTGCTACAAGTTAATGGGATAAAAGCATTACCGTATCATGCAGGATTAGATTCGAAAGTAAGGGCTCAACATCAAGACATGTTTTTAATGGAAGATGTTGATGTTATTGTTGCTACTATTGCTTTTGGTATGGGTATTGACAAACCTGATGTGCGTTTTGTTATTCACCATGATATTCCTAAAAGTTTAGAAGGGTTTTATCAAGAAACTGGTAGAGCAGGTAGAGATGGAGGAGAGGGTAACTGTGTGACTTTTTACAGTTATAAAGATATTGAGAAGTTAGAGAAGTTTTTACAGGGAAAACCCATTTCTGAACAAGAGATTGGTAAGCAATTACTGTATGATATTGTTTCCTTTGCTGAGACTTCTTTATGTAGGAGAAAATATATACTTCATTATTTTGGAGAAGAATATGACGAAGGTCAATGTTCAGAAAAATGTGATAATTGTAAACACCCTAAGGAATCTTATGAAGGAAAAGACCTAGTCGTTTTATTGCTTAAAACCATAAAAGATTTATGCCAAAAACAAAAGGCAAAACACATAGCGCATGTCTTATCCGGATTAAAGAATAATGACATAGTAAATTACAAACATGACCAATTACCAATTTTTGGTAAAGGAAAAGAGCAAGGATTAAAAAAATGGGAAGCTATAATAAGACAATCACTTGTTCATGGTCTAATAGATAAAGAAATAGAATCTTATGGGATTTTAAAAATAACACCCAAGGGTGAGGAATTTATTCTGAACCCTCAGTCAATAAAGCTTTTTGCAGAGCGAGATTATGAATCTGATATACAATCTGATATTACAAAGCCTAAAAAGAATGTATTAGATGAGGAATTATATGCTATGCTTAAAGATTTAAGAAAAAAAGTAGCTATAGAGAAAAATGTACCGCCATTTGTAGTGTTTCAAGATCCTTCACTTCAAGAAATGTGCATCCATTATCCTATATCTATAGCTGATTTACAAAATATATCTGGAGTTGGAAAAGGGAAAGCTGCTCGTTTTGGGGCTAAGTTTGTAGCGTTAATTGATAAATACGTAATTGAAAAGGAAATTGAGCGACCTCAAGATGTAGTAGTTAAATCTGTAGCTAATAAATCAGGCATTAAAATTCATATTATTACCAATATTGATAAGAAGATAGACTTAAATGATATTGCTGAAGCAAAAAAACTATCTATTAATGAGTTAATTACAGAAATAGAAACAATTGTTTCTTCTGGCACTAAGGTTAACCTTAATTATCACATTGATGATATGCTAGATGAAGATTCACAAGAAGAAATATTTGATTATTTCAGTGAAGCAGAAACTGATTCAATAGAAGTAGCTATGGAAGAATTTGAAGGAGATTTTGAAGAAGAAGAATTAAGGCTAATGAGAATTAAATTTATGTCAGAAATGGCAAATTAAATAGAATATAAAGATAGATGGAAGATCAGACGGTAGAGCAGAAAAATACAAAATCAAATATACCAAAAGACGTATTGCTAAAAGCTTATGGTTTAATGTGTAAAGCTAGAGCAATGGCAGAGCTTTATGAAGAAAACAAAGCAGTTACCAGTAAGTATGTTCATGCAACCTCAAAAGGTCATGAGGCAATACAATTAGCAGCTGCTCTTCAATTAACACCCAAAGATTATGTTTATCCATACTATAGAGATGACTCTATTTTGTTAGGTATTGGTATGTCTCCTTACGATTTAATGTTGCAGTTATTAGCAAAAAAAAGTGATCCATTTTCTGGTGGAAGAACATATTATTCTCACCCTAGCTTAAGAGATGATGATAAGCCAAAAATTCCTCATCAATCGTCTGCAACAGGCATGCAAGCAATACCATCTACTGGTGCGGCAATGGGTATTCAGTATAAAGATTTACAAGGTTTAACCGAAAAAGGTAATGAAAATGCGGTAGTAATATGTTCACTTGGTGATGCATCTGTCACTGAAGGAGAGGTTGCAGAAGCATTTCAAATGGCTGCACTCAAACAATTGCCTATCATTTATTTAATTCAAGATAATGAATGGGATATATCGGCTAGTGCAGATGAAATTCGCGCTCAAAATGCTTATGAATATATACAAGGATTTAAAGGGATAGAAGCTAAAACTATTAATGGAGCTGATTTTTTAGAATCTTACAACACACTTCATGAAGTTGTAAATACGGTTAGAAAAGAAAGAAGACCATTTTTAATACATGCAACAGTACCATTACTTAATCATCATACATCTGGTGTTAGGATGGAGTGGTATAGAGATGATTTAGAAGAACATGAAGCAAGAGATCCCTTTCCATTATTTAAATCGCAATTACAAGATTTAGGTGTTGAATTAGCCGATTTAGTTAATATTGAAGTTAATGCTCATAAAGAAGTAGCAGAAGATTATCAAAAAGCATTAAAAGAAGAAGATCCATCTCCATCAGATTTGTATACTCATATTTTTGCTCCGACACCAATAACAGAAGAAAAAGGAAGTCGTTCTCCAGAAGGAAAGGAACCAACTGTAATGGTAGATAGTGCTTTATTTGCTGTTCAAGAAATCATGCAAAAACATAAAGAATCTTTATTATACGGACAAGATGTAGGAGGTAGATTAGGAGGTGTATTTAGAGAAGCTGCTACATTAGCTCAAAAATTTGGAGATGATAGGGTGTTTAATACACCAATACAAGAAGCATTTATAATTGGAAGTACAGTTGGTATGTCGGCTGTAGGTTGTAAACCAATTGTAGAAGTTCAATTTGCAGATTATATATGGCCAGGCTTAAACCAATTATTTACTGAGGTTAGTAGATCAAATTATTTATCAAATGGTAAGTGGCCTGCAAGCTGTATTTTAAGAGTTCCCATAGGAGCTTATGGGAGCGGAGGTCCTTATCATTCCTCTAGTGTTGAATCAGTTTTAGCAAATATTAAAGGGATAAAAATAGCTTATCCTAGTACTGGGGCAGATTTAAAAGGATTGATGAAAGCTGCATATTATGATCCAAACCCATGTGTAATGTTAGAGCATAAAGGGTTGTATTGGAGCAAAATAAAAGGAACTGAGGATGCAAAAACGATCGAGCCAGATGAAGATTATGTTGTTCCATTTGGTAAAGGTAGGGTTGTACTAGAAGCTGATAACGAACAAATTGAAAAAGGCAATTCAATTGCAGTTATCACCTATGGTATGGGGGTTTATTGGAGTAAAACTGCCGCTAAAGATTTTGATGCACAAGTAGAAATAATTGACTTAAGAACAATTCATCCATTAGATGAAGAATTAGTAATTAATACCGCTAAAAAGCACGGTAGATGTTTAATTGTTACAGAAGAACCTTCAGCTAATACTTTTGCACAAAGTATTGCTGCATTAGTGAGTGATAAATGTTTTGAACAATTAGATGCTCCTGTTCAAGTAATTGGATCTGAAAATACGCCAGCAATACCATTAAACTCAACTTTAGAAGAAGCTATGATTCCAAACGGAAAAAAGGTTTCTACTAAAATAAAATCTTTATTAGATTATTAACAGTAATGAGTTTATTACTTAACTGAAAGCTAGTGGAAAATGATATTAAATTACACTATGTTTGTAACTTGCTATGTTAAAAGGGTTATTTAAAAAGAAAATATCAGAAGATAAGTTATCGAATGCACTTATTAATTCTCTCATTCAAACCATGGAAGAGGGATTTGGAGATGTTGCCGAACTTATCAATAATGATCCTGATTTTATTGAAAATCCTGGAATTCTAAAAGATAATTACGATAAATTTTTATTTGTAATTTTTGTAGGTAATCTTAGCCTAATGGATAAAAGTTTAGAGCCTGAATTGTCTCAAACTATAACAGATATGCTAATTGAGAAGTTTTCTTTAGCTTTTTCATTAGAAATTGAGCAAACTAATAAATACATCAAAGAGCACAAAGATTATATGTCTAGGATTAATTATCCTTCAAAAAATGTGCTATACGGAATGTCTAAATCAATTTTTTATAAATACAACTTATCTCAATATCAAGATGCTTATTTTAAAGATATGAATGTTCCAAACCCTGTATTTTTAAAAAGACTAAATGAATTAGT